>NZ_CP011505.1:0-349668 GCF_001028665.1 Burkholderia pyrrocinia
AGCTCACTGATCGAGTCGTCCTGCGCGGAAAGATGTAACGGGCTAAGCTATATACCGAAGCTGCGGATGCGTGCTTTGCACGCATGGTAGAGAGCGTTCCGTAAGCCTGCGAAGGTGCGTTGAAAAGCGTGCTGGAGGTATCGGAAGTGCGAATGCTGACATGAGTAGCGATAAAGGGGTGAAAGGCCCCCTCGCCGTAAGCCCAAGGTTTCCTACGCAACGTTCATCGGCGTAGGGTGAGTCGGCCCCTAAGGCGAGGCAGAAATGCGTAGCTGATGGGAAGCAGGTCAATATTCCTGCACCATTGTTAGATGCGATGGGGGACGGATCGCGGAAGGTTGTCCGGGTGTTGGAAGTCCCGGTCGCTGCATTGGAGAAGGCGCTTAGGCAAATCCGGGCGCGGAATTCAAGGGTGTGGCGCGAGCTCCTTAGGGAGCGAAGCAATTGGAAGTGGTTCCAAGAAAAGCCTCTAAGCTTCAGTCTAACGATGACCGTACCGCAAACCGACACAGGTGGGCGAGATGAGTATTCTAAGGCGCTTGAGAGAACTCGGGAGAAGGAACTCGGCAAATTGGTACCGTAACTTCGGGATAAGGTACGCCCTTGTAGCTTGATGCGCCTGCGCGCAAAGGGTGAAGGGGTTGCAATAAACTGGTGGCTGCGACTGTTTAATAAAAACACAGCACTCTGCAAACACGAAAGTGGACGTATAGGGTGTGACGCCTGCCCGGTGCCGGAAGATTAAATGATGGGGTGCAAGCTCTTGATTGAAGTCCCGGTAAACGGCGGCCGTAACTATAACGGTCCTAAGGTAGCGAAATTCCTTGTCGGGTAAGTTCCGACCTGCACGAATGGCGTAACGATGGCCACACTGTCTCCTCCCGAGACTCAGCGAAGTTGAAGTGTTTGTGATGATGCAATCTACCCGCGGCTAGACGGAAAGACCCCATGAACCTTTACTGTAGCTTTGCATTGGACTTTGAACCGATCTGTGTAGGATAGGTGGGAGGCTATGAAACCGGAACGCTAGTTTCGGTGGAGCCGTCCTTGAAATACCACCCTGGTTTGTTTGAGGTTCTAACCTTGGCCCGTGATCCGGGTCGGGGACAGTGCATGGTAGGCAGTTTGACTGGGGCGTCCTCCAAAGCGTAACGGAGGAGTACGAAGGTACGCTAGGTACGGTCGGAAATCGTGCTGATAGTGCAATGGCATAAGCGTGCTTAACTGCGAGACCGACAAGTCGAGCAGGTGCGAAAGCAGGTCATAGTGATCCGGTGGTTCTGTGAAAGGGCCATCGCTCAACGGATAAAAGGTACTCTGGGATAACAGGCTGATACCGCCAAGAGTTCATATCGACGGCGGTGTTTGGCACCTCGATGTCGGCTCATCTCATCCTGGGGCTGTAGCCGGTCCCAAGGGTATGGCTGTTCGCCATTTAAAGAGGTACGTGAGCTGGGTTTAAACGTCGTGAGACAGTTTGGTCCCTATCTGCCGTGGGCGTTGGATATTTGAAGGGGGCTGCTCCTAGTACGAGAGGACCGGAGTGGACGAACCTCTGGTGTACCGGTTGTCACGCCAGTGGCATCGCCGGGTAGCTATGTTCGGAAGAGATAACCGCTGAAAGCATCTAAGCGGGAAACTCGCCTTAAGATGAGATATCCCTGGGGACTAGATCCCCTTGAAGGGTCGTTCGAGACCAGGACGTTGATAGGTCAGGTGTGTAAGCGCAGTAATGCGTTCAGCTAACTGATACTAATTGCCCGTAAGGCTTGATCCTATAACAAGTCTGCCTTGTGTCGATGATCGTTAGTGCTTCAGCACTTACGAGCATCCCACGCAGAGCGTCGAGCAGCGAAGCTGATCGATGCGGCGCGCCGGTTGAAGTACCGGTGACCTGCGTAGCAAGACGAGACAAGTTGGATTCTCGTGTGTGATACACACAACTCAAAATTACTGCTTCTTCCCGATTGGTCGTGCTGCGAAGCAACGCGACAACCCTCTTTGCCTGATGACCATAGCGAGTCGGTCCACCCCTTCCCATCCCGAACAGGACCGTGAAACGACTCTACGCCGATGATAGTGCGGATTCCCGTGTGAAAGTAGGTAATCGTCAGGCTCCCTAAGCCAGGAACCCCCGCCGAAAGGCGGGGGTTTTTGCATTGGCGCGGACAAAATGCAGGCCGGCCGGCAGCGTGCTCGAGCTGGAGTGCGAAGGCGTCATCAGGTCGACAGTCGGCCGATCAAACACCCGCCACTGATCCGCTGCAACTTCACTCGCAACGTCGGTCGCTTCGGTTCTCTCGAGCACAACGCCACGGTGCGTCATATCGCATTCTTCCCCTCACCCATCAGATCAAAAACGCACGCTTTGCGCGGCTACATGACCTGCGATGCATGCCCGGCGACAACGCGCCAGTCCGCACCCGATCGACGCCACAGGCGCGTATAGGCAAACGTGCCGTCGAATGCCGCGTCATCGAAACGGCCGACAAGCGTCGCCTTCGTCGTGGTCAGGATCATCTCGCCAACCGAGCATGCCCGCGTTTCGTGGAAATCGAGTCTGTCGAGGCGCAGGAGCTTCGCGCGATGCGTGGACAGATCGTCTTCCTTCGAGATGACCTGGCCGGTCGGGACGGTGAACACCAGATCGTCGTCCAGCAACGCATCGAGCGCGTCGACATCGTTGGCCAGCATCGCAGCCCGAAGCGCGGTTTCGTAGGGTTCGATGACTGTACGGATTGCATCCATATCGGGACCTCGCATCATCTTTGAAGATTTATGGTTTCGCTCATCGGTTGTGACCTGTTGCAGCACGCAACGTGTTCCGAATACAGCGGCGACGGAAAGAGCCTACCGCGCGTTCGACAGCGATTGACGCCGGGCCAGCATCACCAGGCAGATGCCGACCGACGCGATGATGTTGACGGCCGGATAAACGCGACCGCGACACTCCACGTGCTCAGCGCCAGCAACGCCAGCGCGTACTTGAGCACGCACAGCGCGAAATAGGCGAAGCTCTCGCTCCACGGATCGCGGATCGTCTTGCGGACGGTCGGGCCGAGGCCGGCAAGCTCGATCAGCGTGACCAGGCAGATCGAGACTGTCGGATCGTCGGTCAGCATCCACAGTGGAATGGCTGAAAGGGCCGCGCACAGGAAAAACCAGTCGATGGCTGTCCAGCCGCGTTCGCCGCGAAAAATGCTGGCTACCAGCGTCAGGAAGCACGTGACGGCAATCGCCGCCGTGCACCACGCGGACGGCCCCGCACCCGCAACGAACTGGCCGGCGGCCGCAATCGCCGTGACGACCGACCACACGAGCCACGTGAACAGATGCGGACGAACGGTGCGCCGGTAGATCGCGAGCGCGTACGGAATCGCTGCCAGCAAAGACACGGCGGTTCCGATCACGCCAAAGAACGAAGCGGCACCCTGATCGACACTCACCATCGACGCAACCTTGTTCGTTCAGGCCGACCAGTATGTGGTCGGAAGGGCCGAGGCGCAACGTCGCGCTGGTCAGCGTTGCGGAGAGCCGCGTGGCGCATCGCACCGGAATGTCGATGCCGGTGACCGATGCAATCAAACGCAGACAAACATCGGTAACGGATAGCAGCCGGAGTGTCGAATCGTATCAGCGTCGTGCGACGGGATCCCCGTATCCGCTGCGTACGACCCGGATCATCAGCGCGCGATCCAAGATTCCGGATTCGCCGCATGCACGTCGCGCCGGAACGCGCCAGGGCTCGTGCCCGTCCATTTCCGGAACGCGCGATGAAACGCGCTCGGCTCGGTGAAGCCGAGCTCGGCCGCGATCTCCGCGACGCTGAGCGCGTGCCCGCAGCAGCGACTGGGCCAGTGCGCCGCGCAGTTCGTCCTTGATCGCCGCGAAGCTTTGCCCTTCGCTGCGCAGACGCCGCCGCAGCGTCGCGGGCGTCGTGCCGAGGCGCACAGCCAGCGAATCGAAGTCGGGCCACTCGGCGGCCGGCAGCGCCTTCAGGTGCGCGCGCGTCTTCGCGACCGCCTGTCGTGCCGGTAGCGGACCAGCAGTTGCCGGGCGCGCCGCGCAGAAAGGTCTTCAGCGCCTGCGCGGAGCGGATCGTCGGCAGCGCGAGGTACGCGGCGTTGAATGCGAGCCGGCTGTCGGGCGGTCGAAATGCACGGGCACGCCGAAGAACTGGTGATAGTCGCTGCGCTGGTCGGGGCTCGGGCACGCGAAATCGATGCGCTGCAGCGGGATGCGCCTGCCGGTCAGCCAGCACGCGACGCCGAGCAGGATCAGCCAGAACGTCCGGTACGCGAATGCCGGATACGGCGCGCCCGACTGCGTCAGCACGATCTGCGCCTGCCCGTCGGCCACGACGAGCTCGCCGTGCGGCTCGTCGAGCACCACGCGCAGGAACTGCAGTGCCCGCCGCAGCGCCTTGTCGAGCGTGCCGGCGTGCAGTACCGCATGGCACAGCAGCGTGAAGCTGCCTTGCCGCATCGGGCGTGCGGCGAGCCCGAAGAATTCGTCGTCGATCGTGCCGGCGATCGCGAGCCACAGGCGGCCGTACTGTTGCGGCGTGACGGTCGCGCACGGCGGCCGGCAGGCCGGCGGCGCGCAGCACGGGCTCCGTCGCGATGCGCTGCCGGCGCAGGCACGCGAGCGCGTCGTCGACGAAATCCGGCGAAATCATCTGCGGCCCCATTTTCCTGCGTCCTCCCGACATGGCAAAAGCGATCACGATTCTAGATTCTGTTTGTCATTGATTGCAATGTGCCGGCTGTCTACTATCGATGTATCCCCCGTCGCGCCCAGGCTCGCCGGCGGTCATAACGAACAGGAGACACGCATGCCTGATGGAGCAACCGCCCGGGCGGTGCCGGCCTACGCCGACGCCGTGGCCCGGTTCAGTATCGAGACCGCCGCCGCGCATCTGCACGCGACCTGGAGCGTGGCCTGAACGCGTGCGTCGAATGTTGCGACCGGCACGCATCGGCGGACGCGATCGCGCTCGACTGGATCGACGCCGGCGGGCAGCACCACCGTTTCACGTTCGCGCAGATGCAGGCGCTGTCGGCACGCGTGGCGAACCTGCTGGTCGCGCAGGGCGTAAAGCCGGGCGACGTGGTGGCCGCTTGTTGCCGCGCACGCCCGAGCTCGTCGCGACGATCCTCGGCACGTGGCGCGCGGGCGCCGTCTATCAGCCGCTGTTTACCGCGTTCGGCCCGAAGGCGATCGAACACCGTCTGCGGATGAGCGATGCGCGCCTGGTCGTGACCAATGTCGCGAATCGCGCGAAGCTCGACGAGATCGCCGGTTGCCCGCCGGTCGCGACGGTGCGCGAGCCGGGCGACGCGCTGCCGGAACGCGACATCGATTTCCGCGCGGCGCTCGACGCACGGCCGGACACGTTTCGAACCGGTGCTGCGCAAGGGCACGGACCTGTTCATGATGAATGTCGACGTCCGCACGACGGGCCTGCCGAAGGGCGTGCCGGTGCCGCTGCGCGCGCTGCTCGCGTTCGGCGCGTACATGCGCGACGCGGTCGACCTGCGCGAAGGCGACCGGTTCTGGGAATATCGCCGATCCGGGCTGGGCGTACGGGCTCTATTACGCGATCACGGGCCCGCTGCTGCTCGGCCACCGCGACGACGCTCTACGAGGGCGGCTTCACGGTCGACAGCACGTACGACGTGATCGAACGGCTCGGCATCACGAGCCTCGCCGGCTCGCCGACCGCGTACCGGATGCTGATGGCGGCCGGTACGGAAGCGGCGGCGCGCGCGAAGGGCAAGCTGCGCGTCGTCAGCAGCGCGGGCGAGCCGCTGAATCCGGAAGTCGTGCGCTGGTTCGACGCGGCGCTCGATGCACCGATCTACGATCACTACGGCCAGACCGAACTCGGGATGGTCGTGAACAATCATCACGGCCTCGCACACGTTGTGCACGCCGGGTTCGGCCGGCTTCGCGATGCCCGGCTATCGCGTCGCGGTGCTCGACGAAGCGAGCCGCGAGCTCGGCCCCGGCGAGCCCGGCAATCTCGCGATCGACATCGCGCGCTCGCCGCTGCTGTGGTTCCACGGCTACTGGCAGCAAGGACACGCCGGCGATCGCGGGCGGCTACTACCGGACCGGCGACAACGTCGAACTGGAGCCGGACGGCACCGTGAGCTTCATCGGCCGCGCGGACGACGTGATCACGTCGTCCGGCTACCGGATCGGCCCGTTCGACGTGGAAAGCGCGCTGATCGAGCATCCGGCAGTCAGCGAAGCCGCGGTGATCGGTGTGGCCCGATCCGGAGCGCACGGAGATCGTGAAGGCGTTCGTCGTACTGTCGAAGGGCTTCGACGGCACGCCGGCGCTGGCCGACGAACTGAGCCTGGCACGTGAAGCGGCGGCTGTCCGCCCATGCCTATCCTCGCGCGATCGACTTCGGTCGACGCGCTGCCGAAAACCCCGAGCGGCAAGATCCAGCGCTTCGTGTTGCGCAAGATGGAAGCCGAGAAGGCCGCTCAACCCTGAATACGGACTGCGAATGAATATCAAGGATCGCGTTTTTCTGATTACGGGCGCCGGTTCGGGCCTGGGCGCCGCGGTGGCGCGCATGGTCGTCGCGGAAGGCGGCAAGGCCGTGCTGCTGGACGTCAATGACGATGCCGGCGCGAGCCTCGCGCACGAACTCGGCGCGGCCGCGCGCTTCGTGAAGACCGACGTGACGAGCGAAGCCGACGGCAGGCGGCCGTGGCCGCCGCGCGCGACGCGTTTCGGCCGCATCGACGCGCTCGTCAACTGCGCGGGCGTCGCGCCGGGCGAGAAGGTCGTCGGCCGCGACGGTCCGCACTCGCTCGACCGCTTTGGCACGTGCCGTGTCGATCAATCTCGTCGGCACGTTCAACATGATCCGGCTGGCTGCCGAAGCAATGTCGAAGCAGGATGCCGACGCGGAAGGCGAGCGCGGCGTGATCGTCAATACCGCGTCGGTCGCGGCGTTCGACGGGCAGATCGGGCAGGCCGCGTATGCGGCGTCGAAGAGCGGCGTGGTAGGCATGACGCTGCCGATCGCGCGCGAACTCGCGCGGTTCGGCATTCGTGTCGTGACGATCGCGCCCCGGCATCTTCGCGACGCCGATGATGGCCGGCATGCCGCAGGACGTACAGGACGCCGCTCGGCAAGAGCGTGCCGTTCCCGCCGCGGCTCGGCCGCCCGGAAGAATTTGCGGCGCTGGTGCGCCACATCGCCGAGAACACGATGCTGAACGGCGAAGTCATCCGTCTCGATGGCGCGTTGCGCATGGCACCGCGCTGACACTGGAGGAAGCGAATCATGACGACTCAGGATCCGATCGTAATCGTTGGCACGGCGCGCACGCCGATGGGTGGTTTTCAGGGCGACCTGGCTGCGGCCAGTGCGAGCGAGCTCGGCGCGGTAGCGATTCGCGCGGCGCTCGAGCGCGCGAACGTGCCGGCCGAGCGCATCGATGAAATCGTGTTCGGCTGCGTGCTGCCGGCCGGGCAGGGCCAGGCGCCGGCGCGGCAGGCCCGCGCTGAAGGCAGGACTGCCGCTTTCGGCAGGCGCGACCACGGTCAACAAGATGTGCGGCTCCGGGATGAAGGCGGCGATGTTCGCGCACGACCTGCTGCTGGCGGGTTCGGCGGGCGTGGCCGTCGCGGGCGGGATGGAAAGCATGACGAATGCGCCGTACCTGCTGCCGAAAGCGCGCGCGGGGATGCGGATGGGCCACGGCCAGGTGCTCGATCACATGTTCCTCGACGGGCTCGAGGACGCGTATGAAAAGGGTCGCCTGATGGGCACGTTCGCGGAGGATTGCGCGCAGGCCTACCAGTTCACGCGCGAGGCGCAGGATGCGTTTGCGATCGCGTCGCTGACGCGCGCGCAACGCGCGATCGCCGAAGGGCATTTCGTATCGGAGATCGCGCCGGTGACCGTGAAGGCCGGCAAGACCGAAACGGTCGTGTCGATCGACGAGCAGCCGGGCAAGGCGAAGCTCGACAAGATCCCGACGCTGAAGCCGGCGTTCCGCGATGGCGGCACGGTGACGGCCGCAAACGCGTCGTCGATCTCGGACGGTGCGGCGGCGCTCGTGATGATGCGCCGCTCGGAAGCGGAACGCCTGGGCCTCACGCCGAAGGCCGTGATCGTCGGGCATTCGACTTACGCGGACAAGCCGGGCCTGTTCGCGACCGCGCCGATCGGCGCGCTGCGCAAGCTGTCGGAGAAAACCGGCTGGAACCTGCGCGACGTCGACCTGTTCGAGATCAACGAAGCGTTCGCGGTGGTGCCGATGGCTGCGATGCGCGATCTCGACCTGCCGCACGAGAAGGTCAACGTGCATGGCGGCGCGTGCGCGCTCGGGCATCCGATCGGCGCATCGGGTGCGCGCGTGATGGTGACGCTGCTGGCCGCGCTCGAAACGTATGGCCTGAAACGCGGCATCGCGTCGTTGTGCATCGGCGGCGGCGAGGCGACGGCCATCGCGATCGAGCGCATCGCGTAACGCGAAAACGCGCATCGCACAGCACGCACGCTGCGACGCGGGCGACGGGTATCGCGCAGACAACCTCTGCGCATTACCCGTCGCCCGTTCTTGATTCGGCGGATTGCGCGGTTGCGCTACGGCTTCGTTTTCGGCGAGACCGCGCCGCACGCGCGAATCACGAGCTGCACGACCTGCTCGGTCTTCTCGTCGAACGCCTTCCGCGTGAACGTGCGCTTGCCGCTCAGTGCGCGGATCTGCGCATCGAAATCCGCATAGTGCTGCGTGGTCGCCCAGATCAGGTACATCAGCGCATGCGCGTCGATCGGCGCGAGCAGCCCGCGCGCGATCCAGCCGTCGATCACCTTCACGCGCGTGTCGAACCACGGCTTCACGCGTTGCGACAGGATGTCCGGCATGTGCTCCGCGCCGTGGATGATCTCGTTGGCCCAGACCTTCGAGCCGAGCGGGCGCCGCCGCGACAGATCCATCTTCGCGCGCACGTAGCCGCCGATCGCTTCCACCGGATCGTCACCGGCCTCGAACGTGCCGGCCGCGCGATGCCAGTCCTCGAACAGGTCGTCGAGCACGCGACGGTACAGCGCGAGCTTCGTCGGGAAGTAGTAATGCAGGTTCGCCTTCGGCAGGCCGGCGCGTTCCGCGATCATCGCGGTGCTCGCGCCGTCGAGCCCGCGCTCCGCGAATACGGCCTCCGCACACGCGAGCAGATGCGCTTCGTTGGACTCGCGGATGCGTGCCTTGCGTCGCCGCAAAGGCGCGGACGTTTCGTCGCTGTCGGTCGCTTCGGCTGCCGCCTCGTCATGTCTCATCGTTACCCTCGCGCGGCGGGCATGCCGCGTTGGGCTTCATTCTAGCCGCTGATCCGCGTCGAACGCACGCGTACGGAAACCGCGCATCCGCAGCGATGCTGCGTTGCGATGGCACGTTTCTCGCTCTATCGATCTGGGAAAGAAAGACATTGCTTTGGTCATTTTGATCGTCTAAAACCTGTCCAATCGGACAGGATTCGACGAGCGACGGAAGGCAGTTCCGGCGATTCGTCGGACGAACTTCGCGCACGACCGGGGCAGGCACCGCGCATGGGCGGGTTTGCCCCCGAATCAGGCATTGCACGCACCGGCACAGACCGGGCTGACGACATCACCGACCCCACAGGAGCGATGCGAATGAACGCGGTATCGGAAGCAGTGAAGCAGCCGGTCTTCGACCCGTCGATCAAGGTTGACGGCAAGCGGTTGTGGGACAGCCTGATGGAAGTCGCGAAGATCGGCGCGACGCCGAAAGGCGGGGTGTGCCGCCTCGCGCTGACCGATCTGGACAAGGCCGGCCGCGACCTGATCGTCGGCTGGGCGAAGGCCGCCGGCTGCACGGTGACGGTCGATACGATGGGCAACGTGTTCATGCGCCGCGCGGGCCGCGTGGCCGACGCGGCGCCGGTCGTCACGGGCTCGCATGCGGATTCGCAACCGACCGGCGGCCGCTTCGACGGCATCTACGGCGTGCTCGGCGGCCTCGAGGTGATTCGCAGTCTCAACGATCACGGGATCGAGACCGAGCATCCGGTCGAGGTCGTGATCTGGACCAACGAGGAGGGTTCGCGCTTCGCGCCCGCGATGGTTGCGTCCGGTGTGTTCGCGGGTGTGTTCCCGCTCGAATACGGGCTGTCGCGCAAGGACGTCGACGGCAAGACGATCGGCGAGGAGCTGGCGCGCATCGGCTACGCGGGCGACGTGCCGTGCGGCGGGCGCAAGCTGCACGCGGCGTTCGAACTGCATATCGAGCAGGGGCCGATTCTCGAAGCGGAATGCAAGACGATCGGCGTCGTGACCGATGCACAGGGGCAGCGCTGGTACGAGATCACGTTCACCGGCCAGGAAGCGCATGCCGGGCCGACGCCGATGCCGCGCCGCCGCGACGCGCTGCTCGGTGCATCGCGTGTGGTCGACCTCGTCAACCGGATCGGCCTCGATCATGCGCCGTTCGGCTGCGCGACGGTCGGCATGATGCAGGTCCACCCGAACTCGCGCAACGTGATTCCCGGCCGCGTGTTCTTCACCGTCGATTTCCGTCATCCGGACGACGCCGTGCTCGCGAAGATGGATGCCGCACTGCGCGACGGCGTCGCGCGCATCGCGGCCGGCATCGGGCTCGAAACGGAACTCGAGCAGATTTTCTATTACAAGCCCGTCGCGTTCGATCCGGCGTGCGTGGCGGCCGTGCGTGGTGCGGCCGATCGCTTCGGCTACTCGCACCGCGACATCGTGTCGGGCGCGGGGCACGACGCATGCTATCTGGCGCAGGTCGCGCCGACGTCGATGGTGTTCGTGCCGTGTGTCGACGGCATCAGCCACAACGAGATCGAGGACGCGACGCCCGCGTGGATCGAGGCCGGCGCGAACGTGCTGCTGCACGCGATGCTGTCGCGCGCATGCGAGCCGGCTTCATGACGAATCGACCGTAGCAGCCGGCAGGCTGCGTATCGCCTGACCGTAGCATTCCTAAGCGTGACCGCCCCGACTGTGCATTCGCAGCCGGCGGGGACGGCTTTGTCTCCACCCAGTCGAAGGAACGCGTATGACCACCAAGCCAACCGGCGATATCGCCGCGCATCGCCTGTCGTCCACGCAACTCTCGTGCGAATTCGCCGATATCGCGCCGCTGCTCGATCCGACGGCCGCGGCGGCAGCCGCCAGCCGCTGCCATTACTGCTATGACGCGCCGTGCGTGCACGCGTGCCCGACGCAGATCGACATCCCGAGCTTCATCCGCAAGATCGGCAACGGCAACCTGAAAGGCGCCGCCACCGACATCCTGTCCGCGAATCCGCTCGGCGGGATGTGCGCACGCGTGTGCCCGACCGAGATCCTGTGCGAAGGCGCATGCGTGCGCAACCATCAGGATGCGCAACCTGTGGCGATCGGCGCGCTGCAGCGGCATGCGACCGACTGGGCGATGGCAACCGGTGCGGTGCGTTTCACGCGTGCGCCCGATACGAGCCGCCATGTCGCGGTGGTCGGTGCGGGGCCGGCCGGGCTCGCGTGCGCGCACCGGCTCGCGCTCGCCGGGCACCGCGTGACGCTGTTCGACGCGCGCCCGAAGGCCGGCGGCCTCAACGAACACGGGATCGCCGCGTACAAGACTGTCGACGATTTCGCGCAGCGTGAAGTCGAATGGCTGCTGTCGGTCGGCGGTATCACGCTGAACACGGGCGTTGCGCTCGGACGCGACATAGCGCTCGACACGCTGCGCGAGCAGCACGATGCGGTGTTTCTCGCGATGGGCCTCGGCGGCGTGCGTGCGCTCGCGATCGACGGCGAGCAACTGGCCGGCGTGATGAACGCGGTCGACTTCATCGAGCAGGTGCGGCAGGCCGATGCGCTGGAGAACGTGCCGGTCGGGCGGCGCGTGGTCGTGATCGGCGGCGGCAATACGGCGATCGATGCGGCCGTGCAAAGCCGCAAGCTCGGCGCCGAGCGCGTGACGATGGTTTACCGGCGCGGCGTGGATGCGATGAGCGCGACGTGGGCCGAACGCGAGTTCGCGCAGAAGAGCGGCGTCACGCTCGTCACGCACGCGAAGCCCGTGCGCATCGCGGGCGAGAACGGGCAAGTGACGGGCGTCGAGTTTGACGCGGCATCGGGCGAGCGCTTCACCGTCGATGCGGACATGGTGCTGAAGGCGATCGGCCAGACGCTGGTGCCGGACGGCATCGCGGCCGCGTTGCTGACTGCGGACGGCGCGCGCATCGCGGTGGACGCGGACGGGCGCACGGCACTGCCCGACGTGTGGGCCGGCGGCGACTGCGCGGCGACGGACGGCATCGACCTCACGGTGCAGGCCGTACAGGACGGCAAGCGCGCGGCCGCGTCGATCGACGCCGCGCTCGCGCAGCGCGACGCGAAGGCTGCATAAGCGCACGCGCACGCATCCACGCATCCTCGACAGCGACCCCACTCTCACGGAGCCGAACATGGCCGACCTTCGTTGCACCATCGCGGGCATCACTTCGCCGAATCCCTTCTGGCTCGCGTCCGCGCCGCCGACCGACAAGGCCTACAACGTCAACCGTGCGTTCGAGGCGGGCTGGGGCGGCGTCGTCTGGAAGACGCTCGGGCTCGATCCGCACGTCGTCAACGTCAGCTCGCGCTACGGCGCCGTGCAGTGGAACGGCCAGCGCATCGCGGGGCTGAACAACATCGAGCTGATCACCGACCGTCCGCTCGACGTGAACCTGAGAGAGATCGCGCAGGTCAAGCGCGACTGGCCGGACCGTGCGCTGATCGTGTCTCTGATGGTGCCGTGCAACGAGCGCGACTGGAAATGGATCCTGCCGCTCGTCGAGGATACGGGCGCCGATGCGGTCGAGCTGAACTTCGGCTGCCCGCACGGGATGAGCGAGCGCGGGATGGGCGCGGCCGTCGGGCAGGTGCCCGAGTACGTCGAGATGGTCACGCGCTGGGTCAAGGAGGGCACGAAGCTGCCGTGCCTCGTGAAGCTCACGCCGAACATCAGCGACATCCGGATGGGGTCGCGCGCCGCATACAAGGGCGGTGCGGACGGCGTGTCGCTGATCAACACGATCAACTCGATCGTCGCGGTCGATCTCGATCACATGGCGCCGATGCCGACCGTCGACGGCAAGGGCACGCATGGCGGTTATTGCGGCCCGGCGGTCAAGCCGATCGCGCTGAACATGGTCGCGGAGATCGCGCGCGATCCGGAAACGCCGAACCTGCCGATCTCCGGTATCGGCGGCATTTCGACCTGGCGCGACGCGGCCGAATTCATCGTGCTCGGCGCCGGCAGCGTGCAGGTGTGCACCGCGGCGATGCATTACGGCTTCCGGATCGTGTCGGATCTGGCCGACGGGCTGTCGAACTGGATGGACGAGAAGGGCTACGCGACGCTCGACGACGTACGCGGCCGCGCGGTGCCGAACGTGACCGACTGGAAATACCTGAACCTGAAATACGACATCAAGGCGCGCATCGATCAGGACCGCTGCATCCAGTGCGGGCTGTGCCATATCGCGTGCGAGGACACGTCGCACCAGGCGATCACGCGCGAAAAGGACGGCATGCGGCACTTCGAAGTGATCGATTCGGAGTGCGTCGGGTGCAATCTTTGCATGCATGTGTGTCCGGTCGAGCAATGCATCACGATGGAGCGCGTCGACTCGGGCGAGTACGCAAACTGGACCACGCATCCGAACAACCCGACGCGTGCCGACGCGGGCGCGAGTGCGGGCCCGGCGGCGGCGCCCGATAAGCACGCGAAGGCGGCTTGACCTGCGTCCGGCGGTGCGGAAGATCCGGCGCCGCCGTTTTTCGTTCCCGTGGGCCGGCATTGTGCGATGCCGGCGCTGACGTTTACGTGGAGTGCCTTCGATGAAACCAGCAGCGACCCCCGCCGATCCCGACAGCGCCGCGGCGCAGGGCGGCAGCCTGTACAACGACGACCTCGCGCCGACGACGCCGGCGCAGCGCACGTGGAAGTGGTATCACTTCGCGGCACTGTGGGTCGGGATGGTGATGAACATCGCGTCGTACATGCTCGCGGCCGGGCTGATCCAGGAAGGCATGTCGCCGTGGCAGGCAGTGATGACCGTGCTGCTCGGCAACCTGATCGTGCTCGTGCCGATGCTGCTGATCGGCCATGCGGGCGCGAAGCACGGGATTCCGTACGCGGTGCTCGTGCGCGCGTCGTTCGGCACGCAGGGCGCGAAGCTGCCGGCGCTGCTGCGCGCGATCGTCGCGTGCGGCTGGTACGGCATCCAGACCTGGCTCGGCGGCAGCGCGATCTACACGCTGCTGAACATCCTGACCGGCAACGCGTTGCACGGCGCGGCGCTGCCGATCGTCGGCATCTCGTTCGGGCAGCTCGCGTGCTTCCTCGTGTTCTGGGCGCTGCAGATCTACTTCATCCTGCACGGCACCGATTCGATCCGCTGGCTCGAGAGCTGGTCCGCGCCGATCAAGGTCGTGATGTGCGTGGCGCTCGTGTGGTGGGCGACGTCGAAGGCGGGCGGCTTCGGTTCGATGCTGTCGGCGCCGTCGCAGTTCGCGGCGGGCGGCAAGAAGGCCGGGCTGTTCTGGGCGACCTTCTGGCCGGGCCTGACCGCGATGGTCGGCTTCTGGGCGACGCTCGCGCTGAACATTCCCGATTTCACGCGCTTCGCGCATTCGCAGCGCGACCAGATGATCGGGCAGTCGATCGGGCTGCCGCTGCCGATGGCGCTGCTGTCGGTGGTGTCGGTCGTCGTGACGTCGGCGACCGTCGTGATCTACGGCAATGCGATCTGGGACCCGATCGACCTGACGAGCCGGATGACGGGCATCGGCGTGGGCATCGCGCTCGTGATCCTCACGCTCGACACGATGTGCTGCAACCTCGCCGCGAATCTCGTCGGCCCCGCGTACGACTTCTCGAGCCTGTGGCCGAAGGCCATCTCGTACCGCGCGGGCGGGATGATCACCGCGACGATCGCGATCGTGATGATGCCGTGGAAGATCCTCGCGACGACGGACGGTTATATCTTCACCTGGCTCGTCGGTTATTCGGCGCTGCTCGGGCCCGTCGCGGGCATCCTGATGGTCGACTACTTCCTGATTCGCGGCACGCAGCTCGACACGCGCGCGCTGTTCGACGAGCGCGGCGGCTTCAGCTACGCGCGCGGCTGGAACCCGGCCGCGCTGGCCGCGCTCGCGGTCGGCGTGCTGCCGAACCTGCCCGGCTTCCTGCACACGGCATTTCCGGCGTCGTTCCCGAACGTGCCGGCGTTCTTCAATACGCTGTACACGTACGCGTGGTTCGTCGGCCTCGTGCTGGCGTCGGGCGTGTACGGCACCTGGATGAAGTGGCGCGCCGGACAGCGCGCGCAGATCGCGAGCGCATGACGCGCGGCGCAGCATGCGGCACCCGACAGTCAACGAGGAGGCAACCCTATGGCAATCCTGATTCGTGGCGGCACCGTGGTCGATGCGGACCGCTCCTACCGTGCGGACGTGCTCTGCGCCGACCCGCAGGACGGCGGCACGATCCTGCAGATCGCCGAGACGATCGACGCCCCGGCCGGCGCGAGCGTCGTCGACGCGCACGACCAGTACGTGATGCCGGGCGGCATCGATCCGCATACGCACATGGAACTGCCGTTCATGGGCACGACCGCGAGCGACGATTTCTACTCGGGCACGGCCGCCGGGCTGTCGGGCGGTACGACGAGCATCATCGATTTCGTGATCCCGAGCCCGAAGCAGCCGCTGATGGACGCGTTCCGCGAATGGCGCGGCTGGGCCGAGAAGGCGGCGGCCGACTACGGCTTCCACGTCGCGGTGACGTGGTGGGACGAGAGCGTGCACCGCGACATGGGCACCCTCGTGCGCGAGCATGGCGTGTCGAGCTTCAAGCACTTCATGGCCTACAAGAACGCGATCATGGCCGACGACGAGATTCTCGTGAACAGCTTCTCGCGTTCGCTCGAACTCGGCGCGCTGCCGACCGTGCACGCGGAGAACGGCGAACTCGTGTTCCGGCTGCAGCAGGCGCTGCTCGCGCGCGGGATGACGGGGCCGGAGGCGCATCCGCTGTCGCGCCCGCCGGAGGTCGAAGGCGAGGCCGCGAACCGCGCGATCCGCATCGCGCAGGTGCTTGGCGTCCCCGTGTATATCGTGCACGTATCGTCGAAGGATGCGGTCGATGCGATCACGCGCGCGCGCAGCGAGGGGCTGCGCGTGTTCGGCGAAGTGCTGCCGGGTCACCTGGTGATCGACGAGGCCGTCTATCGCGACCCGGACTGGACGCGTGCGGCAGCGCACGTGATGAGCCCGCCGTTCCGCTCGGCCGAGCATCGCGAGGCGCTGTGGCGCGGGCTGCAGGCGGGGCAACTGCATACGACGGCGACCGATCACTGCGTGTTCTGTGCGTCGCAGAAGGCGATGGGCCGCGACGATTTCACGAAGATCCCGAACGGTTGCGGCGGCGTCGAGGATCGCATGTCGGTGCTGTGGCATCACGGCGTGAATCACGGCCGCATCACGCCGAACGAGTTCGTGCGGATCACGTCGACGAACGCCGCGCAGATCTTCAACCTGTATCCGCGCAAGGGGGCCGTGCAGGTGGGCGCCGATGCCGACCTCGTCGTGTGGGACCCGGCCGCGACGAAGACGATCTCGGTGAAGACCCATCACCAGCAGGTCGACTTCAACGTGTTCGAGGGGATGACCGTGCAGGGCGTCGCGACGCACACGCTCACGCGCGGCGCACTCGCCTGGGCCGACGGCGACCTGCGCGCGGTGCGCGGCGCGGGCCACTATCTGAAACGGCCGCCGGCGGCCGGCTACTACGAGGCGGCTCGCATCGCGAACCGGCTGCGCGAACCGCATCCGGTCGAGCGCGCGGGCTGAACGGCGTGTGTCGCGCGGGGCGTGCCGGTTCGAGCGGCACGCCCCGCACGCATTTGAGCGCGCCGAACGAGTAATATCCACCGACAGCGTCACAAGAGCGTTCCGGGCCGCGTGCCGGACAAGATCAATAACATTGAGAGAAAGGAGCACAAGGTGGATATTCTGCGCAGTCTCCTGGGTATGTCGTTCCTGCTGTTGGTGGCTTACCTGCTGTCGAACAACCGGCGTGCGGTGAGCGGCCGGACCATGATTGCCGCGCTGCTCACGCAGCTCGCGATCGGCGCACTGGTGCTGTTCGTGCCGTCGGGCCGCGCGGCGCTGGCTGCGGCCGCGCACGGCGTCAATCGCGTGCTCGACATGGGCAATCACGGCATCGCGTTCGTGTTCGGCGGGCTGGTCGACAGCCGGATGTTCCAGCTGTTCGGCGACGGCGGGTTCGTGTTCGGCCTGCGCGTGCTGCCGATGATCATCTTCGTCACCGCGCTGATCGCGGTGCTGTACTACATCGGCGTGATGAAGTGGATCGTTGCGATCCTCGGCGCGGGGCTCGCGAAAGTGCTCGGCGTGAGCCGTATCGAGGCGTGCTCGGCCGTCGCGACGATCTTCCTCGGGCAAAGCGAGATGCCCGCGCTCGTGAAGCCGTTCGTGCGGAACATGACGAGCGCCGAGATCTTCACGGTGATGGCGAGCGGCATGGCGTCGGTCGCGGGCTCGGTGCTGGTCGGCTACGCCGGCCTCGGCGTGAAGATGGAGTATCTGCTCGCCGCGTCGTTCATGGCGGTGCCGGGCGGGCTGCTGTTCGGCAAGCTGCTGTTTCCGACCGTCGAGCCGAGCCGCGTCGTGGTCGACGGTCTCGATTTCGACGACAAGCGGGCCGCCAACGTGATCGAGGCGGCGGCGTCCGGCGCGGCGGTCGGCCTGCGAATCGCGATCAACGTCGGCGCGATGCTGATCGCGTTCGTGGGGCTCATCGCGCTGATGAACCTCATCGTCGGCGGCGTGGCCGCGTTCGCCGGCTTTCCGCAGATCACGCTGCTGGGCATTCTCGGCCACTTGTTCGCGCCGCTCGCGTGGATCATCGGCGTGCCGTGGCACGACGCGGCGCTGGCCGGCAACTTCATCGGCGAGAAACTGATCTTCAACGAGTTCGTCGCGTACGGCGACCTGTCGCCGTACCTGAAGGGCAGCGAACACGTCACGGCGGCCGGCCTGCAAGTGCTCGACCCGAAGACGCTCGCGATCGTGTCGTTCGCGCTGTGCGGCTTCGCGAACTTCTCGTCGATCGCCATTCTCGCGGGCGGCTTCAGCGCGGTCGCGCCGGAGCGTCGGTCGGAAGTCGCACGGCACGGCTTGCGTGCGCTGACGGCCGCGACACTGTCGAACCTGATGAGTGCCGCGATTGCCGGCCTGTTCTTCTCCCTGCATTGAACCGCGCAGCGGCCCCTGACCGATCGAGGAGATGCAACGATGTTTCTACCGCAGGAATTCATCCGCCAGAAGCGCAACCGGCAGCCGCTCGATCGCGACGGGATAACCGCGTTCGTGCGCGGCGTGACCGACGGCAGCGTGACCGAGGGCCAGGTGGCGGCGTTCGCGATGGCCGTGTACTTCAACGACCTGAGCGTCGACGAGCGAGTCGCGCTGACGATCGCGCAGCGCGACTCGGGCGACGTGCTCGACTGGCGCGCGCTCGATCTCGACGGGCCGGTGATCGACAAGCATTCGACCGGTGGCGTCGGCGATGTCGTGTCGCTGATGCTCGGGCCGATGGTGGCCGCGTGCGGCGGATACGTGCCGATGATCTCGGGGCGCGGGCTCGGCCATACCGGCGGCACGCTCGACAAGCTCAGCGCGATTCCCGGTTACGACGTGACGCCCGATACGGATGCGTTTCGCCGCACGGTGCGCGACGTCGGCGTCGCGATCATCGGGCAGACCGCGCGGCTGGCACCGGCCGACAAGCGCATCTATGCGATTCGCGACGTGACGGCGACCGTCGAGTCGGTCGCGATGATCACCGCGTCGATCCTGTCGAAGAAGCTCGCGGCAGGACTCGACGGGCTCGTGATGGACGTCAAGGTCGGCTCCGGAGCGTTCATGCCGACCGTCGAGCAATCGGCGGAACTGGCCCGCAGCATCGTCGACGTCGGCAACGGCGCCGGCATGAAGACGACCGCGATCCTCACCGACATGAACCAGTCGCTCGCACCGTGTGCGGGCAATGCGCTCGAAGTGGCATGCGCGATCGACTACCTGACGGGCAAGTCACGTCCGGCCCGGCTGCATGAAGTCACGATGGCGCTTGCAGCGCAGTTGCTCGTCACCGGCGGGCTGGCAGGCGATGACGCACAGGCACGCGCGATGCTGCAACGGACGCTCGACTCGGGCGCGGCGGCGGAACGCTTCGCGAGAATGGTCGTGGCGCTCGGCGGCCCCGCGGACCTGATCGCTGCGCCCGGGCGTCATCTCGCGCGGGCGGCGGCGATCGTGCCGGTTCCGGCGCGCGCGAGCGGCGTCGTGCAGCGGGTCGATTGCCGCGCGCTCGGGCTGGCGGTCGTCGCGCTCGGCGGTGGCCGCACGCGAGCGGCGGATGCGATCGACACCCGTGTCGGCCTGTCCGCGCTTGCGGAGATCGGGCAGCGTGTCGAGGCCGGCCAACCGCTCGGTTGCGTGCACGCCCGCGACGCCGCCTCGGCGGCGCGCGCGGTGGACGCGGTCCAGCGCAGCTACATGCTGGGCGAGACGGGCGATGCGCCGCCGACCATTCACCAGCAGATCGGTTGACCGGCCGCCGGTGCCGGCACGGACGGAGCGTGCGGGCATCGGCGGCCGCTTCACATTACGGGAGTATCGTGCGTGCCGGGATGCGGCTGAGTCGATGCATCCCGGCACACCACCGGAGGCACCATCGAGATGGAACGAGACGAATTGCTCGAACAGGCAAAGGCGGCGCGCGAACGCGCGTATGCGCCGTATTCGCGCTTCAAGGTCGGCGCGGCGCTGCAGGCGCGCGACGGCACGATTTTTCACGGCTGCAATGTCGAGAACGCGTCCTACGGATTGTGCAATTGCGCGGAGCGCACGGCGATGTTTTCGGCCATCGCCGCCGGCTATCGTCCGGGGGACTTCGCGCGGCTCGCGGTCGTCGGCGACACGGACGGCCCGATCGCGCCGTGCGGCGCGTGCCGTCAGGTGATCATCGAGATCGGCATGCCCGACATCGAAGTGATCCTGGGCAACCTGAAAGGCGATGTCGAGGCCACGACGGCACACGCGTTGCTGCCGGGCGCGTTCCGGTTGTAGCGGAGCGCGTCGCGGCGAGCCTGCGATGTCGTGCGGCGCGCCGCACGTATCACGCGCCGTCGCGCGCTTCGCGGATCGGGATCACGGTGCGCGCGCCGCACTGGCGCAGCAGGTCGCGCAGCTCGTTGATGACCGGAAACACCTCGTGGTTCCAGTCGGCGCCCTGGCGATCGTGCGCTTCCTGCTCGCGCTCGACGATCCAGCGATCCTCGCGGAAGATGCGTTCGGTGAACCATACGAGCAGCGGCCACGCGAGGTCGAGCGCGAACGGTATGCCGGGCTTGTGGATCGACAGCAGTCCGAACGTGCGGTTGGTGCGCTGCTCGGCGTCGAGCGGCACGTAGACGATCCACAGGTCCATCACGAGCGTGCCTTCGCTCGAACGGATCCGCAGCGTCTGGTACGGATAGCCGGTGCGCACCGTCATCACGCTCTTGTCGGACTGGTCGGACGCCTTCTTGCTCGCGCCGAACACGAGCGCCTCGCCGACCGGCTGCTTGCCCTCCATCCGCGCGAACGTGTAGTCGACCTCGACCCAGTCGTCGCCGCGGCGCCGGCCCAACGAGCGCGCGCGCATCTGTCCCATCTGCTTGCGGTGCAGGAACTGATGGTTCATGTCCATCAGGTTCTCGTGCATGAACGAGTAGTGGCACTTGACCTCGCGGCCGAAGCGGCGGGTCTTGTACGCGGGGTTGTCCGCTGATTCGAGCGCGGGGAATGGCCGCGTGTCGGCGAGCGTCGCGTCGCCGGGGAACACGAAGATCAGCCCGTGCGCTTCGCGGCACGGATACGCGCGCACGCCGTTCGGCAAACGCTCGCGGCCGAGGTAGGGCACGTCGACGCAGCGGCCGCTGTCGCACGCGTAGGTCCAGCCGTGATAGCAGCAGCGCAGCGTCTCGCCGCTCACGACGCCCGCGTGCAGCGGCACCTGGCGGTGCGCGCAACGATCTTCGAGCGCGTACACGGCGCCCGATTCGGTGCGTACGAGCACGATCGGATCGCCGGCGAAGCGCACGCCGAGCGTCTTGCCGCGCTTGAGCTCGCGCGACCACGCGAGCGGGTACCAGTGATCGGGGTGAATGGGCACGCGGCGCAGGTCGCGCACGCCCGTGCCGGAAGAGGGTTCTTCGAGGGTGCTGCTGTCAGGCAAAGGCACTGCGAGCATGCGTGACGTCTCCTGGCTGGGCAGAAAGTCCGGGCGTCGCAAGAAGCGGCGGGGATCTAGAGAAGTCTACGCGAAGTTGCCCGTTGCGGCGGACGCGATTCGGGTTTGCCCCGGCATGACGGCCGGGGTTTCGTTGATGCGGCGCAAACCGGGCCGCGGGCGGTGTGCGCCGGGCCCGCCGCGCGGCGGGTGGCATCCCGTCACGCGGCCGGCTGCCGGTCACGAGCCGGCATCGCGCCACAGCACCGCGTCCGTGCGGTACAGCGCCGGGAAGCGCTGCTTCAGCCCGGCGACCTTCGGCAGGTCGTTGAACGCGATATACGGCGCGTCGGGATGCAGTTCGAGGTAGTTCTGGTGATACGCCTCGGCCGGATAAAACCCCTTGTATGCCTCGACGCGCGTGACGACGGGCGCCGGAAACACGTGCGCACTGCCGAGCTGCGCGATGTACGCGGTCGCGACCGCGCGTTGCTGCGCGTTGGTCGGGAAGATCGCGGACCGGTACTGCGATCCTTCGTCGGGGCCCTGCCGGTTGAGCTCGGTCGGGTCGTGCGCGACCGAGAAGAACACCTGCAGCAGCCGGCCGTACGTGATCTGCGTCGGGTCGTAGACGATGCGAACCGATTCCGCGTGCCCCGTCAGCCCCGAGCCGACGAGCGCGTAGTGCGCGGTTTCGGACGCGCCGCCCGCATAACCTGCCGTGACCTGCTTCACGCCCTTCACGTGCTCGAACACGCCCTGCACGCCCCAGAAGCAGCCGCCGGCGAGCACGGCCGTCTCGTCGTGCGACGCGCCGGGCGTTTCGTCGAGCGTCGGTGCGGGTACGGTGCGCATCGGCTCGGCGGAATTGACGATGCGCTGGAAGCCGAACACGGCGGTGGCCGCGACGGCGATGGCGCCGATGCGGCGCAGCATCGCTGCGCGCCGTCGCGGCGTGGAATCGCGGGTGGGTGTCGGGTTCATCGTATGCTCCTTCGGAATGCGTTGTGGATGACGGTGCTCGGGTGGCGGCGTTGCCCGCGTGCGGCGCCCGCGTTCAACCGAACGTGAATGCGTACGCATCGACGCCGGGATCGAGAAACTCGATCGCGAACGTGCGGTCGGCGATCGCGCCGGACTGCCGGACGAGCTGGTACAGGCGCTGCCCGGTGACCGTGCCGTAGCCCTGCGCATCGACGTCGGCGCCGTGCGCGGCACCGGGCGCCGCGCCGTCGAGCGTCACGCGAAAGCGCACGGGCTGGCCGTTCGCGCCCGGGCCGAGCACGAGGTGCAGGTCGCGTGCATGGAAGCGGTAGACGATCCGGCCGGACGGCGCGGCGAGCGACGCACGCTCGGCGCCGACCTGCCAGGTGCCGGCGAGGCCCCAGTCGTTGAGATCGGGGCGGGCCGGCGCGTCGTAGCGATGCGCCGCGTCGCGCACGACGCCGCCCGGCGACGAGAAGTCTTCCGCGCGTGCATAACCGACATAGGTTTCGGGCGAGCGGACCTCCGCGGTATCCGCCGCCGCGAGCGCGCCCTTCGCGGGCGCACCGGCCAGCCCGAGCGGCACGTTCAGCGCTTCCGGATGGCCGGCTTCGGCGAGCAGCGACTGGATCGCGCGTTCCGACTGTGCGTATTCGCCTTCGCCGAAGTGGTGATGGCGGATGCGCCCTTGCGCGTCGATGAAGTAGTGCGCGGGCCAGTATTCGTTGCCGAACGCGCGCCAGATCGAATAACCGTTGTCGATCGCGACCGGGTAGTCGATGCCGAGGTCGTGCACGGCCTTTTTCACGTTGCCGATGTCGCGCTCGAACGCGAACTCCGGCGCGTGCACGCCGATCACGACGAGCCCGTACGGCGCGTACTTGCGCGCCCATGCGTTGGTGTACGGCAGCGTGCGCAGGCAGTTGATGCACGAGTACGTCCAGAAATCGACGAGCACGACCTTGCCGCGCAGGCCGGCCGCCGTCAGCGGCGGCGAGTTCAGCCACTGCACGGCGCCGTCGAGCGACGGCAGCGTGCCTTCGACGGGCAGCGCGGACGGCTTCACGTCGGCCGCGCGCATCATCGCACCGCCGGCCTGCGCGCCATCGGCAGTCGCGGCCAACATCGCACCGCCGCTTGCATTACCGGTCGTGTCGCCGGCAGCGTTGCCCGTGGCGGCCGTCGTTGCGGGCGCACCGTTCGAGCGTCCGCCGAGCCGGTCGATGAGCTTCGTCTCGAGTCCGCCGGTGGCGACGGTCGACAGTTGTGCGAGCGCGCCCGTATCGAGGCCGAGCGCAATCGCGCCGACGCCGGCCAGCAGCGTCGCGCCGATCCCGCGCCGGATCCATTCGCCGGCGCCGAGCGAGCGCTTCATCGCGGCGAACACCTTGCCGCCGATCACGAGTGCGACGGCGAGCGACGTCGCTGCGCCGGCCGCATACGCGACGAGCAGCAGCGTCGTGCCGACGTTCGCGCCGCGCAGCGCGGCGCCGGTCAGCACGAGCCCGAGGATCGGGCCGGCGCACGGCGCCCACAGCAGGCCCGTCGCGACGCCGAGCAGCAGCGACGACGCGGGGCCGGCCGGGCGGCCGTCGCGCTGCGCGAGTCCGGTGAGCCGGTTGCCGGCGGCGACGAGCGGGCGCGTCAGGTGTTCGGCGAAGCGCGGCATCAGCAGCGTCAGGCCGAACACCGCGAGCAGCACGATGGCGATCCAGCGGCCGACCTGGTTGGCCTGCGCGACCCAGCCGCCGCCGACGGCGGCGAGCGTCGCGACGACGGCGAACGTGAGCGCCATGCCGGCCAGCAGAGGCAGGCCGGTGCGCACGAACGGCTGGTCGGCGCGTGCGAACACGAACGGCAGCACGGGCAGGATGCACGGGCTCAGGATCGTGAGCACGCCGCCGAGATAGGCAAGGACGATGAGCAGCATGGTGCGTTCTCCAGTCGGTCGGGAGCGGGGCCGGATCAGGCGGCGGCCGGGTGGAAGGCGAGCGCGAGCCCGTTCATGCAGTAGCGCAGGCCGGTCGGCGGCGGGCCGTCGTCGAACACGTGGCCGAGATGGCCGCCGCAGCGGCGGCAGTGCACTTCGGTGCGGACCATCCCGAACGACGCGTCGGCGTTGGTGCCGACCGCGTGGTCGAGCGGCTTCCAGAAACTCGGCCAGCCCGTATGGCTGTCGAACTTGGTGGCCGACGAGAACAGCGCCAGATCGCAGCCGGCGCACGCGAACGTGCCGGCCCGATGCTCGTCGTTCAGCGGGCTGCTGTACGGCCGCTCGGTGCCGGCTTCGCGCAGGATCGTGTACTGGGCGGGCGTGAGCCGGCGATGCCATTCGGCGTCGCTGAGGGTGATTTCGTATGGGGTGGCCGTCCGCGGGGCGGCCGGCTGCGCGGCGAACGCGCGGCCGACCAGCGCGCGGCGGCCGGCGGACGACAGCGCCGCGAGCGTGGCGAGGCCGGTGGCGCCGGCGAACAGCAGATGTCTGCGGGTGGGCATGATGGGCTCCTGGAAGCAGGTCCTGAAAACATGCGCCTATCGTAGGCAGCGGCCGGTGTCGAAGTCCTCACGGAAAGTTAAATGAATTGTGATGTCTGGGTGTTCCGTCGAGGTGCGCTGGAATCCGTCGAAGCTCCAGCTGGCAAGGGCCTTCGAGCGGGTGAGCCGCAGATGCTTACCGAGCACCTGTTCGCGCCGCGATTTTTAGTGTCTTTTTAGTGTTCGTCGAGTGGCGCGGCGAATCCGGACTTTGGTTTGCCGATCGAATCGGACTGAGATACGAGCGTTGTTTGACTGCGGTCGCGAATCACATCGAGCGTCTGATGCGCATTGATAGACGGATGAATTTGCAAGCTATCGCGACCGACGCGTGGTGCGCGTGTGGACGCGGACGTTTGACAGTTTCTACGTAGAAACTTCAAGAAGCGACTAAGGACGTGCGCCGTTGTGCAGTGAAATGGCGACGCGATGCGCTCCGCCGAGGTGGTCCATTCCTAGGCAGGATCCGGCGGAATGAAGGGGAACATAGTAAGGGCTATGTTTCCCTTCATTTTGGGACAGGAGCCGGGCGATGAAGATCGGGGAATCCTACCGCCGTATCCAGCCCGCGGCATCGCGTCGGTCATCTCGGCGCTGCCACCGGCCTAGTAGCTCAAGATCGTTTCTCCGCGAACTCGAGCCCCGCCAAGGAGCCCGGAGTGCTCTCAAGTCGCTCCTCGCGCCGGCAGCGCTAACCGCGGCCTGCCGAGCACTTGAGTCGCGACCCGCGACGCGAACCGCAGTGTCAAGAAGCGCACACCACCACCAGCACGGGCAACGTCGAACTGATGAGCAGCCTCCGCGAAGACGAGGTGGTCGACTACAGATTCGAGAAAGTGCTGCGCGGCTACGATGCGGTGCGTGGCACGGTCAGGGGTGATGCGTTAGAGAACGCCATCGATGTCCTCAAGCCGCGGGGCACGACGGTTTCTCTGGTCGGTCCGCTGGACGCAGCATTCGCTCGCGCTCGACGACTGAACTTCTTCCTGACGTTCGTGTTCGGCTTGATGAGCCGCAAGATCACGCGCCTTGCGAAAAAGCGGGAAGTCACTTACTCATTCCTATTCGTGCGTCACCTGGGCTTCCGGCACAAGTTCGAGAACGAATGTCCTCAAGTGACGTTTGGGGCAAGATGCTTCAACGTTGCTTCTCGCAGTGCATCCGAAAGCTTGGGGTCGTCAACCGCACGCGCCAACAGTATCGCTCCGACCATCGTGGCTACGGTAACGAGCGCAGTTTCATGCGCGCCGGGTTGCCCCCAGTCAGGCGACTGGCGAGCAACAAGATCGATCATTTCCTTGATGCGTCGAGTGGATACACGCCGAACCTCGGGCGCCTGACGCGGCATTTCCGAGCCGAGGGCAACGACAGGGCACCCAAGCTCGGGGTTTTCGACGTGCTCTTTGGAAAGATAAGCACGGACAAGCGACGCCAATGCTTGTTCTGGGGGGGAGCAAGCCGCGATGCTAGCCGACGCGGCGAGGGCTTCCGCACCCGCGCGGTCCGCCGCCTCAGCCAACATCGCCTCGCGAGAAGCGAAGTGCGCATAGAACCCGCCGTGTGTCAGGCCCACTTCTTTCATGATGTCGGCGACACCCGTACCGCCGTAGCCGCTGCGTCGGATCGCGCGCGCGGCGGCTTCGACGATGCGTTGGTGGGTCAGTTCTTTGCGTCCGGGTGCGGTTCGTGGCATGGCAACAGCTGCGTGTTGATATGATGTGCATCATATATCAGTTCCGCGTCCGAACGTGGATCAACGGGCGCCCCCGTCTCGGATCGTCGGGCGTCCTGCCGACGCTCCCGCTCGCCGGGAGGGTAAAGCCCCATGCCGTGGGGCCGAACGAGCAATCCGGCCCGGGATGCCTGGTCGTGTCAGGTCGCTCTTCGCTTACGTGTCGGCGCGGTCGATTCGACTTCCTGCGTGCTCGCCCGCATGCCTACGACGCGGCTCGTGGCGGCCTCGACGCTTGCGCGCGTCGCGCCGAGGCCGACGACCAGGTTGTTGCACATCGGCACCAGGATCTCCGAAGGCGGATCCGCCACGTCGGCAAAGTGACCCGCCAGCTCGAGCGTGACGAATCCATGCACCGCGCCCCAAAGTTGCAGGCCGATGTGAACGGGATTGGTTTGCCGCACGCACCCGGTTTCCACCAGACGAGCGCATGTATCGACCAGAAGGGCGAATGCCGCCTTGAACGCTGGCGAATGTACGCTCGGGACCGCGCTCGCGCCGACCCGAGCCGGACCATATCTGCTGTGAATTGAGAGGCCGAACATCAAGTCGTACAAATGCGCATTGCGTCTCGCGGCATCCCGGTGCGCCAGCGCCATCGCGCACAGATCGGCCAACGGATCGTCCGTTTTCGGAACCTGTTCGAAGGCGGCGGCCAGCCTTCGGAGCCCCTCGTCGGCAACGGCCCGAAGCAACTCCGGAACACCGCCGAAGTAGTTGTAAACACCCATCGTCGACAGGCCTGCTTCGTTCGATACCGAGCGCGCCTTGACTTCGGAGGGCCCGTTCGTCGCAAGCAAACGAATCGTTGCTTCGATGAGACGGGTGCGGACATCAGGGTTTGACCTATCAGTGGACATATTGCGGAGGCCTCATAACGAAGTTATTCTACCAAATAACGAAGTTATAGGCAGTGACCTCGAGCGGGCAAAAGGCTGCATGGACGTCATGCCCGTTACGCAGCCATCGATGACAGATAAAGCAGCATTGGCTTGGTATTAAGTAATGCGAAACGGTAGGGAAGAACGCTTGAATTCGCTGTGTCGGCGCTTTCCCTTCGCGCAGCCAATGCGACGCTGAAGGCTGTCATTGTCTGCCACGTGGAACCAGCGGCGAATGCTTGCAACAGCGCGAATTTCGATCATCGAATCGAAGCCGCCTCGAGAGGCGCGTGCCGTGATCGACCCACGAAGAGCGTATCGGCTCTTCAAGTTTCAGAGGATTCGGAGATGAAAATGACACCTGCGATGCCCGGGCGCCTCGATATCGAAGCCCGAGGCACCGTATTGATCGTGCGGCTGGACGGCGGTCCGCTGGGGCTGATGGGACTGAACATGGCCAACGCGCTCGCCGCGCTGGTGGACAAGGTGGAATCTGACGATTCCGTCAAGGCAGTCGTCCTGACAGGAACGCATCCGGGGCGATTCATCGGCCACGCGGACGTTCGCTGGCTGCAGGAGGGTGGCAAGAGCATACCGGAAGTGGGGCTGGGTCTTGCCTCCGCGATCGCGCGCGCTTCCGCCGCAGTTCGACGCGTGCCTCCGCTGGCGGCCGTCGCCTCCGTCACGCCGATGGAGGGCGGGATGCAACTGGATGCATTGCACGACACGTTCCTGCGGATGAATCGGTGCGGGATCATCTTCGTTGCCGCGCTCAACGGGTCGGCGCTCGGCCTGGGCAGCGAGCTTGCGCAGGCGTGCGACGTCCGCCTGATGGCGGATGGTGATTTCTTCATCGGGCAGCCGGAAATACTGCTCGGAATCAATCCCGGCGGCGGCGGCACGCAACGCCTGACTCGACTGGTGGGCGCCCATCGCGCCCTCATGATGATGCTCGAGGGGCGCCCGGTGCAGCCGAGAAAGGCGCTCGAAATCGGCCTCGTTGATGAAGTGGTATCGCCCGACGAACTACTCGATCGGGCCGTCGAACTTGCGCGATACATGAGTTCCCGTCCACGTGACGCAATCGCAGCGATCAAACGGGCGGTGTACCTCGGCGGCTCCATGTCGCTTGAGGAAGGCCTGCATGTCGAGCGCACGGAATTCATTTCTATCTCGCCGACCGAGACCGCGCAATCCTTGATGGTCGAATACCTCGAGCGTACCGCTCGCGACGGTGATCTGCCGTTGTACGACCCGGCCGTCTACAAGGAAGCGCTCGAGAGCGGCCGTTTCCCTTTGCACAGCAATGGTTCAAAACAATGAGCACCCTTTCAATCCCACAGACGCCTCACCGGTTCACGCGCCGGGAAGTGCAGTTCGTCTCCGGCGAAACTTACTGCACGGCGTGGCTCTACCTGCCGGTCGGCGTGAAGCGGCCGCCGGTCGTCGTGCTCGGGCACGGGCTCGGCGCGGTTCGAGAAATGCGTTTGGATGCCTATTCCGAACGGTTTGCAGCGGCAGGCATGGCCGCATTGGCGTTCACGTATCGCTATTTCGGCGACAGCGGCGGCACACCCAGGCAACTGATGTCTGTGAAACGTCAGCTTGCCGACTGGGACGCGGCACTGAATTTCGTCAAAGGGTGTGCCGACGTCGACGGAAACCGCGTCGCGATCTGGGGGAGTTCGTTCGGCGGGGGGCACGCCATTCGCGTGGCCAGCCGTCATCCCGAACTGCTGGCAGCGATTAGCCAGTGTCCGTTTACAGACGGTCTGGCCTCCGCGGTTGCGTTGGGCGTGCGGGCATCGATGCGCATGACCCCTGTCGTCATGCGTGATTTCGCGGCGAAGCTGTTTGGCCGTCCGCCCGTGATGGTGCCGATAGCCGCCACGCCCGGCCAGCCGGCATTGATGAACGCACACGATGCGCTGTCGGGTTATCTGGCGCTGGTGCCCAAGGGGTTGAAGTTCGTCAATCACGTATCGGCGAGAGTGATTCCTGAAATTGCGACTTACCGGCCCGGACGCTCGGCTGCGAAGGTCCGGTCGCCCATCCTGTTTTGTGTCAGCACGACGGATACGGTTACTCCGGCGGATCGGACCATCGCGCTGGTCAAGCACGCGCCGCGCGGCGAAATCAAGCTGTACGGTGCCGGACATTTCGACTTCTATCTGGGCGAGCCCTTCGAACGCCTGGTGTCTGACCAGGTTCGCTTCTTGACCGAACACCTGCTCGGATCCTCGGCGCGCTGATTCGGACGCCAAACGTACCCAACTACCTAGAGAGAGCAAAGATGCGCTTTTCCAAACTTCCCGACCTGCGCGCGGCGTCGGCGCCCGACGCGCCATGTATCGCGGATGCCTCTACCGCCCTGTCCAACAGGGAGTTTCACGCCCGGGTCGTCGAGGCGGCAGAGGTGTTCGCGAATCTGGGCGTAGGGGCGGGAGACGTCGTCGCGGTCATGCTGCCGAACCGGGTGGAGTTCGTCGTGGCGATGTTCGCCGCATGGCGTCTGGGCGCTGCAGTCACGCCTGTCAAGCCCAGTCTGACGAGCAAGGAGGCCACCCATCAAATCGTCGATTCCGGCGCGAAGCTCGTCATCGACGTGGCCGGTGACGAGGTCGTTCCCGGTATTAATTCCGTGGCGGTTGCAGCACTGCGGAGGGTAGCGCGCGACACCCGGGAGCCGTTCGACAATCCTGCGGCACTGGCATTGCTGATCTACACGAGCGGCACGACCGGCCTACCCAAGGGCGTGATGCTGGATCATGCCAACGTCGAAGCCATGTCGGAAATGGGACTGCGCTCGCTCGACGTCACGTCGGCGGACCACAGCATGCTGGTTTTGCCGCTGTTCCATGTCAACGGCATCATGGTCAGTACCCTCATGCCGCTTCTCGCCGGTGGCCGCGTCATGCTGCGCGAGCGGTTTGACATCGACACATTCTTTGACGATGTCGAGCGATGTCGACCGACGTTCTTTTCCGGCGTACCGACGATCTACGCGCTGCTCAACGCGCTGCCAGACCATGTCAAACCCGACACGTCGAGCCTGCGGTACGGGATCTGCGGCGCGGCACCCGCGCCTGCGGATCTACTGAAAAGCTTCGAGACCCGCTACGGGTTTCCGTTGATCGAAGGGTACGGACTGTCCGAAGGCACCTGTGGCTCGACCATCAACCCGTTCGACGGCGTGCGCAAGGCCGGTACGGTTGGCCTGCCTTTCGCCGGTCAACGGATTGCGATCGCCGATCCGGACGGAACGCACTTACCGCAGGGTTCGACTGGCGAAGTGCTGATCCAGGGCCCCAACATCATGCGCGGCTATCTCGGCAGGCCCGAGGAAACGGCGAAGACCATTGTTGACGGCTGGCTGCACACGGGTGACATCGGGCGTATTGACGAGGACGGTTACCTTTCCATCGTCGGACGCTTGAAAGAGATGATCATTCGCGGCGGCGAAAACATCTATCCGAAGGAAATCGAAGACGCGTTGTCCGAATTCCCGGGCGTGCTCGAAGCGGCGGTGATCGGCGCCGCCGACGAGACGTTCGGCGAAATCGTCATTGCCTACGTCGCATCCCGCCCGGGATTCACGTGCGTGGAGGCCGAACTACGGGAACACTGCGCGGTCCGTTTGACGCGCTACAAGCGACCCGTGGCGATCAACGTCGTCGACAGCCTCCCCAAGAACGCGGTGGGGAAGATCGACAAGCTGAAGCTGCGCGACATGTGGTCGACCGCCAGCAGATGACCCTGCCTGGCAAGCCGGGAACGGCGCTTGCCTCGAGAGGGAACGCGCCACAGGCGCGTTGACGATCACCGCGACCGTGGTAACCCGGCCCGCACTCTGTCCGACACGTGTTATCGCGCTCCTTGCCGCACTGTTTCTGGATATCCGACCGATGAAAGAGCCTATCGACATGAAGACGCACTTCACCGTGGCGCACGACCGTCGAGCGCCGTGGCCGCCAGTTGACGCCCGCAGTCCGGACGCCCGACCCTCGATCTTCGTGACAGGCGCAGCTTCGGGGATCGGCCGCGCGTGCGCCGAGCTGTTTGCGCGGCACGGATGGTTTGTCGGCCTGTACGACATCGACGCGGACGGCGCAGCCACAGTCGCTGCCACCCTGGGCCAGCGCAATGCAGTTTCTGGCGCACTGGACGTGAGCGATCCGCAAGCATGGCAGCGAGCGCTTTCGTCATTCTGGACGAGCAGTGGTGGACGGCTCGACGTGCTGCTCAACAACGCCGGAATACTCACGTCCGGGCGATTCGAGGACGTACCGTTGACCCGACACTACGCGATGCTGAACGTCAACGTCCGGGGCATGGTTACTGGCTGCCATAGTGCGTTCCCGTATCTGCGAGAAACGCCACGTTCCCATGTCATCAATATCGCTTCGGCGACTGCGATCTATGGCCAACCGGCGCTCGCGACCTACTCGAGCACCAAATTCGCCGTGCGTGGATTCACCGAAGGGCTCGATCTCGAGTGGGCCGAATTCGGCATCCGCGTGAGCGATATCTGGCCGAGCTTCGTCAACACCGCGATGGCTGACGGCTTCAACCAGCTCCATAGCGCGAAATCGCTCGGGATTCGGCTCGTGCCGGCCGACGTCGCGGCAACCGTGTGGGCCTGCGCGACGAGCAGAAGCTTGTTCCATCGAACTCACTGGACCGTCGGCTTGCAAGCGGGAATGCTGGCGCTCGCCACGCGACTCGCGCCGTCCGCACTCACGCGGTGGGTCGTCCGGCGCATTGCGCAGTGAGCGGAACCTCGATCCGGTGCTCGCGCGTCGATTCGATTGCATTCGCGTGGCCGACAACACGTTGAGGTTCGAGGCCGGATCGTGGATGTCCCGGATTGCCTGCCGGGAAAGCAGCGCCCGATGAAACATGGAGAAGGGGAATTTAATTTGATTAGCACTACATTCGATTACGACTGGATTGTGATCGGTTCAGGATTCGGCGGCAGTGTTTCGGCGCTGCGCCTGGCGGAGAAGGGCTATCGAGTTGGCGTAATCGAGCGCGGCCGGCGCTTTCGCGACGAAGACCTGCCCGAATCCGCGTGGCAACTCGGCAGGTTCCTGTGGGCACCCATGCTCGGCCTGAAGGGCGTCATGCGCATGCGCGTGTTTCGCCATGTGTTCTTTCCCAGCCAGTCGGCGGTCGGCGGCGGCAGCACCGTCTACGGTGGCGTGTTGTACCGTGCCCGTCGGCGCTTCTTCGACGATTCGCAGTGGCGAGAACTCGGTGACTGGGAGCGACTGCTCGAACCGCACTACGCGGTGGCCGAGCACATGCTCGGCGCCAGGACCGTGCCGTTCGACTCGACCAATCAGCGTTTGGCACGGGAAATGGCGCGGCACTTCGGCAAAGAGGACGGCTTCGTTCTCTCTCCCACCGGGGTGTATTTCGGAGAACCGGACAAGACTGTCAAGGATCCGTATTTCGGGGGAGAAGGCCCTGATCGCACCGGTTGCACGCGCTGCGGCGCCTGCATGGTGGGATGTCGGGTCGGTGCCGTGAATACGTTGACGAAGAACTACCTGTGGTTCGCAGAGCGGCTCGGCGTGCGGATCGCAGCCGAGCGCGAGGTCGTCGACGTGAGTCCGCTGAGGGCCGCCGACGGCAGCGACGGGTATCGTGTGGTCACGCAACGCCCCGGCGCTTTACTGGTCCGCCGGGATCGCAAGGTGCATACCGCGCGTGGCGTGGTTTTTGCGGGCGGGACACTGGGGACCAACGAGCTGCTTGCCACCTGCAAGCTCAGCGGCTCGCTGCCGCGGATCAGCAACCGCCTCGGCGAGCTGGCGCGCACCAACAGCGAGTCGGTGCTGAATGTCCGTCTTCCCAAGGATCTGAAGACCTGGAACGACGTCACGGCCAGCAGCAGTGTGCGCCTGGACGACGATACCCAGATCGAGTTCCTCACGTATGGCCGCCACGCCGACCTCATGGGCCTGATGTACACGGTCCTGGTCGGCAACGGCAATCGCCTGACCCGGCCGTTGAAATGGCTCGCCAACATCGCCCGGCATCCGCTGCAGTGGCTCAGGACGTTGTGGCCGGCGGGATGGAGCCGCCACATGGTCACGCTGCTGGTGATGCAGGCGCTGGACAACGCGATCGTGCTGCGCGCGAGGAAGCGGTGGATAGGGCGGGGTTACCGCCTCTCAACCGAACAGAATCGCGACCGCCCCAATCCGACGTACATCGAAATCGGCAATCGGGCAGCCCAATGGCTGGCCAGCCGCACCGGCGGTGTTGCTCAAAGCAACGTTCTGGAAGCGCTGGCCAACATCCCGACCACTGCCCATGTGCTGGGCGGCGCCGTCATCGGCGCAAGTTCCGCGTGCGGCGTGGTCGATAGGCACATGCGCGTGTTCGGATATCGGAACTTGCTGGTATGCGACGGTGCGGCAATGCCGGCCAATCCCGGAGTCAACCCGGCATTGACGATAACGGCACTCGCCGAGTACGCGATGGCGCAGATACCGGCAGCGAGCCCGGAGCAGCTCGATGGATCGTCCGAGCGCGAGGCCGCGCGATGAACGAAGTCGCCGGATGAAGCCGGACGTGTCACGCGTGGGCTTCGCGTGACGTGACTCACCGAATCGGATCGTCGATTGTCATCGAAAGTTGATCGGCACATTCACCGAGTGTCGTGCGATGGCAAACCACGGCAAAAAATTGCGGACGCATGTCGATGCGCGCTGGATAGCGCCGGCCGGCCAACCTCGCAATCGCCGTGCCGCTTCACTCAATCAGTCACATATGCCAAAACCGGAGGAGACAGGATGTTGAAGAATGGAGCTTTTGCAATTACCGCCGTGCTGCTGACGACCACGACTGCGCACGCGCAGAGTGCGGGAGACCTCGTCGTGAACGCCGGCTGGTTTCACTTCGCGCTGCAGGATTCCAGCCGACCGCTCACGGTTTCCGCATTCGGCACGAGCGCGACCGTTGCAGGCACTGGCGCGTCGGTCGACGATTCGGATACCTTCGGGCTCACCGCGACCTACTTCATCACCGATCACATTGCCGCAGGCGCCGCGCTCGGCATACCACCGAAGTACCGGCTGACGGGCACGGGATCCCTCAGTGCGCTCGGCCGGATCGGTTCTGCATACGAGTGGAGCCCGGCGCTGCTACTGAAGTACTTCTTCAACGATGCCACGAGCAAATTTCGTCCTTACCTTGGCGCGGGCGCGTCGTACGTCTGGTTCAGCGGAGTGAAACTGGAACCTGCGACTGCCAGCGGTGCTTTCCTGTATTCGCCGACGTTCGGTCACGCGCTGGAAGGACCGACCACCGCAAGGCTGAGCAGTTCGTTCGCGCCGGTTATCAATGCGGGACTCAGCTACAACATCAACAAGCACTGGTCGGTCGATGCATCGCTCTCCTATATGTGGCTTTCTTCCAGGGCCACGCTGACGACGCAGTCGCCGCGTGGCGTCGTGACCAGCAGTACGAAGCTCAAGCTCAATCCTGTCGTTTCGTTTGTATCCGTCGGGTATCGGTTTTGATGATCACTCGTGTCGTACGAGGCGGGGACACCCCGTGTCCCCTACCGCATGAATCGAGCGCGGAAAGCGAGCGGCAGGCTCGTGCCGGTCGTGGTGCGGCATGCCGATGAAACCCTCGTTCGTGCGTCTCCATTTCGAATTCGCGGGGCGCGCGACATTTTGCCAACCGCATGCCGCCGCTCGAACAAAGCGGCGGACGAATAACCCAACAGGATGACGCGTTATGCATTCTTCGAACCATGTCGACACAAAGCCTGCCGGCGCAGTCAAGCGCGGCTGGGCAAGCATGACAATCGCAGGCGCACTGCTGACATGTGCGATGCCGGTTTTTGCCGACGTTTCCGGCACGCCGGTCGGCATATGGCAGACGATCGACGATCACACTCACCAGCCCACCGCACTGGTACAGATTGCGCAGAACGGTGACGGTACGCTCAGCGGCAAGATAATCAAGGGACTGAATGCAAACGACTCGCCCGAGCGCCGCTGCACGCAGTGTACGGATGAACGCAAGGACCAGAAGATCCTGGGCATGACCGTCGTCCGGGGTATGCGGAAACAAGGCGACGGATGGGACGGTGGCAGGATCCTCGATCCGATGAACGGCAACGAGTACAGCTGCAAGATGCGTGTCGAGGCCGGGGGGCAGAAGCTCGTGGTGCGCGGCTATATTGGCGTGTCGTTGCTGGGCCGCTCGCAGATTTGGACCCGCCATGGCGATGTCGCCGAATCGGGCGCGCAGAACTGACTTCGTGGACAGCGAGCAGCGCGTCGCACATGTCGGGTGCATGGCGTCACGCCCGCTCCCTGTCCAATCAAAACGCATGTGAGCGCTGTCCGAATCGCGTCACCGCGCCGTTATCGCGACGCAGGCCGGGGCAACCTGACATGGCCAGGATGGCGGCCCGAGAGGTGATGGGCAAGATCATCGTGCATCCGGAAACATGATCGCGCTTGGGAGGCAGGAGACGCCGGCCCGGATAGATCGGCGCTCCAGACAGATTCCAAAGTACGGCATGGAAACCGCAATTGCGAGGAAAGGTGGAGGATATTGAGCAGCCGAACTGCGAGCTGTCTTGATGGACTACCGAGCCAGAAACTCGAGCGCTTTCGGTACAAAGTCGTCATGGAACTGAAACACCGCGCCGTGGCCGGAATCCGGATAAATGACGAGACTGCTGTTTGACAGACGTCGCGCTAGGTCTTCGGAATTCTTGCTCGGTACCATCCGGTCGCTATCGCCGTTGACGACGAACACGGGGCACTTCACGACGGACAGGTCCGAGGGTTCTTTCTGCCCCCAGGACCTGATCGCCTCCAACTGAGCCAGAAACGCGGTCACGGTGATTTCCTTGTCACGGTTCTCCGAGCGTTCCTTCAATCGGGCAAGGAATGCCTTGCCGGCCTCTATGCCGGCTGGCGTGCGGGTGAAGAAAAGATACTGCTTCGGATCCTGTCCGCTAAAGAAACCCCGGGGCATGTCGTAGAAGGTCACACCGGATACCGAACTGATGCCTGCTCCTCCAGCAGGCCCGGTCCCGGCGAGAATCATCTTGCGGACAAGTCGAGGCTCCTTCAGCGCGATTTCCTGGGCGATCATCCCACCCATTGAGAATCCGAAGAGGTCTACCTGCTCAAATCCCATGGCCTTGATAAAAGCGATGGCGTCGTCAGCCATCTGCTCGATCGAATTTGACGGTGAGCCACTTGAAGCGCCGACGCCACGATTGTCAAACGCGACCACGTAATGTGTTGCTGCAAAGCCGTCTACGACCCGAGGATCCCAATTGTCCAGCACGGCGGCTAGGTGAGTTAGAAACACCACCGGCGTGCCGCCGTTGCGTTTCCCGAGTTCCCGGTACGCGAAATCCACTCCGCCTGCGGAAATTGTCTTCGTTGGTACGCTTTTCCAGTCGACATCCAACTCCATTGGCAGCGGGCTCATCTGCGCGCTGTCTGGTGAAGTATCGGCCGCAGTTGCCGCAGAAGAGATGAGGGCTGCGGCGAAAAGGAGTCTGATGACACTTATCTTCAATAGGTGGCGCATTACATTGATCTCCGGGACGGGATGTTTATCTATGCCGGCGATTAGCAGCCTTAACCACTTGCGCGTCAGTTAATTGATGGCGTCGCGGGCTGTCGCGGGAAAGCCGACATCGCCACGCGTGGATGGAAAAATCGGCGATCACTGGCGATCTGGCGAGACGCTACTGTGCACGCCACTATTGGGCAGGTGTGTTGGCTTGTACAGCAGGTTGGTCTTAGACGTGGAGGAATGAGTCATGTGGAGCACCTGGAGCCGACACTGCGGCGAGCGGTTTCTCTGGAATGTGGGACATCGCGTGTTCCGTAAGCGCGGTGATGGTCAGGCTTGGGTTCACGCCGAGATTGGCGCTGAGCATCGATCCGTCGCAGATCAACATGTTCCGGTAACCGAAGACGCGATTCTGAGCGTCCATCACGCCGTGGGCGGGAGAGTCCGCCATCGCACAGCCGCCCATGCAGTGCGCTGTCGTGGGGATATTGAACAGGATCTCGGTCAACAAGGTCGTGGGGATGCCCCCCAATGCTTTTGCACCCTTTTCCACGAAGGCATTTGCTTCGGGAATGAACGTGGGAATCCGATCTCCCTCGCTGCGCAGCCGCTTTGCAAACGGCCAATACCAACGTCGTTTGAACTGCATGTTGATAAACGCGTCTGCCGTCTGCATCACGACGAACAGGACCGTCTGGCGTGCGAACCCGAACGGGTTGTGCACTCGCATTGCCTTCACGGGATGGATCAGCAGCGTCCATAGCCAGGTAAGAATCCGCGTCCATCCGGCGCGCCCGCCGGTTAGTAAGGTCATCATCAGCCCAGTCGCGTCCGAACCTTCCGGATAACGCACCGCGCCAATGTGGGTGCGCTCGTCGATGTAAACGCCAGCTCCGCCTGCGACGCCGGGCGACATGCTCTTGTCGTTGGCAGGGAATCGCACGCCGACGAGGGACTCGGCGTTGGTGCGTACGCGCTTGCCGAGGTCATTACTGATGCGCGGCAGGGCGCCGCTCTGCTTGAGCCGAAACAATAGCTCCATCGTACCCAGCGACGAAGCGGCGAATATCACGCCGCGGCAGCGAAAACTGCGCCGCCGCTTGTCAAGCCACGCGGTCGATCGCTCGGTGAAAACCTCGTAGCCGTCGCTTCCGTCTTCCTTACCATTGAGCGGGCGCACGTCCACCACTCTCGTTTCGTCATAAACCTTCGCGCCACGCTTTTCCGCGAAGTACAGATAATTTTTGTCGAGCGTGTTCTTGGCGTTATGCTTGCAGCCCACCATGCAGCCGCCGCACCCGACGCAGGTTCCGCGCTCGGGGCCTGCACCGCCGAAATACGGATCGGGATAAGTCTTTCCTCCGTCCTCGCCTGCTGGCGCAAAGAAGGTTGCGACGCGGCCGCTGTGGAACGTGTTCCCGACGCCTTGCAGGTCCGCCATCTTCTTGAGGCGCAGGTCAGCCTCGCCCAGAATCGCGTTTTCGGTCACGCCCAGCATATTTTCCGCGATTGCATAGTACTGCGGCATGATGCGTTTCCAGTCCTTCAGGCCAGCCCAGGTACCTTCCTCCCAGACTTTGTCTGGCGGGATCAGCAACGCGTTTGCATACGTGATGGAGCCGCCGCCGACCGCGTTGCCGCTCAAGACCATGACGTGGCGAAAAATGCGCATGTTGTAGAACCCGTACATCTTCATTCCCGGTTTTCACATCCAGCGCCGCGCATCCCAGTTGGTCCTCGGAAAATCTTCTGCCTCCCAACGCCGGCCCATCTCCATGACCGCGACGGAATAGCCCTTTTCGGTCAGCCGGCAGGCCGACACGCTACCGCCGAAGCCTGAGCCGATGACGATGTAATCGAAATCGCAGGAAGCCCTCATCGCTGACACCTCGAATCCGCACGGGTGTTGCTCCCGACACGAGAATCGGTACGCAATATTTTCATGGTTCGTCTCCGTTGTAGTGATGGGGGGGCGCTAAAAGTAGCGAGGCCGCGAACCTTGCCAGTCTTCGTCTAAAACAATAGGACAACTATCTACATACCAGGCTGGCACGGCTGTCGATGTCGTATCGTCAGCGAGAACCTGTCGCCAATCCTCCAGCATGCACGTTCACCCTTGAAAGCCGACGTTGCCGAGCCCTCAGGTTTCTGCCACGCCAGCAACTATATATGTAATATAGTCTTGCGACTATACAAATAGTATAGCCAATAATTCAAGGGAATCAGAAAGCAAGTCAGGAGAAACATCTCGGCCCGGCTGCGACATGGGAGGCACGGCGTTTCGCGACGGTGCTGCCGTTTAAGTCAGCCGTCGCGCGGAATATGACGCTGCTCAACCGGTAGCCTCGATCATGCGTGACTGCTTCACCGCTGCAATGAGGGCGCTGCGCGTCGGCCATCGCGGGGAATGGCGGCGGCGTCGCGGCCGATGTCGCCGCCCCCGACGCTGGCGAACTGGGCGTGTGCCGCCAAAGGAGGAATTGGAGAAAGTCGGTCAGGACCAGCAGCCACCGACGGAAATCGAGGCGGAGCCGCCCTGCGTCGGTCGCGAACTGGCGAAACCGAGGAGGGGCCGCAGAATGCGGAAGCATCAGCGGTGTCCTTTGCGAGGAGGTCGAGTCGCGGTGAGGGTGCCGCGATTGTCCAGGCACCGTGTCAGCCGACGCTCACTTGACCGTGATCACGACTTTACCCTTTGCGCGTCCTTGGTCGACGTAAGTCAAAGCTTCTGCAGTTGCGTAGAGCGGCCACGCACGATCTACTATCGGGCGAATCACTCCGGCTTCGATCAGGGACGTGAGTTCGCCAAGCTGTCGACCTTCGGCGCGCATGAAAACGAACGAGTAGCTTATGCCGCGCTTTCCAGCCTTGTTCCGAATACTGCGACTCAACAGGCGCAGCACCTGCTTCAACGGCCAGGACAATCCCTGTTCGGCCGCGAATTCGGGAGTTGGCGGGCCCGAGATGGAGATGAGGTGCCCACCAGGCTTAAGCACCTGGAGCGATTTTTCCAGCACATCGTTGCCGAGGCTGTTCAGCACCACATCGTAGTCGCGCAGCTCGGCTGCGAAATCCTGCTTCTTGTAGTCGATCACGACATCGGCACCCAACCCCTTGACCCACGCGATATTGCCGGTGCTGGTGGTCGTGGCGACGAAGGCGCCGAGATGCTTGGCCAACTGAATAGCGATGGTGCCGACACCGCCGGAGCCGGCGTGGATCAATACCTTTTGTCCTTTCTTCAGCTTTGCCGTTTCGACCAGCACCTGCCATGCGGTCAGCCCTACCAGCGGGACAGACGCAGCTTCTTCCATGGTCAGGTTCTCGGGTTTGAATGCCAGAGACGATTCCTTGACTGCAATGAACTCGGCGAAGGTTCCGATGCGGTCCTGGTCCGGACGCGCATACACCTCGTCACCCGGCTTGAAGCGTCGGACACGGGGGCCCACTCGCACGACCGTGCCAGCCACATCGTTGCCGAGAATCAATGGCATGGGATAGGGGAGGATCATCTTGAACTCGCCGCTCCTGATCTTGGAATCCAGCACATTGACGCCCGCTGCGTGGACCTGGATCAGAACGTCGTCGTCCCGCAATTTCGGTTCCGGCATCGTCGCAATCCGACCGATCTCTTTTTTGCCGTAACGATCAATAACGAAGGCTTTCATTTGATTCTGTTCTTCCGGAATGTTTGAATTGAACTGAAGCGCAATAGCTTGCGTGCAGGTGATGTCGAGAGATCAGTCACTCCCCTGATCCAGGTTCGCACCAAGGTCGCGTCATCCATTGAGGAAATCCAGCGCCTTCGACACGAAGTCGGCGTGATACTGGAAGATACCTCCGTGCCCGGCGTCTTCGTAGATGATCAGGTGCGCGTTCGGAATCCGGCGGGCCATGTCGCGGCTGTTGGCGGTGGGAACCATCGCGTCGTTGTCGCCGTTTGCGATCAGCACTGGAATGCGAATGCTGCCCAGATCCTGCGGCGTCTGGCGGCCCCATGCCTTGATCGCCTGGAGTTGGCGCAGAAACGCGCTGGGCGCAGGGCCTTTGTCACGATCGGTCTTGCGCTCCTTCAGCCGCTTCAGGAAGGCACTCGCGGCCCGCCGGCCATTCGCCGTCGACGTAAAGAACAAGTAGTACTTGGGATCGCGCAGCGTGAGCAGCCCCTTGAGGATTCGCGGCCACGAGACCGCCCCTACCTGGTCGATGCCTTGGCCACCGGCTGGCCCCGTGCCGGTGAGGATGAGCTTGCTCACGAGGTCCGGCGCCTTCATCACGACGTCCTGTGCGACGAATCCGCCCAGCGAGAAGCCGAGCAGGTCGACCTGCTCGAAACCCAGCTTTCGGATCAAGGCGATCGTGTCGCGTGCCATTTCGTCGATTGTCAAGGGCGCCGAACCGCCGGACGCACCGATTCCGCGGTAGTCGGTCGCGATGACTCGATGCCCGCTGGCCAGGCCATCGACGATCCGCGGATCGAAGTTGTCAAGGACCGCGCCCCAATGGTTGAGCAGGATCAGGGGCACGCCGCCCTGCGAGCCTAGTTCACGGTAGGCGAAGGTGGTGCCTTCGACCTCGATCGAGCGATTCGGAGTATGGGCGTAGGAGGCGCCCGATTTCGCAGGCAGGTCGGAACGGATCATCGCCGACTCCTCGCGTTGGCTTCCGGCCGCGGATGGGTTGTCGATAGTGCGAGACATGACGGCATGGAAGACAGGTTACGTGTTGACATCGACAAGTGTGCGGCCTCGCACCTTGCCTTCGAGCACCCGGCTGGCGATGCCCGGCACCTCGGCGAGGCCAATGACTTCGGTGGTGCGTGCTAGCTTGTCCAGGTCAAGGTCGTTGGCCAGGCGCGTCCATGCCTGCAGCCGGAGGTCCCGCGGTGCGTTCACCGAGTCGATGCCGGCGAGGGTTACGTTGCGCAAGATGAATGGCAGTACCGACGCAGGGAGATCCGGGCCCTGCGCGAGCCCGAACGCGGCGACCGCACCGCGATAGCGGATCTGCGCCAGCACATTGGCCAGGGTGTGGCTGCCGACCGAGTCGATGGCGCCGGCCCAGCGTTCCTTGGCGATCGGCGCGCATGGTTCGGACAGCGTGCGTCGGTCAATCACGTCGGCGGCGCCCAGATCGCGAAGATAGTCGGCTTCCTCCAGCCGCCCGGTCGAGGCGACCACCCGGTAGCCCAGCCTCGACAGCAACGCGATCGCAATGGATCCAGCCCCGCCGCTGGCACCGGTAACGAGGACATCACCGTGACTCGGCGTCAGGCCGGAGTGTTCCAGCGCCAGCACGGACAGCATCGCGGTGTAGCCGGCGGTGCCGATGGCCATCGCATTGCGGGTCGAGATTGCCTTCGGCAGCTTGACCAGCCAATCGCCGCTGACACGCGCCTTTTGCGCGAAGCCGCCGTGATGGGTCTGGCTCAGCCCCCAGCCGTTGGCAACCACGTGGTCGCCAACGGCAATTCCCGGATGGGAAGAGGCCTCCACCGTGCCCGCGAAGTCTATGCCGGGAATCAACGGGAACTGGCGGATTACCGGCGCGCGACCGCTGACCGCCATCGCATCTTTGTAGTTCACGGTTGAGTAATCGATCGCGACGGTCACGTCGCCCGGCATTAGTTCTGCTTCGTCGAAGTCGACCAGGTCGGTCGAAATCGCATCGCCTGCCTGGGTGGCCAGAAGTGCCTGGAATGTCATCGTCTTCTCCAGATGTTGCTACACAAAAATATGATGATCATCATAATTTATGACGAAAAAAATGTTCGCCGATTCGGTTCTCCAAGGAGACGAGATCCGCCAGTGCGGCCCTCCACACCAAATCGGACAACGCCTCTTCATCGACTGCGCTCGCCCGTATCACAGCATCGACAATCGTGGCAGCGGTGATCAGGGAACGCTCGTGCGCGCCGGGCTTCCCCCAGACGGCCGACTGGCGAGAAACGACGACGATCAACTCCTTGATGCGGTGCGTCAGGCCGCGTCGCCGCACGACAGGCGCGCAGTATCGCCTGACGCGATTGCATTCGTAGAACCGTGGATGCGACGCGCGAGAACGCGGCCACTGCGTCGGTGCCAGCGCGATCGGTGGCTTCGGCAAGCATCGCTTCGAGTGACGCGAAGTGCGCATGGAGTCCGCCATCGATGAGCCCGGCCTGCTTCATCGGCTCGGCGACGCTGGTGCCGTCGTCGCCGCTGCGCCCGAACAGCGGTTTCGACGAGATGATTATGTGTGGCTTAGTTGAAGCAGAAGGAGATGATTTGCATATGATGGACATCATATTATCGCTCGGTAAAAATGCAAGACTTTTTCATGGGCCTGCCGTTCGAGTCCGACATGCAGTGCGCTCGCCGAGTCGTGACGAGCAGGGAGTCGCGTTATGTAGCGGTTTTGCATAGGGGCTCGACGGTCGCTGGCCGGATGATACGTCCGTCCGTCTCGACAGCCAGTCCGGACATCAATCGCGCGCTCGGAGGCGCCGAGTGCGATAGGTGCCCCAGCCGCTCGTTACCGCCGACTTGAGAAATGCCGACAGGCCACTCTCATTGGGACGGGGATTGCCTCCCTTGGCGATTCGCTTGAGCTGTCGCGTGTACCAGAGGATTTCCATCAACCCCATGCGATCGACCGGCTTTATGCCCGTAGTGATGGGGCGCACCTGTTGCTTGCTATCGTGTCCTTGCAACAAGGCGACCGGTGCGTCGGGGTCGATCGCGAGCAACCGTGCGAGACCGATGATGTCCAGCGATCCAGCGCGCAATGCGGCATTCATTCCCGAGGCACTGCGGAAGCCGCCGGTGACCATCAGCGGCACGCGCACCGAGGCGCGTACTTTCTCGGCAAACTCGAGGAAATAGGCTTCGCGCGCGACGGTGGATGCCTTCCTGGATTGCTCGAGCGTGCCGCTCATGGCCGGGGCCTCATAGGTGCCGCCCGATATCTCGATCAGATCGATGCCGGCGTCGACCAGCGCATGAATCGTCGCCAGCGACTCGTCCTCGGTGAAGCCCCCGCGCTGGAAGTCGGCGGAGTTGAGCTTGATGCCGACGGGGAAGTCCGGGCCGACGCGGCGGCGAATCTCGGCATAGACGGCAAGCACAAAACGTCGCCGTTTCTCGGGAGTCCCGCCCCATTCGTCGTTGCGGCGATTGTGGTGTGGCGAAAGAAACTGGTTGACTAGGTAACCGTGCGCTCCGTGGATTTCCACGCCGCTGAACCCTGCCTTCTTGCAGATGGCCGCACTGCGCCCGAATCGCTCGATGATGTCCTGGATTTCGGCGGCCGTGGCTTCGCGCGGAGTGTCGAAGAATGCCGCCATGTCTTCGCGAAACGGAACGGCCGATGGGGCGAGGTTGCTGGCGTTCAGCCCCTTGGTCGATTGCTTGCCGGGATGATTAAGCTGGGCCCAGATGGCAGCGCCTTGGCCGGTTGCCGCCTGCGCCCAATGCCGCAATACGGGCAAGTCCGCCTCATTCTCGATCACCACGTTGCCCGGCTCGCCCAACGCCCGGCGATCGATCATCACGTTACCGGTGATGATCAGCCCCAGACCCGATGCAGCCCACCGCCGGTACAACTCGACGAGTGCCAGGGTCGGGCGATTGGCGTAGGTGCCAAGGGTCTCGCTCATGGACGCCTTGGCGAGGCGATTGCGCAGCACGCTGCCATTCGGCAAGCGCAGCGGTTGGTTCAGCAAGTTTGATACACGAGATGTTTCGGTCATGACGGATTGCCTGTAGGCTGGAATGAAGTTGGACCGGAAGCCCGGGATCCGGCAAATTTCAAGGGCAATATTCGAGCACCCGGAACACCTGTGTGAATGTGCTTCGTTGTCCTTGAAGAAGGCTTGCCCGTCCCTTGCGAAGCGCATCTGCCGGCGTGATCTGGCGCAAGGCAAGGGCCGTGAACGTTTCCAGATCGCACTGAATACTGACGTCAGGGGGCACGGCACTTGGACCCGAGCGTGCCAGCACTTCGCCATTGTTCGCGAGCACGTGGAAGACTTCCGCTCCCACATGAAACTCGTACGACGCCTGCAGCCCTGCACTTGCGGCCGGATTGCTCATTCCGGTTAGGAAAAGCGCGATGAGTTCGGCGCGGGCCGTCATCGGATCGATTCGCTCGTCAACGGGCAGGCTCAGGCCCCAGAGCCCAAGCGAAATCAGCGGTTTCCGAAGCTGTTCGCCGAGCGGTGTCAACTCGTAAGCCGGCGCGGGCAGAGCGGTAGATCGCACGACACCGCTGTCCACCAGTGTCGAGAGGCGTGTGGAGAGTCGGTTGGTTCCCATCGCGGGCAGGATCGCCAGCAAATCCTTGAAGCGCTTCGGCCCGAGCAGGAGTTCGCGGACCAGCAGCAGCGTCCATCGTTCGCCCAGGACGTCCAGTGCCCGAGCCATCGGGCAAAGCTGACCGTAAGTCTTGTTTTGCATGGACAAGGGGTTGCTCACTCAAAAAGCGGTGCGGTCATAGGGAGAGATCATCTTCGGCGGCTGCAGGAACGCCGTCAGCCCCTGGAACCACATAACTTCCAGGAAGTCGCCGCTGATAACCAGATCGTTGCTGCCCAACCCCCTCAGAAAAGCTGCCTGGCTATCCTTGTTCGACAGAATCTTGAAGCCCTTCGCGGCATCTTTGAAGCTCAGGGTAAATCGAGGGTTCGCTGCCAATCCGGAAATGGATCGTACGGCCCCGTCGCGAATCACGAAGTAGCGACCGATGCCGGAAATCGTGCGGATCTGGAACACCAGATCCTTGCCGTCGATGTACCTGGCGCAATCGGGGTTCTTCCTGACCTGCTGCTTCAGCAGTCGGGCGAAGACCCACAACAGGAACTTGAACTTGAGCATGGCGGGCGGCCTTGGTGCGGTTGAACATGAACCAGGCTCTTCCCATTGAAGACCCCGATTCGGGAAGGGGCGTTACTCGCCCAGGAATCGAACGGCGTGATACAGGAAACGCTCCGGGCACTGGAATTGCGCGGCGTGGCCACAATCCGGATAGATGAACAACTGCGCGTTCGGAATGTTTCTGGCCATGTAGAACGAATTGACGGTCGGGACCATCACGTCGTTAACACCGTTGAGGATGAAGGTCGGATGCTTGATTTCCCGCAGGTACGCGAAGGGGTCTTCCTCCGACAACCTCGGCAGGTACAGCATGTTCGCCTCTATCTGCGCTTGCGCGACCTCCGCCGAAGAAGGCGGATCCTGGTCGACGCGCTGATGACGACGTTGCCAGAATTCATGCGCAGCCTGTCGGGCTGCCTGCGAACGTCCGAAAAACAGGTACTCGAAGTCTTCGAAGACGGGCACCGGTCGTGGTGCCGTCGTCAGCACCGACGGCTCCATGTCGGGGTTGCCGCCACGCGGACCGGTCCCCAAGAGCATCAGCTTACGTACAAGCTCCGGATGGCGCCAGGTCAGATCCAGCGCCTGGAAGCCGCCAAGCGAAAAGCCCAGGACATCGACTTGTTTCAAGCCAAGCGCGTGGATGAAGGCGGCTGCGTCGTCCGCCATGTCCTCGATCCGGTTGCGAGGCCGGCCGGACGACGAGGCGATGCCGCGACCGTTGTACAGGATGACTTCCCGGCCCTCCGCCAAGCCATCCGTCATCACCGGATCCCAATGATCCATGCCACCACGAAAGTGTTGAAGGAACAGCAGCGGAGGCTGGTCGGTGCCGGTATTGCCCCACCGACGATAGGCGAAGTGCTCCGAGCCGACATCGATGAATCGGGTCTGGGCAGTCTGGTGCGTATCGATCATTTGCTTGGCTCACAAGCTGTTCGGTTCCTGAAACCCGCGCTGTTTCCGTTGCGGTGCCATCAACTCATTGCGGACATCATGCCACATAACTATACGAATAGTATAGTACATAAATCAAAAACTCGGCGCCGGAATCGCGTACCGGGTGCCACCGTGGCTTTCGCGGTCCCCGGCCACCCCAAAAACGTTCTTCCGCTGCGGGGCATGCTGCCCGGATCCCGGAGAACCATGTGTCGCCACGAAGACCGCAAGCGGTCGACCGATCGCGTCGTGCTTGCGGGTTTCGTAACGCTCCTCTGGACCGAGGTAACGAATCTCGCCACGCGATCGGGTGTGGCCGGCAGGGCAGTCTGCGGCGAACAGGGGTCGGACCTGAGGCGCCACCTTTGCGGCTGTCAGTCGGAAGCAGGGAGCATTGGGCTACCAAACGTTGATAGTGGCGACGGCATGGACGTGAAGGTTCGGGCGGAGAAAATATTTCGTCTGTGGAGGTGGAGGAGGTCATCTATCGCATGTCGGTCGTCCTGAAAGCGGCCGTGGTCGCGCAGCTGGATGACAAGTGGGGCGAGACTCCTTGCGCGTTTATCGAGCTGAAGGCCGATGCCCCGAGCATCACCGAGGAGGATGTGATCTCGTTCTGTCGAGAGCGACTGGCACATTTCAAGTGCCCGCGTCGCGTGATTTTCGGGGAATTGCCCAAAACTGCTACCGGGACGATCCAGAAGTTCCGCCTGCGGGAGCAAGCGGGCAGCCGTGAAGCGATTACGAGATTGGCCGAATAAGGCTGGTGGTCCGGTGGTCCACTGAACGCGCCATGCGCTGTAGAGCGCGACTACGGTCAAGTGCGACGGTAGTCGCGCGTATGGGCGCGTCATTGTGCTCGAACTGGCTGTTAAGCCTTCAATGCTTGCCAGCCAGAGAATTGATCTTGGCTCCTGTGTGCTGGTGGATAGGCAGTACCGAGCAGCCGAACAGCAGCTTTCTGCATCGCGAACTCACACACCCAACCCGGAGCCGCTGGTCGAGCCGGTGAGGATCCGATGGCAAGCGTCGGATGTAGGACCGTTATTCCGTACCGTCCAGCGAAGGTAAGTGATCGACCATTGCGGCCGCTTGCGCGACCATCGATGAACGGTTGCTATGGTTTTCTACAAAGCGGGTGCGGACAGGTTCTCTGGGGGCCTTTGATTCCCTCGCGTTTTTCCGGTTTGGTGCCTTCAAGCCTCACCGCCACCCCTCGTCATGTGCTGCGTCCGTTTTTTTCGTGTTTATTTAGTGTTCGAGCTGGATGGCAGCAATTTCGTTTTAGGGGCCGGAGCGGAAAGCCTTGCGAGCATTGGCTCACAGGACAGGCACGATCCAAAGTTAAATGAATTGTGATGTCTGGGTGTTGTTACGAGGGGCCAGCCTCACGGAAACCGGAATCTGCGATGTGTATAATTGAGAAATCTATACACATCGCGAGGTATGCCGTGCGTACCAACATTGAAATCGACGACAAGTTGATGGCCGAGGCACTTGCCGCAACCGGTATCAAAACCAAGCGGGAAGCTGTCGAACTCGGTCTGAAGACGATCATCAGGCTCAAACAGCAAGAACAGATTCGCCAGTTCCGCGGAAAACTCCACTGGGAAGGTGATCTCGACGCCATGAGGACGGATCGATGACGCTCGTGGATTCGAGCGTCTGGATTGACTATTTTCGTGGCAAGGTTTCGCCGGAAACCGACAAGCTGGACGGTTTGCTCGGCAACGAGGCGCTGTTGTCGGGCGACCTGATCGTGGCAGAGGTGTTGCAGGGTTTCCCGGCTGAATCCGAATTCAATGTGGCCCGCCAGTTGTTGACGACGCGCCTGAATGTTGTCTCGCTGGTCGGCACCGATAACGCCGTCCAGGCCGCACGAAATTATCGTGACTTGAGAGCGCGAGGCGTGACGGTCCGCAAGACCATCGACACGTTGATCGCGACTTACTGTATCGAGAACGGCGTGTCGCTACTGTACAGCGATCGGGACTTTGATCCATTCGTTCAGTATCTGGGTCTTCGATCAGCCCTTTTAGATGATTGAGCGACGCCGGGCCAGCCTCGCGGGCATGTAAGGATTCGGTAGTGGGCCCGTGCCGAGTGTGCCGTTTCTGGCTAATCAAGCCGGTCGGCAATGCACGATCACGCTCGCCGGCCTGAATGCCCGCAGATGGTGGCGCATAATGTATTGATGTCGACCCTTGGCAGGAAGAGGGTTTTATGCGCTGCACAATCTGCGGGTCTGAGAATCCTGCCGGTACGAGGTTCTGCCAGGAATGTCAGGCCGTGCTGCCGCATCATTGTCCGCATTGCGGACATGAGGTGGAGCCAGCAGCACGCTTCTGCAGCAATTGCGGGACGTCGCAGGCGACACCTGCGGCTGCGCCGCCACTTTCTCGATCATCGGGTCAGGATTCGTCGCCCACCCCGATTCATTACACGCCGGATCATCTTGCCGAGCGGATCCGCGCCGAACACACGGCCATGAAAGCGCGCGGCGAGCCTGCTGGCGAGCGCAAGACCGTTACCGCGCTGTTTGCCGACATGGCCGGATCGACCGCGTTGATCCACGATCTCGATCCCGAAGTGGCGCATCGCTTGATCGTGCCCGTGGTCGAGCTGATGATGGAAGCTGTCCACTACTATGAAGGGTACGTAGCGAAATCGCTCGGCGATGGCATCCTCGCGCTGTTCGGCGCACCGATCGCCCACGAAGACCATGCACAGCGCGCGCTTTTCGCTGCATTGCGCATGCAGCAAGCGATGCGGCAACATGGCGACCGCATTCGTCTGCAGGAGGGCATTCCTCTGCAAATTCGCGTCGGTGTTCATACCGGCGAGGTCGTCGTCCGTTCCATCCGCACCGACGACTTGCACACCGAATACGATCCGCTCGGGCATACGATCCACATCGCATCGCGGATCGAGGGAATCGCCACGCCCACGTCGATTCTCGTCAGTGAGTCCACCCACAAGCTGGCCGAAGGCTATTTCGAGTTCAAGGCGCTGGGGGCAACGCAACTCAAGGGAATTCCCGCGCCGCTGCGCGTATACGAGGTGCTTGGCCTGGGTGCGTTGCGCACGCGCCTGCAACTGGCGGCGCACCGTGGTCTCGCGCGGTTCGTCGGCCGCGAAACGGAAATGGAACACCTGAACCGGGCCCTGGAGACCATGAGGGCCGGGCATGGGCGTGTGGTCGGCGTGGTGGGCGAGGCCGGCGTCGGAAAGTCTCGCCTCTTCCACGAGTTCAAGGAGCGTTCACGACGTGGCGCGCTGGTGCTGGAGACGTTTTCGGTATCGCACGGCAAGGCGTTTTCCAACTTGCCGCTCATCGAGCTCCTGAAGAACTATTTCCAGATCACGCCGCAGGACGACGAGCGGCGCTGCCGGGAAAAGGTCATCGGCAAGGCGCTCACTTTGGAGCGCAGTTTCGAGGACCTCGTGCCATACGTCCTCTATCTGCTTGGCATCGGTGAAGGCGGGTCGGTGCTCGTCGAAATGGATCCGCAGATCCGGCGCGACCGCACCTTCGACGCGATCAGGCAGCTTCTCGTGCGAGAGAGCCAGAATCAGCCGGTCCATTTGCTGTTCGAGGATCTGCAATGGCTGGACCGTGAAACAGAAGCATTCCTTACCTACTTGATCGACCACGTGCCGGACGCACGGATCCTGCTTTTGGTGAACTACCGGCCCGAGTATCAGCCGGCGTGGGCCGGCGCACGTCATTGCAGCAGAATCCGGCTCGAACCGCTTGGCCCTTCCGATGCTCAAGGACTGCTCACGGCGCTGCTCGGCGAGGATCGTACGCTCGTGACTCTCAAGCAGCGCATTCTGGAGAAGACGGAGGGCAACCCTTTTTTCATGGAGGAAGTGGTCCAGACGCTCGTCGAGGAGAAGTCGCTGCTCGGCGACGCCGGGCGCTATCGCGTCGTGGAGACCCCTGCGACGCTGCACATTCCTACCACCGTGCAGGGTGTGCTCGCCGCTCGAATCGACCGGCTTCCGATCGATGAAAAGGAGCTGTTGCAGGCACTCGCGGTGATCGGCCACGAGTTTCCGTTCAGCCTGATCCGGCGAATTTGCGGTGAGGCGTCGGCGCGGGACGACGAACTGCGTCGGCTGCTCGCCCATCTGGAAGCGGCGGAGTTCATCTACGAGCGGCCCGCCTTTCCCGAGGTCAATTATTCGTTCAAACACGCGCTGACCCAGGAGGTCGCCGGGCGCTCGTTGCTCACGGAGCGGCGCACCACGCTGCACGAGCGCACCGCGCAGGCGATCGAGGTGCTGTTCCCGACGCGCATCGCCGATTACTGCAGCGAACTTGCGCACCACTACGGTCAGAGCGGAAACATTCCCAAGGCTGTCGAATACCTGCATCGTGCGGCGCAGCAGGCGCTGCGCCATGCTGCCCATCACGATGCAATGAATCACCTCGGCGCTGCGCTTGCGTTACTGAAGGGCTTGCCGGACACACCGGTGCGTGCGCATTGGGAACTGGCACTGCTGCTTTCCCTCGGGCCGGTCTTGATGGATGTGCGCGGGTATGGCGCGACGGAGGTGGGCGCGACCTATACGCGTGCGCTCGAGTTGTGCGAGCGGACCTGTGAGGTATCGCAACGCTTTGCGACGCAGCTGGGATTGCGGATGTACCACCTGGTGCGCGGCGAGTATGCGCTCGCGACCGACCTGGGCAGGCAGATGCTCGGTACGGCCCGGGATGCGAATGATCCAGGCTTCCTCATCGAGGCTCATAGTGCACTGGGCTCGTGCTTTTTTCTGCAGGGTGATTTCGATGCTGCCCGCACACACCTGGAACAGGCCCTTGCGATCTACGATCCGGAGCAGCATCAGGCACACGTCTTCGCGCACGGGGTGGATCCCGGCATCCGGGCGCTCAGTTTCCTGGTGTTGACCCTGTGGATCCAGGGGTATCCCGACCAAGCGCTCCAGCGCAGCGTCGAAGCACTTGCGCTCGCACGGAACCTTTCTTATGGGCCATCTCTGGCGTTCAGTCTCACCTACACGGCGCACCTGCATCAGCTGCGGCGGGAGCCGGTGCTTGCCGCCGAGCGCGCAGAAGCGGTCATTGCCGTATCGACCGAGCACGGATTGCCGTACTGGCTCGCGTGGGGGACGCTGCTGCGAGGCTGGGCGATGAGCGCGCAAGGACACATCCAGGACGGCATCGAGCAGATGCGGCTGGGACTCGACGCGCAGCGGGCAACCGGCGGCGAAGACCAGCGGCCATATGGTCTCGCGTTGCTCGCCGACAGTTACTGGCGCGCGGGTGACAAGAGGGCAGCACTGGACATGCTGGAAGAGGCGACGACGATCGTCGAGCAATCCGGTGAGCATTGCTACGAGGCCGAGCTGTACCGGCTCACGGGAATCTATCTGGCCGGAGGGGCGGGCAAGGAGGGGACTGCCGCTGCAGGCGACGACGAAGCGGTCGACTGTTTTCACAGAGCGATCGCGCGAGCGCGCCGGCAGGGTGCGAGAGCGCTGGAATTGCGAGCAGCGTCAGACCTTGCGCGGCTATTGCAACGGCGGGGGAAGACCGTGGAGGCAAGGCAAGCGCTGTCCGACGTGTACGCCTGCTTCACGGAAGGCTTTGACACGAGCGACCTGCGAGAGGCGAAAGCGCTGCTGGATGCATTGGACGCGCGCACCGGATGAATGGACCTGCGGCGCACGACGACGTATCGCGTGACGACGTACCGTCCACGACCTGCCGCTGCTCCGCATGACGGAGAGCTGGGGAGACGGGCATGACAATCACGCACACGAGACGCCGCAACGATGTACCGCGCAAACAGATTGCGCTGGCTTTGCAGGGTGGCGGGATGCACGGCGCCTTCACCTGGGGCGTGCTCGACCGGCTGCTCGAAGACGGCAGGCTCGCAATCGAGGGTGTCAGTGCAACCAGCGCAGGCGCGATGAACGCCGCTGTACTCGCATACGGTCTGCAAAAGGGAGGCGAAGACGGTGCGCGTCAGGCGCTGCACGACTTCTGGAAGGCGGTCGCGCAATCGGCGGAGCGCTACAACCCGTTGCGTTGGGTGCCGTGGCTGAAGGGCACGCACAGCTTCGGGCTCGATCATTCGCCGCTTTATGCATTCGCCGACATGATGTTGCGCGTCTTTTCTCCCTATCAGTTCAATCCGGGCAACCTGAACCCGCTACGCGAAGTGCTCGAGAACCAGGTGGACTTCGACGCGCTGCACAAGCACTGCCCGATCCGGTTGTATCTATGCGCAACCAACGTCGAAACGGGGAAAATACGCCTCTTCACGGGAGCGGATGTCAGTGCGGACGCGGTGCTTGCATCGGCATGCGTGCCGACACTGTTCCAGGCGGTCACGATCGATGGCGAATACTACTGGGATGGCGGCTACATGGGTAATCCGGCCATCTATCCCCTTATCTACAATTGCGCGACGCGCGACGTCGTGATCGTGCACATCAATCCGCTCGTGCGCCGCGGTGTGCCCATCACGGCTGCCGAAATTCTCAACCGTATCAGCGAGATCAGTTTCAATTCGTCGCTGATGCGCGAGATGCGAGCCATCGCGTTCGTCACCGACCTGATCCAGCAAGGCACGATACAACGCGGCGAGATGAAGGAAATGCTGATCCATTCCATTCGGGCCGACGACGCTCTGTGCGCGTTGAGCGTATCGAGCAAGTACAACGCGGATTGGGAATTTCTCAGCGAACTGCATGACCACGGGCGACGCGAAGCGGATGCGTGGCTCGCGCATCACTTCGGAAACATCGGACAGCGGTCGAGTATCGACATCCGAAGGGAATTTCTCTGAACGCATCGCGGCAATGTCGGCATGGGGCGCTCATGCGTAGCCGTCCCGGGCCAGGGAGCGAACGTGAACCGGACGCAGGCGCGATTCGTCGCGTTGTGGTCATGCAGCGGCGGGACACATGCCAACGATGTCTATCGCCTGCTGGCGCAATGCTATAGGGAGCCGGCGCGCCGTTACCATACGCTCGTGCATGTCCGGCGATGTTTGCGTCATCTCGACCTGGCGCGCGACTCGATTCCCGAACCGGACACCGTCGAACTCACGCTTTGGTTTCATGACGCGATTTTCGTTCCTGGCGCGCAAGACAACGAGCAGCGTAGCGCGGACTGGTTCCGCCGCCAGGCCGGGGGGCGAATCCGCGCGAGCGACCGTATCTGCGAGATGATTCTCGCGACGACCCACCTGGGCATTGCCGCGGAACTGGATACCCGTTTTGTGTGCGACATCGACCTGGCCGTGCTGGGCGCGTCTCGCAGCAGATTTCGCGAAGACGGCCGCCTCCTCCGGGCGGAGCGCCCTGATCTTGACGACCGGGCTTACGACCTTCATGAACGGACCATTCTGCGCGGGTTACTCGCACGTCCGCGCATCTATCTCACGGATTTCTTCTACACGCGCTGCGAGACGCGAGCGCGCAGAAACTTGAGTTGGCGGCTTGGCTTGCCGATTCCGGAATAACGACGACAAGCTGCCGGGACTTGTCACGTCGAGAACGGTCGATAGCCAACCAAAACTGACCCGTTTGCGGCAAGTTTTTTCATCGAGAATCGGCCCGGCGTTGCCGGGCCTTGCCAACGATTGCCCTACTTCACGGGCGTGAGGACCGGTGCACCCTTGTCCTTGATCAGGAACACGACGAACCTTGCCGGCTTCGTGCTGCTGGCATTTCGTCCGACCGTGTGCACGTCCCCGGGGCCTTCGTGGAACGTATCGCCAGCGTGGAGCGTGACCTCCTTGCCGCCGTTCAGGCCCATCACGATGCTGCCGTCGAGTACATAGACGAATGCGTGCGCATCGTGACGATGAACCGGGTCGACGCTGCCGGGCGGGTAATCCACGACGATCATCTGGACTTCCTTGCCTGGATACTCGGGCAACGGCTCCGTGGTCAGCGGCGTGACCTTGGCTTGCGGTGCGGCGGCGGCCGGCTGAACGACCATCAGCAGCGACGATACCAGCGGCGCGAGAACGAGCATGATGCGTTTCATGTCGTCACTCCAGGTTGGCCTTGTCGAGCCCGAACATCTTGTCGAACGAGCCGGGCGCGATGCGGAACGCGACATTCAGGCGGTTCCAGCTGTTGATCGCCCCCACAAGGAAAGTGAGGTCCGACAACTCCTTCTCGGAATAGTGCGCGCGGACGCGCTCGTAGAGGTCGTCCGGCACGCCGTGCGACGGGAGGTGGGTCAGTACGTCGGTCCATTCCAGCGCGGCACGCTCGCGCGGAGAAAACAGCGTCGACTCGCGCCAGATCGCGACGTGATGCAGGCGCAATTCGCGCTCGCCGTGGATTTTCGCCATCTTGATGTGCATGTCGACGCAGAACGCGCAGCCATTGAGCTGCGATGCGCGAACCTCGACAAGTTCGCGGACCGGCGCCTCGATCGTCGTCTTCTGAAACAACCCGTCCAGCTCGACGAGCTTCTTGGTCAGTTCCGGCGATTGCTGAAAGTAGTTGATACGTTGCGTCATGATCTGTTCTCCTGATCTGTGGGAGGACTACTGCTGAACCCGCGTCGAACGATTCAACGCGCAGCTCGCCTGGAAAGCATCGTAACGGCGTGCTCCGGGGGCCAGTAGTACCCGGAACGTGCGCACTCTGTTGTCCCTTCGGCACCAATCGCCCGTCGCGCACGACAGTCAGGCCGACAACACGACGACACCGCAGATTCCCTGTCGCACCATCTTCGTATAGGGGCACAGGCGCTCCGTGTCGCGGACAAGGACTTCCGCGACATGCCGATCCACGCCCGGCATCCGGATGGCGACATTGGCAATCAGCGCATATCCGCCGTCTACCGGATCACGACCGAACGACACTTCGACGGCTACCGTTGTCTCCCCGATGTCGATCCGTTCGCGCAGAGCCAGAAGACTCAACGCGCCGTGAAAGCATGCGGCGTAACCGGCGGCGAAAAGCTGTTCGGGATTGGTGCCGCCGCCCGGGCCGCCGAGTTCGATGGGCAAGCGCAGATCGAGGACGAGACTGCCATCGTCGGATTTCGCGACGCCTGATGCGCGTCCGTGTCCGGATTCACCCGGGGAAACCGTGACCGTGGTCGTATAGAGCACGGCGAATTCCTGCCCCCTGTATTTGTCGAGCAGTGTCAGCGGCGGAGGTTTCAACCTCTCGTTCTCCATAGGGTGCCTCCCGGTTTCTTGTGTCGCCAGCGCGAGCAGTTCTCGACGCTTGCGCATCGAGTCGTTGCGTTGATTTTCGAAGCGAGTCAGCGCGATGGCGCAGGTCTTGCCTGCAAGTCGATCCTCATGACGTCCATCCGGAAGATGGACCGAACGCTCTTGCATGCTAGGTAAAGGCGGGGCGCCAGACCAGATCGGCTTGGGACGCATGGTGTTGCCTGTTCCGCACCAATCCGGCGACGCAACACGAGCCGCACTGCCGCGGATTCCGGAAAGCGCGGCCAGGCGGGCCCGACGCGATTCGTTTCGACAATTTCCTGACGAACGCCGTGGCGGCGTCGATTGGTGCCAAAGAGGAACCGGAAAGTGTGCGGATACGGGTCTATCTGCGCACGGAGCCGGCACCTAGTATTGCGCCATGGCGATACGGTTGATCAGGACATCGTTCGCATGTGCACAGGAGAGGCTCGCTTCTCGCGAACGCATGAAGCGGCCGTATGGCGATGAAAAGAGCACGGGTCACATTGCGCCTTCGTCGATACCGGACCGAACCCGCAGCGCGATTTTTCTGCAAACGGCTTTTTATGCCTACTACGTGACGAGACGAGCAATGAACATTTTTTCAATCGCCGGGCGATGCACGTCGCGCGCGTTCAAGGTGGGGGTGCCGGTGATCGTCGCGACAGGATTGTCGGCGTGCGTGAATTACGCAGGCATTCATGGCAATGCAGCGATGACGGCTCCGCAGCAGTACGCGACGCAACAGAGCCTTCCGTTCGAACAAGGCCATTGGCCCACGGCCGGTTGGGCCGATCAGTTCGGTGACGGCCAGCTGAAGGCACTGATCGACGAGGCGCTGAGAAACGGCCCGACGCTCGACCAGGCGCGTGCGCGCGTGGCGGCCGCGCAGGCCTATAGCGAATCCGCACGTGCGGGAACGATGCCGCGCGTCGACGCCAGCTACGCGCTCACGCGCCAGCAATTCTCAGGGACGGCGCTCGTTCCGCCGCCGTATGGCGGGTCATGGCAGACGGAGAACCGGGGCATCCTCGGCGCTTCGTATGAACTCGACCTCTGGGGCAAGAAGCGCGAGGCGCTGAAGGCGTCGGTGTCCCGGCTTCAGGCGAGCCGTGCCGACGAGGAAATGGTCAGGCTGACGCTCACGACGTCGATCGCGCGCACCTATAACCAGCTTGCGCGCCTGTACGTGTTGCGTGACATCGCGGAGCAGGATATCGCTCGGCGCGAGCAGATCGATCGCATCACCGCAGGCCGTATCGCGACAGGGCTCGACACGCAGGTCGAGCGCGAGACCGCCCGCGCGAATCTCGCGACGAGCCGCGCCGCGATGAAGTCGCTCGACGGTCAGCTGCTCGCGACGCGCTATCAGATCGCCGCGCTGCTTGGCGCCGGCCCCGATCGCGGTTTGCAGATCGCGCGCCCGGCGCTCGGCATGGGCGACGACGTTCGCCTGCCCGACAACTTGCCCGCGGATCTCGTGAGCCGGCGGCCCGACATCGTGGCTGCCCGGTGGAACGTCGATGCAATCGCGCACGACGTGAAGGAGGCGAAGGCCGAGTTCTATCCCGACATCAACCTGAGCGCCGCGATCGGACTCGACGCGTTCGGCTTCGGCCGCTTCCTGACCGCGGCGAGCCGCACGGCTTCGGTCGGCCCGGCAATCCACCTGCCGATCTTCGACGCGGGTGAACTCCGCGCGCAACTGAAGGGACGCTATGCCGACTTCGATTACGCCGTCGCGACCTATAACCAGGCGCTCGTGACCGCGTTGAGCGAAGTCGCCACGCAAATTGCCGACGTGCGTTCGACGGATGCGCAGCTTGTCGATGCGCAGACTGCGCAGCAAGCGGCGCTGAAGGCTGCCGGACTGGCGCTCGCGCAGTACAAGGCCGGTCTCACGAATCAACTGACCGTGTTGAACGCCGACGTCAATGCGCTTGCCGCCGATCAGAGCGTCGCGAATCTGCGCATGAACCGCCGCGATCGGCAGATTGCGCTGGCGTCCGCGCTGGGCGGCGGCTTCGTCGACACGTCGTTCGCGGACTCGGGAGCGGCGGCGCGCGCCGACGTGTCCGCATCCGACACGCCTGCCGTCGCCGCGCGCTGAGCGGCTACCCATCGAATCTGCCTGGAGAATTGAAATGAGCGAAATCAACCCGCCGGTGCGCAAGCCGGTCGATGCCGCCCGCGTGAATCAAGATCCGTCGCCGTCGGGAGGCGACGATGTCGGAGGCGAACCCGCGACGCGGCGGCGCGGGATGCTGTTGGCGCTGCTCGGCGTAGCTGTCGTCGCGTCGTCGATCGCGTATGGCGTGTACTACCTGACGGTTGCGCGCTACCACGAATCCACCGACGACGCGTACGTCAGCGGCAACCTCGTGCAGTTGACGCCGCAGGTGGCGGGTACCGTCGTCGCCGTGAATGCTGACGATACGCAGATCGTGAAGGCGGGCGATCCGGTCGTGAAGCTCGACAATGCCGATGCGAAAGTCGCACTCGGCAACGCCGAAGCGACGCTGGGCCAGACCGTGCGGCAGGTGAGCGGTCTTTACGTGAACAACGATCTCTATGCGGCGAACGTCGCCCAGCGGCAGTCCGATCTGGCTCGCGCCCAGGACGATCTGCGCCGCCGTCAGGCCGTTGCCGGCACGGGCGCCGTGTCGGCGGAAGACATCGCGCACGCGCGCGACACCGTGACGGCCGCGCACGCCGCGCTCGACGCCGCGCGTCAACAGGCGCAAGCCAACCGCGCGTTGACCGACCGCACGACGATCGGCCAGCACCCGAACGTTCAGGCCGCCGCGTCGAAAGTGCGCGACGCGTATCTCGCCTACGCGCGTAATGTATTGCCCGCGCCAGTCACGGGCTATGTGGCGAAGCGTTCGGTTCAGGTCGGCCAGCGTGTGTCGCCCGGCACGCCGCTGATGGCGATCGTGCCGCTCGACGGCGTGTGGGTCGATGCGAACTACAAGGAAAGCCAGCTGCGCAACATGCGCATCGGTCAACCCGTCACGCTGACGGCCGACGTGTACGGCGGCAAGGTCAAGTACCGCGGCTGGGTCGTCGGTTTCTCGGCGGGCACGGGCAGCGCATTCGCGAGCCTGCCGGCGCAGAACGCGACGGGCAACTGGATCAAGATCGTCCAGCGTTTGCCCGCGCGCATCCAGCTGGATCAGAAGGAACTCGACGCGCATCCGTTGCGCATCGGCCTGTCGATGGAGGTCGATGTGGATACGCGCGACAACACCGGCCCGCAGCTCGGCGCGGCGTTGAATACGTCGTATCGCACCGATGTGTTCGCCGAATACGGCGCGCAGGCAGATGCCGAGATCGAGAAGATCATCGCGCAGAACATCGTGACCGGTCGTGCAGGGCCGACGGAGCCCGTCGTCTCGTCCACGCGTTCCGCAAAGCGCTACGCCAGGGACCGGAGCGGCGCCGAACAGCGCGCAGGCTGACTCGCGTCCCGGAGCGCGCGTCGCAGTCGCGCTCCGGGTCATTCAATCGTCTGACGGGCCGGACCGATGCGCCGGGCCTGTCGAATACTTCAGACCGGAAGCGAGATGAATTCCTCGATGCAATCTGCACCCGCACCGCTGACCGGCGGAAAGCTGGTTCTTGCGACACTCGCCGTCGCGCTCGCGACGTTCATGAACGTGCTGGATTCGTCCATTGCCAACGTTGCGATTCCCACCATCTCGGGAAACCTCGGGGTGTCCGTCGACGAAGGCACGTGGGTGATCACGCTGTTCTCGGCGGCCAATGCCGTCGCGATTCCGCTGACGGGCTGGCTCACGCAGCGCGTCGGTCAGATCAGGCTGTTCGTGGCCGCCATCGTGCTGTTCGTTTTCTCGTCGTGGCTGTGCGGCATCGCGCCGAACCTGCTCGTGCTGCTCGCAGCACGCGTCTTGCAGGGCGTCGTCGCAGGCCCGCTGATTCCGCTTTCGCAAGCGATCCTGCTGGGTTCGTATTCGAAAGAAAAAAGCTCGACCGCGTTGGCGCTGTGGTCGATGACCGCGACGGTCGGCCCGATTGCCGGCCCCGCGCTGGGCGGCTGGATCACCGACAGCTACAGCTGGTCGTGGATCTTCTACATCAACATTCCCGTCGGGCTGTTCGCGGCCGGCGTGACGTGGATGATCTATCGCGACCGTGAGACGCCGGTGCGCAAACTCCCGATCGACAAAGTCGGCCTGATGTCGCTCGTCGTATGGGTCGCAACGTTGCAGATCATGCTCGACAAGGGCAAGGATCTCGATTGGTTCAACTCGCCGGTGATCTGCGTGCTTACCGTCATCGCCGCGATCAGCTTCCTGTTCTTCCTGATCTGGGAATTCACGGAGAAGAACCCGATCGTCGATATTCGCCTGTTCGCGGTGCGCAATTTCCGCGGCGGCACGATTGCGATCTCGGTCGCGTATGCGGTGTTCTTCTCGAATCTGGTGATCCTGCCGCAATGGATTCAGGGCTATCTGGGCTATCGTTCGGTGGACGCCGGGCTCGTGACGGCGCCGCTCGGGATCTTCGCCGTGCTGCTCGCGCCCGTGATGGCGAAGATCATGCCGAAGTCCGATGCACGAGTGCTCGCGACGCTGGCGTTCCTGGGTTTTGCAGGCGTATTCTTCATGCGCTCGCATTACACGACGAACGTCGACCCCTATACGCTGGTGCTGCCGACGCTGTTGCAAGGCATTCCGATGGCACTCTTCTTTACGCCGCTGACCGCGATCATCCTGTCGGGATTGTCACCGGAGAGGATTCCGGCGGCCGCGGGCCTGTCCAATTTCGTGCGCGTGTTTGCAGGCGGCGTCGGCACGTCGTTGATCGCGACGGGCTGGAACAACCGGACGATTCTGCACCATGCGCAGCTCGCCGAGCAGTCGAGCGTGAACAACCCCGACTATACGAGCGCCATCGCGAACCTCCACGCGACGCTCGGCGGCGGCATGGATCAGGCCACCGCGTTCTTCGAACGCGCGTTGAATGCACAGGCCGCGATGCTCGGGCTGAACGACATCTTCTGGCTGTCGTCGATCATCTTCGTCGTGATCATCCCGCTGGTCTGGCTCACGAAGCCCGGCAAGGGCGGTGGTGGAGCAGCGGCGGGCGCGCACTGAGTGCAGTCGTTTCCGGCGGCGCCTCTCGTCGCCCGGTGACGATCGCCCGGTAGCCGCCGGGACCGTTGGTGCAAGACCTGCGGTCGATTCCGTTCCTGTTCGGGTGCCCTCCGGGCCGCAGACGTGATGCGGCCCGGTTCTTTCGACATCGCCCGGCGGCACAAGGGCGACTATATTTCCCGTTCAGCGCAGTGCCATCCTGATGCCAGCGCCAATTCGCCCGGTGTTGCGTACCGGTTCCGCGGCGACGGTAACCCGTCACGGGGCAAATCGACGTGGATGTGCGGTGTCGGCATGAACCGACATCGATCGAGTCGCGTCGGGTTCCATTACGCCTTCCACCGACATGCCGGGAATCGGGATGCCCGCCTGTGCCGCAAGCATCCTCGGCCGCGGACGGCTGCGCCGGATTGACACCGTCGCCTCGCACACCTGGCGCCTTCGGCGTTCGCAAGTGGACGGCGATCTGATCGCTACCGGAGCGGACGAAGTTCAAGATGCCCGGACGTGTGCCGGCGTGCGGGACGAGTGCGGCGCGCCGCAACTCGGCATCGCAGTGCCGGGCCGTTGTCGCTTCGACGGCCCTGCGCGGATCGGTTTTTCCGAGCGGTCCTGCCGCGGAAACAACCGCTGCGTGCGAGGCAATCGGTGCCGGCTATGGACAACGCGACTCGGCGGCACCGAAGCCCGGCGAGTTTGCGGGATCGACTCCGATCTTCGTTCCCGTAAGAACACTCTTCAGCCTGTCGTTCGCTATCGTGTACGCGCTCGACTTGGGCGATGACGCAATCAGGGTATGAGCGTGTGCGCAGTCCGGTCCTTGCTGCCGACGAGCCATCGTGGCGCCAATCATGGCAATTCTCATCGAGCATGTGTGTGCCGGCCCTTCGCCGGACCGGCGCGCTATCTGCGCGCTGTTTGCCCGGTGTCGTCCCGGGTGCCGCCAATCGACTTCCGACGGCGTTGTCGTCGCCGTCGTGTAATCGATGGGCACACGGATCCGATCAGGAAGATGCTTGAAACCGGAAAGGCAAGGATGATGGCCGCCGTCTTCGGACACGTGCTGCGCGAGACGGCGGAGGCCCTGTCCGCTGCGTGGCGGCGCGCCAACCCGATGGGGCGGAATGGCGCCGTACCCGGATACTCGGGCACGTCGTGGACGCGACGCCATCAATGCGTGAAAAGCTGTCGCTCTGCGCCGCTGATTGCCGCGTCATTCATCGCCATGATCGGCTCGACGTCGAAACCTTCGACACGCCATGCATCGATCCCGCCGGTGAGCGGCAATGCAAGCTTGACGCCGGACAGTCGCAACTGCCTGGCCACCGACGCCGCAGACACTTCGTTCGGACACGCACAATAGACGACGAGCGTTCGGTTCGCCCCATAGCGTTCCATGATCTGCGCGGGCTTGCGTTCATCGGCAATCACGGCGCCTGGAATGACGAACGGATCGCGCATGCGTCGTTCGGTGGAGCGGACATCGATCACGACCGGCCGCGGATTGTTCGCGAGCAACGCATGCAATTCACCGGCGCTGATCCGCGCCTTCTCGAGCGCATTGGCCAGCGTCAGTCGCCGGCAGTAGCGATACGCGACATACAGAAACGGTGCGATGCCGACCACGATGAGCGCGTGCCAGCCAAGACGGGCGACAAGGGAAAAGACCATGTCGATCTGCGAAGCGAAGATTGCGCCGATGGCCAGGCCGATCGATGCCCAAAGCGCGACGCCTGCGCAATCGTGCAGGACGAAGGAGCGCAACCTGACGGCCATCGCACCGCACAGGGGAACGGCAACGAGCGACAGGCCGGGTACGAACCGCGCCACGACCAGTACGCGGACGCCCCAGCGACCGAAAAAGCGCTCCGTGGTCCGGACGCACGTTTCACGCGACTGCGACAATTTGCAAACGGTATGAAGCGTGCGCTTGCCGTACCGCTTGCCGCCCTGAAACCAGACCAGGTCGCCGAGCACGCCGCCCATCACGGCGGCGCCGAGTATCGCCGCGAAATGCAGCACCGTCGCCGACGCAACGTGCGTGACGAGCGCAATGCCTGCGCCTACCGTGATCAAGGTCGGTATGGCAGGCAAAGGCAGGCCCAGCGAAGATCCAAGCACGTTCAGGAATACGACCAACGTGCCATACCGTGCGATCAGTTCATGCGAAATCATGATGCTCTCCTTGTGGCTTGCACGTACCGGTCTCGAAGGACGTTCATTGCGCAGCCCGAACTGCGACGGCCGACGCTGGCTCCGGACTTGCCGTCATCGAAACGGTCTGACACATCGAACCGGCGACAGAGGCTACCGGACCGCACATCGGAAGACATCTGGCCCGGAAGCACCGTTCGCTCGCACGGCGGCAAACACGGCGGCGCGGCGCCGTGTGCCGAGGTTCCCTGCCTTCGCCGCGGCCATGCTCGACCGGCGCGAATGGAATGACCGGGGGAAGAAGCCGATACGCGCTACCTGGCGACGGACGGCTCTTGTTCCGGCAAGTGTTTGGATGGCGGAAGCGTGTCCTTGCCGGGCCCAGCAGTTTCATTGACGTCCTGCCGATAGCGGTGCACGTCGCGCGTGACGAAGCCGATCTCGCGGCTCGGAATCTCGAACCATTCGGGGTGTCCGAACGAACGGCGAATATCCTCGAGACCGCTCGCCCAATGCTCGCGCATTGTCTCCTTGCTGAATTCGTAGTCCTTGTAGTGCCCCTCGAACGACTTGTTCTTGTAGATCAGGTGCACGACATTCACCGCGCTGCCGTCCGCGGTTTTCTGCGCCTCCTGCAACAGCGGGTGCGCCAGCCGCACGTTTTCGGGGATGTGTTCGAGCAGTGCCTTGATCATCTGCGCGTGCTTCTGGTTCTGCGACATGAACGCGGTGATGGCTCGCGTGCGGCTCGAATACTGGATGTCCTTGGTGCGCTCGCTGACATCGAGGAAATCGCCCGGCAGCTTGCCTCGCGAGCTCCACAGGTCGATCTGGAACACGAGCGTGTCCTTGTGCTGGCTTTCCCGGATGATCTCGGTGAGCGGCGTGTTGGAAACCAGCCCGCCGTCCCAATAGAACTCACCGTCGATCTCGACGGCCGGAAAACCCGGCGGCAGCGCGCCGGAGGCGATGAAATGCTCCGGTGCCAGGCGCATTTTCGTATTGTCGAAATAGACGAGATTGCCCGTTCTCACGTTGACAGCGCCGACGGATACGCGAATGTTCCCGTCGTTGATGCGATCGAAGTTTGCATACCGGAGAAGCGTTTCACGCAACGCCGACGTGTCGTAATAGCTGACCTGGTCGGGGCGTTTCCGGCCGATCCCGGCGAACGGAACATGCATGCGCGGGGAGAAGAACCCGTTCTGACCTTCCATCAGCGTGCGCGTGGCGGCCCATGCGCTCGACCACTTGCGACCGATGTCTTCGAGCCCGGGCCACGCCGGCATGAACGCGCCGAAGTGCGAGAGCGCATCGGTCGGCTGACTGATGGTATTCCAGAAGCCGCGTAACGCTTCCGCTCGATCCGCGGGCGCATTGCCGGCGATGATCGCCGTATTCAGCGCACCGATCGATACCCCGGATATTCTCGTCGGCTCCACGCCGACTTCGGCCATGCCTTCGTATACGCCGGCCTGGTATGAGCCAAGTGCGCCGCCGCCCTGCAGCACGAGACCGATTTCGTCGTACGCGGGGAGATCGATGCGATGGGGTTGCTTCAGCTTGTTACGCTGGCTCGAATACATGGTTTTCTCCTTACTGCATGAACCAGCCGTGGCTGACGACGATCGATTGTCCGGTGAGCGCGTTCGATTCGACGCCGGCGAGGAATGCAACGGTGTTCGCGACATCGGCCAGCGACGTGAATTCGCCGTCGACCGTCTCCTTCAGCATCACGTCCTTCACGACCTGCTGTTCGGAGATTCCCAGCGCCTTCGCCTGTTCGGGGATCTGCTTGTCGACCAGCGGGGTCCGGACGAAGCCCGGGCACACGACATTGGCGCGCACGTTACGCGGCCCGCCTTCTTTCGCGACAACCCGCGCGAGACCGAGCAACCCGTGTTTCGCGGTCACGTAAGCCGACTTGAGCTGCGAGGCCTCGTGCGAATGCACCGAGCCCATGTAGATCACCGAGCCGCCCTTGTTCGACGCGTACATGTGCCGGATTGCAGCCCGGGTCGTCAGGAACGCACCGTCGAGGTGAATGGCGAGCATCTTCTTCCAGTCGGAAAATGCGTAGTCCTCGATCCGGTTGACGATCTGGATGCCCGCATTCGACACGAGCACGTCAATGCCGCCCAGCCGGTCCACCGTTTCGGCCACACCCGCGTCGACCGCTTCCTCGCTGGTTACGTCCATCGCGACCGCAAGCGCTTTCCCGCCGTCGGCAACGATATCGTCGGCGACCTTCCGCGCATTCGCGAGATTCAGATCCGCGATCACCACCGTTGCGCCGTCTTTCGCGAGCTTGCGCGCGCACACTTCGCCGATACCGCTTGCCGCACCTGTCACGAGTGCAACCTTGTCATGCATTGCCATATGTCCTCCGGGAGCTTACTGGTTGACTGCGAGTTTCAACGACTCGACAGGGGCGAGATAGTCATAAGCCACTTCGCCGATATCGAGTGTGAGATTTGCTATGACGTGACGCGCGCCGATCACCTTTCGAACCGGCAGGTCGGCGACCGATGCGAGCGCGTGGGGATGCAGTTCGAGCGCTGCAGGCCCCTCCCAGGCGCCGATCACGTCGACATCGCGCAGGAAGAAGCGCACGAGTTCGCAGATGCGAGCCGAGCCATCGACGTGCGGAATCACCTTGAGCAGATAGTTGGGCGTATCGGCGAGCTTGCGGCGCTCGGCCGTCGTGTCGAGCGCGCGATACTTGTAGCCCATCGTTCCGGTGGCGATGCGCTGCGTACCGTAGTCGAGCGTGCCGAGCAGGGTGTCCTTGCCGTCGATGCAGAGCTTCGGCGAAGCCAGTTTCTTGGGAAAGCCCCAGATTTCGCGTCCGGCTGCGATCGGGCCTTCGTCGTCCAGATACATCGCGTGCGTGAAGTTGGCCCGGTTGCCGTCCTCGTCGAGCACGGAGATCACCTGGCCGCTTTCCGTGTAGTCGCCGAACCCCGACGAATCGGGCATGCGGATGAACTCGTAATGGACGATTGCTTTGTCGACCGTCAGGGGCTCCGGGACGACGGCCCGAAGCGCGTCCATGTCCGTCTCGTACGAGATGATGAAGTACTCCCGGTTGATGAAGCGGAAGGGCGGACGCGGATACGCCGGATTGTGCACGGGCATCGCAAAGGCGCTGTTGCGGATATCTTCTTTTGTCACGGATCGTTCCTCGGTTGGTGAGGTGCTGCGTAACACTCGTCGCCACGGCTTTTGCTGCCGCGGCGGATGACGAGCGATCGCGCAAGGCAGTGAGGATTCGCTGCGCGCGTTCGCACGTTTTTCTCTCTTACGGTGTCGCGTCGTTTCCCGGATCGCATCGGGCAGCGTGAGCGGCCACCGTCAGGACCAAGCGTAGGCGATGTCGTCTTGCGGCAATAGTCCTGAACAGGACCTCACCGTGTTGTCTCGGCGACAACAATCAACGACAGGAGGGCAGATGCACAACGATGAAGCATGCCGGCGTGGACACCGCCCATTCCCTATAGCGCGATGACCGTCTGGCTCGACGGATCGCCGGCATGTTCTCCGAGCATATTCTTCAGATCGCGCTCGATCGAGTTGCACATCGTCGAGATGGGAACGTCGTTTGCGCCGCCCTCGAACGGATTTTCCGTGCTTTCCCCAACCTGCTCGAGCGACGTGTACATCCACGATACCGCGACGCTGCATGGCACGACCAGCCACACCATGTTGCCGTGCATGAAGCCGCTCACGCCGTCATTCAGCCTGTCGAATTCGTGAAGCAATCCGAATGGGAAGGAGAAGCAGAAGAACCTCACGAACAGCGAGCTGACCGTCGCATACTGGCGTGGATAGGGAAAGTTCTTGAAACGTTCCGATTTCGACTGGAGATCGATGAAATCGCCGACGAGCTTTTGAAGCTCCATATAGAAGCTTGAATTCAGGTGCCCCGCCCGGTGCAGCATCCTGAGCGAGCTCCCTTGCAGGTTCAGCACGCATGTCGGGATCGACGCGGAAGAAAGCGCTTGCGCGGTTTCGGATGGAGACAGATATTCCGGCAACAACTTGCCGAGATCCTTTTCCCACTCCGGAACACGATAGAACCGGCGATATTCCGCGTTGTAGCGTTTGCTCGTGCTTTCCCAGACAAGCGGTCGACGCAGGTCGTATCGCAGCGCGGTCAGCCACGCAAGGTGCCGGTACACCAGTTTCCGGGCAATCGCTTCATCTTCGACCAGATCGCGCGTGAGCTGGCCCCAGCGGCGGCTTTTGCTCAGGATGTCGGTCCAGATGTCCAGCGCGTCCATTGCCCTGTTGTACGTTTGAACGTTCTTGAAGCCGACGATGAACGACGTTGCCGTTCCAAGCAGCACCACGATCGTAAGGGGTACGGATAACCATGTAAATGAGAAGAGCTTGTACAGCACAACCGGTACGGAGCCGCAAATGAGAAGTTCGTAGATTTTCCAGCGAGTCCAGATCAGGAACTCGGAGAACTTGTACGATTTTCCAAGATGCATTTCTTGTGCCTCGGGATATTGACGGTGATGACGAAAGCGGTTTGCGGACAACGTGCGTGGCAGCGCGACTTTCCGCTCCGTGTGACCACGGCACGAGCGCTTCCCGGGCGCTGCGCATTCGGTCTTCGTGACGGATGGGCGGAAGATCTTCCGTTGCGCATGATGCCCGACACTTGATTCGGCGGAACAGGTTTGATTGGTGCCGAACAGGCAACACCATGAGCCCGATCGCAGGTCTACCGGGCCATGCGGCGCCGACCTACGATGACTTCGTGCGGCGCATTGCCGCGAACGACTCCGCCTGACACGCGTGTTCGCCGTCGCGTCGAGGAACCCGCGACGCGGCCTGTCGACCCTGTTCGGCTTCGCCTCGAAGTCACCGCGATCGCGATATTCCGCTCCGGCTATCGAGGCACGACTACCGTTGCCGCGGAACCGATGTTGTTCCGGACGCGCGGCAGCACGCGGCGCTCGTGAAGGCGCACCGAGTAACGAAGCAGGCACCCGTTGCATCGAGTTCGGTGCCTGCCGTCGATCCTGCAGTTTTCCAACCGAAGGCAAAAATCATGTCGCAGAAAATCTTGATCGTGGGTGCCGGCTTCGCCGGAGTGTGGGGTGCACTGGGTGCGGCTCGCGTGCTTGACAAGGCCGGCGTGGGAAGCGGTGACGTGGAAATCACGTTGATCTCCCCGAAACCCGAACTGCAGATCCGGCCGCGGCTGTACGAAAGCGAACCGCAACGGATGGCCGCACCGCTGCTGCCGCTGCTCGACGCTGTGGGCGTGAAGTTTGTCGGGGGCAGTGTCGAGGAGATTTCGGTTCGCGAGAAGACGCTCAGCGTTGCGCTGGCCGACGGACAAAAGCGTTTGCTGGCGTATGACCGGTTGCTGCTGACCAGCGGCAGCTCGTTGAGCAGGCCGCCGGTTCCGGGGCTGGCGGAACACGCGTTCTCGGTCGATTGTATTGAAGACGCGGTCGCGCTCGATGCGCATTTCGCCGCGCTGGCGAAGCTGCCGGATTCTCCGGCACGCAATACCGTCGCCGTTGTCGGCTGCGGCTTCACGGGTATCGAGGTCGCCACTGAATTGCCGAAGCGCTTGCGCGAGTGGTTTGGCGCCGACGTTGCGAGTCGAGTCGTCGTGATCGGCGCGCAGGACGACATTGGTCCCGATCTTGGCCCCAATCCTCGGCCGTACGTATCGGAAGCCTTCGACGCGCTGGGCATCGAGACCGTACTCGGATCGCGCGTCGTGTCGGTCGGCGCAGACGGCGTTCGCACCGCGTCGGGCACCCATGTCGAAGCGATGACCGTGATCTGGGCCGGCGGGATGCGCGCGAGTTCACTGACGGCGCAAGTCTCGTCGCAGCTTGACCCGCTCGGGCGGGTCGAGGTGACCTCCGATCTTCGCGTGGCGGAAGCCCCCCACGTGTTCGTGGCGGGAGATGTGGCGCGCGCCCGGAGCGACGATGACGGGCACTATGCATTGATGTCCTGTCAACACGCGATCGTGATGGGGCAATTCGGCGGGCACAACGTCGCCGCGGATCTGATCGGGGAGGCCACGCTGGCATACCGGCAGCCGTTCTATGCGACCTGCCTCGACCTTGGAGAATGGGGCGCGGTTTACTCGGAAGGCTGGGATCGTCAGATCAAGCTGACGCACGCGGAAGGAAAGGAGCGCAAACAGATGATCAACACGCAGTGGATCTACCCGCCGGCGCCGAATCGTACCGAAGCGTTGGCAGCGGGTAACCCGCAAGCGTCGGTCGGCTGACCGATTCGCGCCGCCTGACTTGTGGCGAGATGCGCAGCGAGTCAGGCGGCCGGCGGCCGTGAGCGTCTTCGACAAATAGCCGCGCCGCCCGCCGCACGACGGGCGGCGAGTCAGTCGACGACGGTCACGATATTGACCGACCCCTGCCTGGCCATCTTTACGTACGGGCACAAGCGTTCCGCAGCTCGAACCATCTCTTCCGCCGTGCTTCGGTCTACACCAGGCATCCGGACCCGCACATCGATGACCAGTGCATAGCCGCCATCCATCGGATCGCGGCCAAACGTGACTTGCACCTCCACGGCAGTGTCGGTGATCTCCACTGCCGCGCGCTTCTCGATCAGGTTCAGCGCCCCATGGAAGCACGCGGCAAAACCCGCGGCGAACAGTTGTTCGGGATTGGTGCCGTTGCCGGGCCCGCCGAACTCGGCGGGCAGCCGCAGATCCACGGCAAGATTCCCGTCATCCGAACGCGCCACGCCGGATGCGCGGCCGTGCCCCGTCTCGCCGCCGGAAACCGTGACAGTCGTCGTATAGAGGGGATGGAAATCCCTGCCGCGATACCGGTCGAGGAGGGAAAGCGAGGGGGCTTGCAGCTTCTTGTCGTGCATGATGCATTCTCGTGTTCAAGGACGCGCGTTCCGATCCCGGTCGATTGATTCGTCGAAGTCGTCTTGCGAAGGCGGGCCGCACTGCCCGGGCAGACATCGTCTTCGGGAAATGGCATGGAACGAACGGTCATATCAGGAATGCGGCAATCTCGTGGTTCAGCCCGATTCCTGGTGAGTCCGCAGGACAAAGCCGCCCCCATGCTAAAGGAGTACGCGTGGCGGCGATATGGCTGCCGACGGAGACATGATGTTTCCCGTTCGACACCAATCCGGACCGGCAGTATCTGGCTGTCGCCGGTGCGCTTCATGATGGCCGGTGCGCCGATCCTGCTTGCCGCCGGGCCCGGCAAAACGCGGCTGCGGGCTCGTACCGCCGAGTGCGACGGTCGCGTGCCGGGCTTCAGCGATCCACGCACGCGCGCAGCGTTTGCGCGAGGCGGCGCGCTTCGCCCGCATCGGCGATGTTCGCGAAGCCGATGATGAGGCCGCGCGGCGTTTGCCGCGTGCGGCTGTTCGTATACCAGATGGACAGCGGCAAGATCGCGAGCCCCGCGTCGCGGGCACGCGCGGCCACGGCGACGTCGTCGACCGGGCCGTCGGGCCCCTCGGGGAACTGCACCGCGAACTGGATGCCGCCGACTGGCAATTCGACGATCAGCCGCTCGCCGAACGCCTGCTGCAACGCGTCCACGATCAGCGTGCGGCGCTCGCCGTACAGTGCGCGCATCCGCTTCAGATGGCGGGCAAAGTGCCCCTGTTCGATGAAATCCGCCATGGCCGCCTGCAGAAGCGTCGGCGAGCCGGCGTTCATGCTGCTCGCGACCCGTTCGACGCGCTCCACGGCACGCTCGGGCACGACCGCGTACGCAAGCCGCAAACCCGGATACATCGCCTTGCTGAACGTGCTGCAATAGATCACGTGATCCCGCCGGTCGAGACTTTTCAACGCCGGCAGCGGGCGGCCCAGATAGCGAAACTCGCTGTCGTAGTCGTCCTCGACGATCCAGCCGGACGCCTTTTCGGCCCAATCCAGCAGGGCGATGCGTCGGGCAAGCGACAGCGTATGCCCGAGCGGGCTCTGATGCGACGGCGTCACCAGCGCGAAGCGTGCCCGCGCGTCCAGCTGCATCGCGCGCTCGACGTCGATCCCTTCGGCGTCCACCGGCACCGGCACGAGCTGTACACCGGTCTCGGACAGAAAGCCGCGTGCGAGCAGATAGCCGGGATCCTCGAACCATACACGGTCGTTCGGACGCGCGAGGCTGCGCAGCACGAGTTCCAGCGTCGCGCGGTAGCCGCCGGTGATGAACACCTGTTCCGGCACGCAGGTGACGCCGCGCGACAGGGTCAGATAGGTGGCGATGTGCTCGCGCAGCGGCCGGTAACCCAGCGGATTCGGGTAGCCGAGCATCGCGCGGTCGCTGCTGCGCGCGTGCAGCGACACGAGCCGGTGCCATACCTTGCGCGGAAATGCGTCGAGCGCCGGGACCCCGGGTTGCAACGGGCGCGGCTCGCCGCTCATCGCGACGGCGATCGGCTGCGGGCGCGACGGAGCCTGACTGCCGGGCGGCACGCCCGACGCCCGTTGCGAGCCGGCGTCCGCGGCGCACGGTGCCTGTTCGACGCCACGCGCGGGCAGCGAACCCGTCAGCGATATCGGCAGGGACGGCGACACGAACGTGCCTGCCGCGCCGCGCATTTGCAGATAGCCCTCGTCGACCAGGATCATGTATGCCTGTTCGACGGTGCCGCGCGCGGTGTTCAGCTGGGTCGCCAGGCCGCGCAGCGCGGGCACGCGATCGCCGGGACGCAGATGGCCCGCGGCGATCGCGGTTCTGAACCGCTCGCAAATCTGCAGATAGACCGGCAACTGATGGTGCCGGTCGATTTCGATGCGCAGGGTGGGCGTTGACGCGGACATCATGGCCTTGTGGGTGACCGGAACGGATACGGTATGGACTAGTTGTATCGACGATTCTTGGCTCTTATCGATAGGACATGATTCTTCCACAATTGCGCCATGCGATGTGACGGGTATGACCTGCTTCGTCGGAGACGGCGCCCGTCACGCACCCCGCGCATTCGAATGAAATCCTTTCGTCAGGAGATTTGCGATGAAGATCGTTGTCATCGGCGGTTCGGGCCTGATCGGCTCGCGGGTCGTCACGCTGCTGGGCGAAGCGGGCCATCAGGCGCTTGCCGCATCGCCGCGCACCGGCGTCAACAGCATCACGGGCGAAGGCCTGACCGATGCGTTGATGGACGCGGACGTCGTCGTGGACGTGGCGAATGCGCCGTCATGGGAACCGCAGGCGGTGCTGGACTTCTTCCGCACGTCGGCACGCAATCTCGGCAGGGCCGAAGTGGCCGCGGGCGTGCGCCATCACGTTGCGTTGTCGATCGTCGGCTGCGACCGGATGCCGGAGAACGGTTATTTCGCCGCCAAGGTCGCGCAGGAGCAGGCGATCGAAACAGCGGGCGTACCGTACACGATCGTGCGCGCCACGCAATTCATGGAGTTCATCGGCGGTATTGCGGATTTCGGCACGGACGGCGGTACGGTCCGCGTCGGCGACGGGCTGTTTCAGCCGATCGCCGCGGAAGACGTCTCGGCGCTCCTCGCACAGATCGCGCTTGCCGGGCCGCTGAACGGCACGGTCGAGATCGCGGGCCCGGACCGCGCGCCGTTCGCGGAGATCGTCGCGCGCTATCTGAAGTCGGTAGGCGACACGCGCCCGGTCGTGACCGATCGCGACGCCCGCTACTACGGCGGCCGCGTCGAGGAAAAATCGCTCGTGCCGCTCGGGAATGCGCGACTCGGCCGCATCAGTCTCGACCAGTGGCTTGCAAGCAAGTGATTCGCGCCGGCACGTGCGGCGGTTCGCCGGCGCAGGCCGGCGAAGACCAATCGCGATGAGCGGTATCTGGGGGCAGCGGAAATGAATCAAACGGATATATCGGAGCAAGGCGTTCGGCGCGACTTGCCAGGTTGCGCCGACGCATTGTCGGCGAGCTTCGGTGCAAGCTATGCGGGCATCCTTGCGTTCGTCGCGGTGGCGAGCGAGGGGAGTTTCACCAAGGCAGCCGAACGTCTGGGCGTCGGCCGGCCGGCCGTGAGCCGGAATGTCCAGAAGCTGGAAGCGCAGTTGAGTACGCGGCTGTTCCAGCGGACCACGCGCATGACCGAACTGACTTGCGAAGGCCAGCGATTCTTCGAGAACTGCCACCAGGGCGTCGCGCAGATCGTCGAAGCCATGAACGACATGCTGGAACTGCGGCAGGGGCCGCCACGCGGCCTCATTCGTATCAGTTCGGCGGTGGGATTCGGCAGGAAAGTCGTGGCGCCGTTGCTTGAAACGTTTGCGCGGGCCTACCCCGACATCGTCATCGACCTGCTGCTCGACGACCGGCCGATCGACCTGGTGTCGGAGCGGATCGACGTGTCGTTCCGCAACGGGCGCATCGAGGACTCCAGCATCATTGCGCGGCAACTGATTCCGATGCAGATGGCGCTCTGCGCGGCGCCGTCGTATGTGGCCAGGCACGGCCTTCCGAAGCATCTGGACGATCTGGCCCGGCACGAGTGCATCAATTTCCGTCTTGCCAGCGGTCGCGTATTCGAATGGGAATTCAATGTCGACGGCCGCCTGCAAAAGTACCTGCCGACGTCCCGCCTCACGTTCAACGACTCGGATCTGGTGTTGCGCGCGGTTCTGAACGGATCGGGCATTGCGCAGATGGCGGGCTATCAGATTCGCGACCATATCGCATCGAACGAGCTCGTTGTCGCGCTGGCGCAGCATGTGCCGGACGATCGCGGCCACTATATCTGCTATCTCAGCCGGCAACATCTTCCGACGCGCATTCGTATCTTCATCGACTTCATGACCGAACAGATACGCGCACTCGACCTGAACTGCATGACGCGGTTCAATCCGGATATCGCGGCTGCCCCGTCGGCGGGATTGGTGGCGTGAAGCGTGCGTGAGGAGTCGTTCCGGCGCCGTCCGCAAAATCAACGGGTCGATCGGCCGCTGGCTCGACATGGCGGCGTCGCGCATCGCTGAAGAACGGATTACTACGGCTCGCGAGGCGACATCGCTGCGCCGACCGGCCATTTCCATCGATGTCTGTCGATACGAATCGACACCCGGCGCCAGCCTGAATGCCGAAGGCCCCCCTGTGATGGCACATCGCTTTCCCTATGTGACGCCATCGAATCCCGAGAATTGAAGCGATTTGTGCGACGATTCACCGTGAATCGCTTACACAGCCAACGCCGTACCCAAATTCCAAACAATTTTGCGCTCGCAACTGCGGACGCCTGACGGCGTCCGCGCTTGCACAGGCGTCCGTCCCTTTTTAGTATGAGGAAACCACGCCCGGGCCGGGCGCGCACGTTCACGCAACTAGGAGACCCATGCATCCCCGATCGGCCGCCCCCTATTCCATCGTGGTGATAGGCATTCTGATTGCCTGCGCACTGATGGGCCTGTGCGTGTTGCAGCTGTTCCAGAGCCGCCACGACGCGCTCGACCGTGCCGGCGAAACCTCGCGCAATCTCGGCCTGGTGGCCGAGCGCGACATCGAGCGCAATTTCGAGCTCTACGATCTGTCCTTGCAGGCGGTGATTCAGGGCCTGCAACGCCCCGACGTGATGACTGCTTCGCCGGCCTTGCGGCGTGCCGTGTTGTTCGACAACGCGATGACCGCGCAATTTCTCGGCTCGATGCTGGTGCTGGATGCGAGCGGCAACATCATCCTGGATTCGGCCAACGACGTGCCGCGACAGGGCAATTTCGCCGATCGCAAGTACTTCACCATCCACCGCGACAATCCGAACGCAGGGCTCTACGTCAGCGACCCGTTCGCATCGCGCCTGCGCAGCGGCATGCTCAGCATTGCGCTGTCGCGGCGAATCTCGAACCCGGACGGCTCGTTCGCCGGCATCGCGATCATTGCGGTCAACCTTGAATATTTCCACCAATTGTTCGCCGGCCTGTCGCTGGGGCAGCATGGGTCGATCTCGCTGATCGGCAACGACGGCATCATGGTGATGCGCCAGCCGTACGACGTGCACACGATTGGCCGCGATCTCAGCAAGGCGGCAACCTTTCGGCGGTTCCAGACGGCGCCAGATGGCACGTTCCTGGAAACGTCATCGATCGACGGCGTGCGCCGCCTCTACTACTTCAGGCACCTGCCGAAGCTGCCGCTGATCATCATGGTCGCGGAAGCCGAGCAAGACATCTATGCAGCGTGGCGGCACCGCGCAACGACGATCGGTGCGCTGGTGGCGACCTTCGGCGCCGCCTTCATCGCGTTGTCCGTCATGCTCGGCGCACAACTGCGGCGCCGGATGCGTGCGGAGTCCGAGCTTGTGCTGCTGGCGCGCACCGATGGTCTCACCGGCCTCAACAATCGCCGCAGCTTCGGGGAAGTGCTGGACCGCGAATGGCGGCGTGCGCGGCGCGCGCATTCCGTGTTCTCGCTGTTGTTCGTCGATGTCGATCGCTTCAAGGCCTACAACGACACCTACGGCCATCAGGCCGGGGACGACGCGCTGGCGGCGGTCGCGCGCTGTATCGGCGAGAACATCCGCCGGCCGGCCGATACCGCGGCCCGCTACGGCGGCGAGGAATTCGTGGTGCTGCTGCCGGATACGCCGCAGACGGGAGCGGCCCAGATTGCCGAGAGGATTCGTGCGGCGATCGACGAACTGGCACTCGAGCATGCCGGCAGCGAATACGGGCGCGTCACCGCCAGCATTGGCCTGGCGAGCTGGACGCCGGACCAGGATGGCGAGGCCGGCGCGGTGATCAAGGCGGCCGACGAGGCGTTGTATTACGCGAAGGCGACTGGCCGCAACAAGGTTGCAGCCCTTCAGCCCACCGACTCACCGCAGTCGGCCTGACCCCCGGGTTCCATGACGAGAGCGGTACGACATCGTGGCAGGGCCGGTCTTCCGCATCGGCAGGTTACGCGACGGCGTACCGGCGTCATCTCACGCCGTACACGGATTCCGCCGGATCGCATGCATCGTTGCGGCTTTCGTCACAACAGGCAGACCCGGCGCAGGGTGACCGTTCTCCGATAGACGGATTTATCGAGCCACGGCACGAACACATACTCGTCGTATGCGTCGCAACCGATCAGAATCCAGTGGGACAGAACGTTGGACATGATGGTCTCCTTGATTCCGCTCGTTTCGATGCGAAGGGTGCCGACGCGTCGCGATCGTCATCCGTCGTGCTCACACACCGTATACCCGGCGAGCATGGCGCCTATTCCCGAAACCGCGCGATGCACTTCATGCGCGGGATGTCGCGCGTCGCCGGAATAAACGGGCCCGCTCCTTGGTATGCGGATCAAGCACCGGACGCATCGAGGGGGAGGCGCCAATGAACGGCAAGGAGAGGCAAACCCGGGGCATTCCGGGCCGATCGCGGCGCGATCGCGAGGGTGCCCCGAAGGTGAACGAGGCATCGCGGTCATCGTCGCTCCAGGAGCGCGTCGGCATGCGTCCACCGTCGCGCAGCCGCGCGCCGCGTCCCGCGCAGCACGTGATCGACGCCGATGCAGATGCCGGCAAGCCGGCGTCGGCGCACGACGGGATGCACAAGGCCGCGCGAAGGCTGCAACTCGGTTCCGGCATCCTGCTGTGGCTCTATATTTCCATTCATATGGTCAATCACGCGCTCGGCATCTGGTCGATCGAGATCGCCGAGCGTGGACTGCACCTGGCCATCGCGATCTGGCAAAGCGCGCCCGGCACGATCCTGCTGTATGGCGCGGCCGGCCTGCATTTCGCGCTGGCGATCCGCACCATCTACGGCCGTCAACACTGGACGCTGCCGCCCGCCGAATGGCTCCGTCTCTGGGCGGGGCTGAGCCTGCCCATGCTGTTGATACGCCACGTCGTCGGGACCCGGGTTGCGACCTCGTTCTACGGTTTCGAGCCGAACTACGAACGAGTCATCGCGTCGCTCCTCACGAGCGGCACGCAGGGCCTGCAGATCGCGCTGCTCGCACCGGGTTGGGTGCACGGCAGTCTCGGGATGTGGTTTCATTTGCGCCGCCATGCATTGTTTCGGCGTGCCAAGTTTGTGCTGCTGGCCATGCTCGTCCTGCTGCCTGTGCTGTCGGCGGCGGGATTCGTGCAGATGACGCGCGCGATCGTGCCGGGAAGTCTCGCCGTACCGGCACCCGACGCGGCGCTGGTTGCGCACCGCGCCGCGCTCGACAGTTGGCGACATCTCCTGGTCGCCGGTTATCTGTCGTTGATTGCGGCTGCATTCGCCGGCGGTCAGTTGCGAAACAGGCTCTTCAGCGGCGGTTCCCGCGATCCATCCCGCGAGCAGCGGCGAACGGACGCATGAACGCCGCGCGCCCGCTCGCGGTTTGCGGTTCGCGTTCCGCGTACGTCGATTGCATCCCGCACGGGTGCACCGGCCGGGCAAAGACTGCTGACAGGAATTGACAGGGGCTTCGGCGATACTGTGCGCTTTCGCACCCATCGATCTGCACCCCCCTCGCAATGACAACCCATCAAGTTCCCGTCCCGCTGAAGGAATCGCTGGGCGAGCGGCAGTTCCACACGCTGTCCGACGTACTGCATTCGATCGAACCCGCGTTCGACCGGGCCGCATTTCTTGCGACGGCGCTCGACGGCCTTGACGGCTTGACGCTGATGGAGCGCGTCAGGCGCGCCAGCGTGGCGATCGACACGGCGGCGCGGTCGCTGCCCGGCGGATACGATGCCGTGCTGGAATTGTTGCAGGAGGCGGCGCCACGATTGGGCCGAGGCTTTGTCTCGCTGATCGCCCCCGATTATGTCGGGCAATACGGTCGGCACACCTTCGACCGTTCGATGGACGCGCTGAAATATTTCACGCCGTTCGGCTCGTCGGAATTCGCGGTGCGTGAATTCCTGCGCATCGACAGTGCGCGCGCGCTCGCAGTCATGGAAACCTGGTCGCACGATGCGGACGATGCAGTACGCCGGCTGGCAAGCGAGGGAAGTCGCCCGCGCCTGCCATGGTCGTTCCGGCTCCGCGAGATCGAGGCCGACCCGGCGCTGGCGGCGCGGATACTCGACAATCTTCGCGCGGACTCGAGCGCTTATGTACGCCGCTCGGTCGCGAATCACCTGAACGACGTGGCGAAGATGCATCCGGCATGGGTGCTCGATCGGGCCGAACGATGGGGCGGCGACGATCCGCATACGCGATGGATCGTCCGTCATGCGCTTCGCACCCTCGTGAAGCAGGGCGATGCGCGAGCGCTCGCGATACTCGGTGCCGAAAGTGCGCCTCGCCTGGAAGTCGGCCCGTTCGGCGTGACGCCCGCGCAGGTGGTGCTCGGCGAGTCGATCACGCTCGCGTGCGAGCTGCGTTCGACGGCCGAGGCGGCGCAGCGGCTCGTCGTCGATTATCGTATCGGCTATGTGAAGCAAAATGGCGATGCGTCGCCGAAGGTGTTCAAGCTGAAGGGACTGACGCTCGAACCCGGCCAGCGCATCACGCTCCGGCACAGTCGGGCGATCCGCGATTTCACGACGCGCCGGCACTATGCGGGCCGGCATGAGGTCGAGCTGATCGTCAACGGCCGGGTCGTGGCGCGATCGTTCTTCGAACTCGCGGTGTGAGTGGGGCTGTTTGCCGGGTCGACTTCGTCGTGCGAAGCGGCGTGAAGGCGGGATGAATGCCGACGCGATCGGGTAGCGCAGCGCGTGTTCCGGATGCGTGTCGATCGATCTGGCCGTGATCGGCACGCACGGACGGCGCGGTGCACGACGGCACCGTGCGGCTGACGGGCAAGGTCGGCTCGTTCTTCGAGCGCGATGCCGCGGTCGACGGGTTGCGAGCCGGGATGACCTGGGTCGAGATGAGGAAATCGAACACGTTCACGGTCTGAATCGCCGACTGCCGCGGACGTGTCGTATCGGTGCCGCATCGACGACGATGTTTGTTCCGTTACGCGATGCGATCCGCACCGGATCCCGCTAGTCGTCTGTCCGATCTCGACCGGGAAGCGATGACGTGGGGCGCGCGGCCGCCGCATCGTCGCGCGGATGTTCGCCTTGTCGCTGAACGTGATGTACGACGGCGTCGGTCAAGGTCGGAAAGAAGCTGGCGGGCCCGAATACGTCGAACAGGCCGTAAGCGCGCAGGCGATCCTTCACCGGCCCCTTCATTTCCGCGAAGTTCAGCGCGATGCCTTCTTCCCGGAGCTCGTCGCAAAGCGCCACGAGCCGATCCGCGGCGCTGACGTCGATATCGGTGACGGGCTCCGCCGCGACGACGATTCGACTGACCGGGCATGCCGACTGCGCGAGCGCGATGCGCAGATGCTCGCAGAAGATCTCGACATTCGCATAAAAGAGCGGGGCATCCCAGCGGAACAGCACGAGCCCGGGCGTCTGCACGGCGTCCGGATGCCGTGCAATGTCGTGATAGCCGCGCACGCCCGCCAGCCGGCCGAGCACCGCATCGTACGGATGCCATGCGCGCCAGACGAACGACAGCAGCGACAGCGCGCTGGCGAGCAGGATGCCGGGCACGACACCCATGCCGATGACGCCGGCAAAGCACAGCACCGAAATCAGGCATTCGCCGCGGCGCATCCGGTACAGCCGCACGACGCTGCGGACGTCGGCAATCCCGAACGCGGCGTAAATCACGACAGCGGCCAGCGCGGCGCGCGGGACGACCGTCAGCAACGTCGGCGCGGCAATGAGCAGCAACGCGATGCAGCTCGCCGCGACGAGGTTCGTGACCTGGCTTTGCGCACCGGCCGCAATCGCGACGGGGGTGCGCGATGCGCTGCTGCTGACCGCGCAGCCCTGCATCGCACCGGCCAGCAGATTGGCCGCGCCCAGCGCGACCAGTTCCTGATTGCGGTTCGGTGTGTCGCCTGCGCGTGCGGAAAGGGCACGCGACAGCATGCTGATGTCGGCGAACGACACCAGTGCGATGGCGATCGCGCCGGACGCGAGCGCGGTCACATCGGCGAACGAGACGACCGGAAGATGCGGCGCGGGCGTGCCGGCCGGCAATGCGCCGATCGTCGCGACCCCGTGCAGCGGCGACATGCGCGCGGCCAGCGTTGCCGCGAGCACGGCGATCAAGACACCGGGCCAGCGCGGCATCGTGCGCTTCATCAGCGCGATTGCCGCCAGCACGCCTGCGCCCAGCACACACGCATCGGTGGAAAACCGGTGTTCGACGAGGGCCCGCACGATCTGCGTCAGGCCGGAGAACATGTCGTTGCTCGCGACGGACATGCCGAACAGCTCGGGCAACCGGCCGACTGCGAGCGTGATGGCGATGCCGTTCAGGTAACCGTACTGGATCGGGCGCGACAGCAGATCCGTGACGAAACCGAGGCCGAGCGTACCGAGCAGGATGCAGATCGTTCCGGCCGACAGCGCCAGCGCGCCGGAAAGCGCGATGGCCCGCTGCGGGTCATGACCGGCGAGCGGGACGATGGCCCCGGCAATCAGCGCGGCCAGCGCCGAATCCGGGCCGAGGACGAGGATCCGGCTCGGGCCGAGCACCGCATAGGCGAGCAACGCGGCGATCGATGCGTAGAGCCCCGTGACGGCGGGCAGGCCGGCCGCCTGCGCGTAGCTCATGCCGACCGGCACCAGCACGGCCGAGAGCGCCAGGCCCGCATACAGGTCGCGCGCGAGCCACGCGCGCCGGTAGTTCACGAGTAGCGCAACGCCAGGGAGCATGCGGGCGATGCGTCCGGAAAGCGGCCGGTTCATCGCGGCTTCATCCGGAGGAAGTCCGGTCGAAAGGGATGGCTTGCTCCTGTAAATGCGCGTTCATCCCGATGCGGCCAGCTTCGACAGACGGACGAAATAGCGGTGCGAGAGGGGGGCATTGCATCAGATGACGGGGCCGGTGCCGTCGCACCGGATGCCGGCGCGGCGGCTCGACCACGCTCGATTTCACGCGGTCTTGAGCGCCGAAAGTTGCAGTGCCTGTGCAAAGCGGGCCAGCGTGGCGATCGATCCCGTCACGCTTTCGTACCGCTCGCGCCCGATCTGTCCGTCGAGTATCACCAGCATGCCGGCGTCGCGAGCGAGTGCGACGAGTGCCAGCGTGTCGAGTGCGGCTGTCTCGTCCTTGCCGGTCTGATTGCCCGAATCGGAAAGATGGGTAGCGTGTGACATGACGGCTCTCCTGGTGGCTCGAGATCGGGATACCGCGCAGCCGGTATCGGTGGTTTCAGTATCGTTGCTGCGCCCGTGCGATTCAATCGGCGTACCCTGAAGCTGCGGTAGGAATCGCGCGCATGCCGTCGGCAGATTCCTACACGGCACGCCGGGATCGACTTCGGAAGGAATCGTGCCGGCAACCGCCCGGCGCCCGTTGACCCACATCAAGCGCCTGTCACCGGATCGTACGGACGCGGCGCCCGGCGACCAGCCTTGGAACGCGAAGCGCGCGAAGACGATCGCGCGAGGAGGCGAGCATGCTTGCGATGATGTTTGACGGCACGACACCGACCTTGCGCGAGGCGCGCATGCCGGACCCGTTGCCGGCGGCGGGCCAGCTGCTGATCGACGTACACGCATGCGGCGTATGCCGGACCGATCTCCACGTCGTCGACGGCGATCTCCCGCATCCGAAGCTGCCGCTGATTCCGGGGCACGAAATCGTCGGAACGGTGCGCGTGGCTGGCGAAGGCGTGACGGGTTTTTCCGTCGGTGACCGGGTGGGCGTTCCATGGCTCGGATCGACGTGCGGTCATTGCGCGTATTGCGCATCCGGCCGGGAAAACCTGTGCGACAGCCCGGGATTTACCGGTTATACGATCGACGGCGGCTATGCCGAGTGCGCGGTCGCCGACCATCGGTATTGCGTGCACCTGCCGCAGCGCTATTCCGATCTGGAGGCCGCACCGCTGCTGTGCGCGGGCCTGATCGGCTACCGGACCTTGCGGATGGCCGGCAACGCTCGCCGCACAGGCATCTACGGTTTCGGCGCGGCGGCCCATCTGGTCGCGCAGGTCGCGCATCGCGAAGGTCGAAAGGTGTTTGCGCTGACAAAGCCCGGCGATACCGTGGCGCAGCAGCTCGCGCTGTCACTCGGTGCCGCATGGGCCGGCGGCAGCGACGAAACGCCACCGGAGCCGCTCGATGCCGCACTCATTTTCGCGCCGGTGGGCGCACTGGTGCCGGCGGCACTGCGTGCGGTCGACAAAGGCGGGATCGTCGTGTGCGGCGGCATTCACATGAGCGACATCCCGAGCTTTCCGTACGCGTGGCTGTGGGGCGAGCGCCGCATCGCGTCGGTGGCCAACCTGACGCGTGCGGATGCAGTCGACTTCATGCGGATCGCCGATACCCTGCCGCTGCAGGTCGAGGCAGTGCGCTACGCGCTGACCGATGCGAACCGCGCGCTCGACGACTTGCGGATGGGGCGTGTATCGGGTGCCGCCGTGCTCGGCATGCGCGGCTGATCCACCCGACGCACCCGCAGCGCGGTCAGATGCGCGCGAGCCCTTCCGAATCGACGATGCGAATCTGCTTGCCTTGCGCCGCGACGAGCCCCTGGTGCTGGAACTTCGACAGCATGCGGCTGACCGTTTCGAGCTTCATCCCGAGATATTCGCCGATTTCGTCGCGCGTCATCCGCAGCACGAATTCGGCGGCCGAGTAGCCGCGTGCCTTGAAGCGCGCGGAAAGATTCAGCAGGAACGCGGCCACGCGCTGCTCGGCGGTCATCGTGCCGAGCAGCAGCATCAGCGCGGATTCGCGGACGATTTCGCCGCTCATCATCTGGTACACGTGGTGCTGCATCGGCCGCACTTCGCGGCACATCTGCTCGAGCTGGCCGAACGGAATGATGCAGACGGTGCTGTCCTCGAGCGCGATCGCGTCGCCGTTGTGGTGCCCGGTGTGCACGCCATCGAGCCCGAGCGATTCGCCGACGATCTGGAAGCCGGTGATCTGCTCGTTGCCGTCGCGATGCATCACGACGGTCTTGAACGACCCGGTTCTCACCGCATAGATGCTGTTGAACGTGTCGCCCGCGCGAAACAGCGTTTCACCGCGCCTGACGTGACGCGTCGTGCAGATCATCGCGTCGAGCCGCGTCAGATCGTCGGACGAAAGGTCGGCCGGCATGCACACGGTACGCAGCGTGCATGTCGAACAGCGGGACGTGGCGCGTTTCGGCTGGTCCGTCGGTTCGACGGGATGCAGCGGGATGAACGGGCGTGACGGCACGGCCCTCGAGACATCGGCATTGCCCTGCATGATCGGCTCCGGTTGGGGGGGGCAGCGGCGAGCCGCCGTGGGGCGGGATCGCGCTGGCCGTTGTACCGGCGGCTTTGGTCCCTGCCGCCTTCCTGACGGGAGAGCCACACCGGGCAGGCCAGGAGACCGGTACGCCGGTCTCGACGATGATGCTGCCTTTGCTCCGGGAGGCACGCATGATTGGTTTTCTTGATCGGGAGTATGGATGTTGCGCGACGTCAGGAAAATCAGCCGGCATTGAAGATGCGGTAGGAGACTGGGAAGTCCTGTAGGACGTTTCCTACAAGGGGGTGGCATTTTTGCCGCGATCGTCGCCGGCGGGCGCGGAATCTGCCGGCGGGCGCCGACCGTGCTTCCCGTCGTCGTCAGAGTTCGTCCGGATCGTCGAACAGATTGTGACGCATCGCATAGCGCACGAGTGCCGTATCGTTCGGCATCTGCATCTTTTCGAGTATTCGCGTTCTGTACGTGCTGACGGTCTTGACGCTGACGCGGAGCGCCTGCGCGATTTCGGAAATCGACTGACCGGTGGTGACGCGCCGGAATACGTCGAACTCGCGGTCGGACAGGCGCTGGTGCGGCAGGAGGTCGGTCGGCTCGTTGAGGCTCTGCGCGAATTGCTCGGCCATGGTCAGGCTGACGTATACGCCGCCGGCCGCGATCTTGGTCAGTGCCGCGACCAGTTCCGCGCTGGCGCTTTCCTTGGTCATGTATCCGGATGCCCCCGCGCGGAATGCGCGCACCGCGTATTGCTGCTCGGCATGCATCGTCAGCACGAGGATATGCAAGGCCGGCTGTTCGTCCCTGATCTGCTTGATGAGTTCGATACCGTTGCGGCCGGGCATCGACAGGTCGAGCACCAGCACGTGTGCATCGGTGGCGCGTATCAGTGCGATCGTCGAAGCGCTGTCGCATGCTTCGCCCGCGACCTCGAAATCGCTGGCGTTCTGCAGGATGTGCCGCAGGCCGTCCCTGACGAGCGCGTGGTCGTCGGCGATGAGTACCCTGATCACGGCAGTGCGCTCCGTTGCCGGCTCGTGTGGAGCGGCCACGCGACGGCGTGGGTCGATTCTGTTCCCGGATCGGGCATCGCAATCGTCCGAGGTTGGTCGAAGGTCGTCATGGACACCGTCAACGACGGGACGATGGTCTTCGTCATACGGGCCAGATCGACGGGTCATCCGGTCCGCGGGTGCGGCAGAAATTGTCCGCGCTTTGCCGGCGTTCGCCAATCGGGACCGATGCGTACGGCCGGCACCGCGCGTGCTTGACCGGCGTCAACCGGATGGCGGCCGTCGGGAGCGGACTGGTTTTCCAACCCGATCGAAACCGGACGACGACAGGGAGGCGCCATGTCTGAACGGATCTTTGCAGCACTCGACGGCAGCCGCAGCGCGCGGCTCGCGGCTCGCGCTCGATGAGGCGATTTTGCTCGCTCAGTGAGACAGCAGGACCGGCACCGTCATCGTCTCGAGGATCGTGCGCGTCGCACCGCCCAGCACGCGTTCGTGCATGCGGGCATGGCTGTACAAGCCCATCACGAGCAGATCCGCGTGCAGGTCGGTCGCCCGGTTCAGCAGCGTCGCGCCCACGCTGACCGACCGTTCGCGCGGCGTCGTCGAGAACGACGCGCGAATGCCGTGGCGTTCGAGATACGCGGCGACGTCGACGCCTGCCGGCGTCTCGTCCGGAGCGGGACGCTTGTGGACGATCGTTTCGACGTTGACGAAGCGCGCGCCGGCGAGCAGCGGCAGCGCGTCGGCCATCACGCGCGCGGCTTCGCGCCCGCCGTCCCAGCCGATCAGCACGTTCTCGCCGAGCGTTCGCACGTCGCCCGCGTAGGGCACGACGATCGCCGGGCGTCCGCTGCCCATCACGACATCCGCGACGAAATGGCGTGCCACGTAGGTCGTGCGGTCGTCGGGGTCTTCCTGGCCCAGGACCAGCAGATCGGCATGTCGCGCATGCTGGATCGCGGCATCGGTCGCGTTACCTGCCGGCGACTGCCATTCGACGCTGCGTCCCGCGCGCTCGGCGGCCATCAGGAATCGATCCTCCGCGTCCTTGCGCCGCTGCTCGCACAGGCGCTCGTAGACGGCAAGCTTGAGCGGTTCGTCGGGCCGTCGCAACGGTTCGAAGAGGTCCTGGCAGACCACGTAGAGGCCGATCAGATGCGCGTTCCAGCGCCCCGCAAGTTCGAGCGCGAGGTCGACGCGCGTCGAGCAGCGCTCGCTGTCGTCGAGATGGACCAGCAGGGTCTTGTAGCTCAAGATGGCTCCTTTCCGGCCAATGCCGCAGAGGTTTCGGCGGGCGCCTTCGGTGGGCAACTCGCCGGGATCATCAGGACGGGGCACCTCGCGTGACGCAGCACGCGCTCGGCCACGCTGCCGAGGACGAGGCGGCGAAAACCGCGCCGTCCATGCGTGCCCATCACGATCAGGTCGGCCCCGATTTCGTCGACGAGGCTGACGAGCCGTTGCGGGATGTCTTCGCCCGCCGGCGCGACATCGGTGATCTGCGGCGTGCCTGACACGCCGCGCGCTTTCATGCGTTTCGCCGCGTCGTCCGTGACGCGCAGCCCTTCTTCACGGAACGCATCGATCAGGATCGACGGGTCGTATCCGTGCGTGTCGTAGGCCGGCACCAGGAAATCGACGACGTAGACGGGTGTCAGCCGCGCACCCGTTTCCGACGCGAGCGTCAGCGCGGCGTCGAGTGCGCGGGACGAAGCGTCGCTACCGTCGAGCGCCACCAGAATGTGCGAGTACATGGCGTGTCCGTTGAACGGATGTCGATGGAATCATCATCGGCGCGTGCGTGTCGATCGCGCTGATCTGGATCAAGCGTCCCGGTTGCCGCGAAGCACGCGCACTGCCGCGCGCGCCGCGATCCAGGTTTCGTCGGTCGGCTCGACCACCACGATGACCGCGCTCGACGAACCGGCACCGGCGACGAGGCGCGCGAGCGTATGCATCGGCCGGCTCAGTGCGACATCAGCACCGGCAGCGTCATCGACGACAGCACCGTGCGCGTGGCGCCGCCCATGACCAGTTCACGCCAGCGCGGATGGCCGTACGCGCCCATCACGAGCAGGTCCGAACCGGTTTCGTAAGCGCGCGACAGCAGCGTGTCGCCGACCGACGAGCCGGCGCCGGTACCGATATCGAGCACGTTGACGTCGCGCGCGTGGCGCGCCAGCATCAACGCGGCATCGGCGGCCGGAATGCGCGTGGTTGCCGCTTCCGAATCGCCGTCGACCACGGCGACGACCGTCGTGCGCTTCGCATGCTCGAGGAACGGCAATGCATCGTGCGCGGCGCGGGCAGCTTCCCGGCTGCCGTCCCAGGCGACGATCACCCGTTCGCCGAGCGACGGGAATTCCCCGGTGTACGGCACGAACAGCACCGGGCGACCGGCAGACAGCACGAGGTTCTCCGGAAACTGGTCGTCGATATAGGTCTCGGGATCGTTCGGGTTGCCCTGGCCGGCGATCACGAGGTCGGCAAGGCGCGCGGCACGCGGCACGGCCACATTGGCGCGCTCGTCGGCGCGAACCCAGGCTGCCGGCACGTTCGCGCGTGCCGTTTCCGCGTGAAACAGGCGCTCCAGCGCGGCGAACCGTTCGTCGCGCCGTTCGCGGTGCTCGCGGAAATAATCGGCGGAACCGGCCATCACGTAGAACGAATGCGGCTCCGGCGTGTAGACCGCGAACAGCCCGGTCAGATGCGCACCGAAGCGCCGGGCGAGACGCAATGCGAACTCGAGGCGCGAATGCGCACGGACGCTCGTATCGAGGTGCACGACCATGCTCTTGTAGCTCATCGGAATCGCTCCATCGACGGGTGATCCGCCAGTGCAATCCAGTCTACGAAGCAGGCTTTCAGCGCGCTTGACGCAGATCAACGGCAGCCGTGCGCCACGACGGCACAGTGAAACGGTCGCGATGCCGATGCCGGGCGGCATGACGCAGATGCCGACCGATCGATCGGATCGAACGAGTGAAGACGATGACCTGCACGCCTTGAGGACACCGAATGACATTTGCCGAACGGGCTGCGATCTCGCGTTGCACATGTTCGTGCCGAACCGTGGCTGACGGCGCGAATGGCATGCGCCGCCAACGCGGGCATCGTCGTGAGGGGCGCGTCGGCCCTGCCTGCCCGTGACGGCGAATCCGGGACGATCGGCATGCGCCAGTCCTGATGAACGAATGCGTCACCCTTTCCATTCGACATCGCTGCCGGGATCGTCGACAATCCGTCGTATTGCACCGCGCCCGCGCGTGCAAAGCCGCCCGAGAGAATCCTCAATGACCGGAATATCCATCAGGTCCGCCAATGTCGACGACGCACAGGCGATCGCCGATTTCCACGTCAAGGTCTGGCGGCATACCTATCGCGATCTCGCGCCGGCGCAAGCGCATGCCGTCCTCGACGAGCGCTATCGCGGTAAAAGATGGCGGGAAAAACTGGCGTCGAACGACGGCGATCAGCTGGTGCTCGTTGCGGTGGCCGACGACAGGATCGTCGGCATCGGGGCGGCCGGTGCGCCGTCTGAACCGATATTCGACGGCCGCGGCGAGATCAAATTCCTGTATGTCGATCCCGAATTCAAGCGTCGCGGCATCGGCCGCACGCTGCTTGCACAACTCGCGACGCATTTGAGCGGGTTGCGGTATCGGGGCGCCGCGTTGAGTGTCGTCAAGGGCAACGAAGCTGCGATCGCCTTTTATGAAGCGCTGAATGCGCGGTTGGCCGGCGAGTACATCGATGCGGGGCCGATCTGGCGGTCGCACAACATCGTCATGGTGTGGGACGACCTGGCGAATCTCATGTCCTGATCGAAACCCTGCCGCAAGCAACGACGCGCATCACGCGAGGCAGGCTCGCAGCCACGACGTGAACGCGGTCACGAGCGGCGTCCCGGTCAGCTCATGACGCGTGACGAGATAGTACGCATGACGCGACGGCACCGTCGCGCTGAACGGCCGCACGAGCGTGCCGTCGATCAGGTCGTCGCGCACCGACAGGCTGTCGCCGAGCGCGACGCCTTGCCCGTGCACCGCGGCTTCGACGCCGATATGCGCGTTGCCGATTTCGAGGATGCGGATGCCCGGCAGCTTGTCGGCGTTCGCTTCCGCCAGCCAGCGCATCCACGAGCCCGCATGCTCGCAGAACAGTGTGCGTCCGGCGAGATCCTGCACCTTGCGGATCGCATCGGGCCCGTTCATCAACGCCGGGCTCACGACCGGGAACAGCGCCGGATGCTCGAGCAGCTCGACGTGCCGGTTGCGCCAGTTGCCTTCCCCGTAGCGGATGCAGACGTCGACGTCCGTCGAATAGATCTCGCGTTCGTCGTTCGACGGAATCACCTTCAGATGGATCCCCGGATAACGCTCGAGAAAATCGCCGATGTGCCGGGCGAGCCAGCGCGACGTCAGCGACAGCGGCGTCGACACGACGAGATCGCCGACGGCGGCCGGCGAATCGAGCCTGACGGTCGCGTTCGCGATCATGTCGAACGCGGCGCCGACCGGCTCCAGCAGCGCCTCGCCTTCGGGCGTGAGCTTCACGCGCGCCTTTGATCGGACGAATAGCGCGACGCCGAGCGTGCTTTCGAGAATGCGGATCTGGTGGCTGACCGCGCTCGCGGTCACGTGCAGTTCGTCGGCCGCCGCCGACACGCTGCCGCGCCGGGCGGCGGCTTCGAATGCGCGAAGCGGGTTCAGCGGGGGCAGGCGGTTGCGCATCGGCGGGTGCGTCGGAGACGACGGTGCTGAGAAAAACTTCATTTAAGCGGAGTCAATTTCTCGCTACAACAAAAAAAATTGAATGCCTACAGTGGGGGCAATCCAACCGAGTCGAGGTCGACCGCAATGAGCCTTACCGAACCGATCGAACGCCTGTGGGGCGGCCGCTTCCAGTCGAAACCGTCCGACGCGCTGCAGAACCTGTCCCGCTCCGATCCGAGTTTCTACCGTCTCGTGCCGTACGATCTGGCGGGCTCCCGTGCGCATGCGCGCGAGTTGAACCGCGCCGGCATCGTGAACGACGACGACCTCGCGCAGTTGCTGGCCGCGATGGACGGCATCGCGCGCGACTACGCGGCCGGCGCGATCGCGCCGTCGCTCGCCGACGAGGACGTGCACACGTTTCTCGAGCGCGTGCTCACACAGCGGCTGCCTGCGCTCGGCGGCAAGCTGCGCGCCGGGCGTTCGCGCAACGACCAGGCGGCGAACGACCTGCGCCTGTACCTGCGCGACAAGGCACGCCAGCTCGTGCGCGGCGTGCTCGACCTGCAGCAGGCGCTGGTCGGCCAAGCGAGCCGGCACGTCGATACGGTGACCGCCGGCTTCACCCATCTGCAGCCCGCGCAGCCGATCGTGTTCGGCCATCAGTTGCTGGCGCATGCGCAGTCGCTGTATCGCGACGCCGACCGCCTGGTCGACTGGGACCGCCGCACCGCGCGCTCGCCGCTCGGCGCGGCCGCGCTGGCGGGCTCGGCGATCTGCGTGCGGCCCGAGCTGTCCGCGCAGGAGCTCGGTTACGACGCGCCGTGCGAGAACTCGATCGACGCGGTGGCCGCACGCGATCACGTCGCCGAATTCGCGTTCGTCGCGAGCATGCTGGCCGTGAACCTGTCCCGCCTGTCGGAAGAAGTGATCCTGTGGACGTCGCGGCAATTCCGCTGGGTGGAACTCGACGACGGTTATGCGACGGGCAGCTCGATCATGCCGCAGAAGAAGAACCCGGACATCGCGGAACTGACGCGCGGCAAGGCGGGGCGCCTGATCGGCAACCTGACGGGCCTGCTCGCGACGCTGAAGTCGCTGCCGCTCGCATACAACCGCGATCTCGCGGAAGACAAGATCGCCGCGTTCGATTCGATCGACACGCTCGAACTCGTGCTGCCGGCGATGGCGGGGATGATCCGCACGATGCGCGTGAACGTCGACGAGATGCGTCGCCAGGCGCCGCTCGGCTTCACGCTCGCGACCGAGGTCGCGGACTGGCTTGCGCTGACGGGCGTGCCGTTCAGCGAAGCGCATGAAATCACCGGCGCGCTCGTGCGTGCATGCGAGCGCGACGGCATCGAGCTCGCGGACGCCAGCGCGGAACAGCTGCAGGCCGTCGACCCGCGCCTCGCGCCGGCAGTGCGCGCGCACCTGACGCTCGACGCGGCCGTCGCCGCACGCGGCGGCGCGGGCGGCACGTCGCCCGCGCGCGTGCGCGAGCAGATCGGCCGTCTGAGCGACGCGATCGAACGCCAGGCCGCGTGGGCGGCCGACTACCGGGGGCCGTCATGCTGAGCGCATCCGATTCGCGCCGTCTCGACGGCGCACCCGGGCCGGCCGGCGCCGCGGCGGACGATACCGCCGGCCTCGTGCGCGTGCGCCGGCGCTACTGGGGTCGTTATGTCGCGTCGATCGCGATCATTGCCGCGCTCGCCTACGTGGCCGCCGCGTTCGCGCGCGGGCAGATCGAGTGGCGCGTCGTCGGCCAGTTCCTGACCGCGCGCTCGATTCTGACGGGGCTCGGCAACACGATCGTGATGACCGTCCTCGCGATGACGCTCGGGGTCGTGCTCGGCGTCGTCACCGCGGTGATGCGGCTGTCGTCGAACCCGGTGCTCGGCGCGATCGCGCAGGGCTACATCTGGCTGTTCCGCGGCACGCCGATCATCCTGCAACTGCTGCTGTGGTTCAACCTCGCCCTGGTGTTCCCGACGCTCGGCATCCCGGGTCTCGCCGAATTCCGGACCGTCGACGTGATGACGCCGTTCCTTGCGGCGGTGCTCGGGCTCGGCATCAACCAGGGCGCGTATACGTCGGAAGTCGTGCGCGCGGGGCTGCTGTCGGTCGACACCGGCCAGTACGAGGCCGCGAAATCGATCGGCATGCCGCGCCTGCAGGCGCTGCGCCGGATCATCCTGCCGCAGGCGATGCGCGTGATCGTGCCGCCGATCGGCAACGAGCTGATCGGCATGGTCAAGCTGACGTCGCTCGCGAGCGTCGTGCAGTACGCGGAGATGCTGCACAACGCGCAGAACATCTACTACGCGAACGCCCGCGTGATCGAGTTGCTGATCGTCGCGGGCATCTGGTATCTCGTGGTCGTCACCGTGCTGTCGCTCGCGCAGGCGCGCGTCGAACGGCGCTTCGCGCGCGGCGCGGGTCGCGCGGCGGGCCGCACATGAACGACACGACCCTCAACCATCGGGAGAACGTCATGACGAACGCGGTCGTTCGCGCGGTCGACGTGCGCAAGTCGTACGGCGATTTCCAGGCGCTGCACGGCATCACGCTCGACGTCGCGCAGGGCGAAGTGCTGTGCATCATCGGGCCGTCGGGCTCGGGCAAGAGCACGTTCCTGCGCTGCATCAACCAGCTCGAGACGATCAGCGCGGGCGCGCTGTGGGTCAACGGCGAACTGGCCGGCTACCGGCGCACCGGCAACCGGCTCCACGAGCTGTCGGAGCGCCAGGTCGCGCGCCAGCGGCTGGCGACGAGCATGGTGTTCCAGCGCTTCAACCTGTTCCCGCACAAGACCGCGCTCGAGAACGTGACCGAGGGCCCCGTGCAGGTGCTCAAGCGCCGCCGCGCGCAAGCGGAGGAGGAAGCGCGCGCGCTGCTCGCGCGGGTCGGGCTCGCGCACAAGTGCGACGCGTTTCCGGTCGAGCTGTCGGGCGGCCAGCAGCAGCGCGTCGCGATCGCGCGGGCGCTCGCGATGCATCCGCAACTGATCCTGTTCGACGAGCCGACGTCGGCACTCGATCCCGAGCTTGTCGGCGAAGTGCTGGCCGTGATGCGCGATCTCGCGAAGAGCGGGATGACGATGATCGTCGTCACGCACGAGCTCGGCTTCGCGCGCGAGGTGGCCGACCGCGTCGTGTTCATGGACGGCGGCCGGATCGTCGAGAGCGGGCCGCCGGACCAGGTGCTGTCCGCGCCGACGCACGCACGTACGCGCGATTTCATCTCGGCCGTGATCGCATGAACGGGCCGGGCGCCCCGACCCGCAGCGCCCGATCGATCGAGCCGTCGACGAGACCGGCGCAGCACCCCATTACTTCACTACGACAAGGCGACAACCCCATGAAAGCATCCGTCCTGACCCGCACGCTGTCCGCCGTCGCATTCGGCGCGCTCGCGCTTCATGCGTCCTTCGCAGTCGCGCAGGCCGCGAGCGCGAAGCGCACGCTGAACGTCGCGATCGTGCCGAACTATCCGCCGTTCGAATACAAGGATCCCGCGACCGACAAGCTCGCGGGCTTCGACGTCGATCTCGGCGAAGCGCTCGCCGCGAAGATGGGCGCGAAGCTGAACTGGGTCGAGACGAGCTTCGACCAGATGATGAGCGCGGTCGCGACGCAACGCGTCGACATGATCCTGTCCGGGATGACCGACCTGCCGACGCGCCGCGACGCGGTGACGTTCGTCGACTACATCGAGACGGGCCCGCAGTTCTACACGTTGAAGGCGCGCGCCGGCGAGTTCGCGCAGATGGGCGCGCTGTGCGGCAAGCGCGTCGGGTCGAGCCGGCGCACGTCGTTCCCGGACAACACGACCGCATGGAGCGCGGAGAACTGCGTGAAGGCCGGCAAGCCGGCGATCGTCGTGGTCGGCACCGACGGCTCGTCGGACGCGCGCATGCAGCTGCGCCAGAACCGCATCGACGCAGCCGTGCAGGGCGGCGAGACGCTGCCGTACCAGAACAGCCTCGAGCAGAACGCGTACGCGCCCGTCGGCAAGCCGTTCCTGTCGCAATACACGGGCATCGGCGTCGCGAAAAGCAACACCGCGCTGAGCAGCGCGCTGACGACGGCGCTCAACCAGCTGATCGCGGACGGCTCGTACCAGAAGCTGCTTGCGAAGTGGGGGCTGCAGGAGCACGCGGTGACGAAGGCGATGATCAACGGCACGCACTGAGCGCGCGATGGCGGCGCTTGCTCCCCGCTGGCCGGACGCGAAGCGCGCGTGCGTCGCGCTCGCGTTCGATCTCGACGGCCCGACCGGCGACGCGATGCTGAACGGGTCGATCTGGCGCAACCCCGCGTATTTCACGCTCGGCAGCTACGGGCCGTGGCGTGCGCTCGGCCGCTTGCTCGACATGCTCGCGGCGTACGACCTGCCCGCGACGTTCTTCGTGCCCGCGTGGGTCGCACGGACCTGGCCCGCGCAATGCGCGGCGATCGTCGAGCGCGGCCACGAGATCGGCTACCACGGCTACCGGCACGAAGCGTTCTGGACGCTCGAGCCCGAGCGGCAACGCGAGATCATGGCGCAGTCGGCCGACGTGTTCGCGCGTACGCTCGGCGTGCGGCCGGTCGGGTTCCGCACGCCGTCCGGCGACTGGAGCGCGGCGACGGTCGCCGTGCTGCGCGAAGCCGGCGTGCGCTATTCGAGCTCGATGCGCGGCGACGACCGGCCGTACCTGCTGCACGGCGAGGACGGCGAGCCGCCGCTCGTCGAGATACCCGGCCGCTGGGAGACCGACGATTACGCGTCGCTTGCGTATCACCGCAACCCCGATTATCCGGCCGGGCTCGACCGGATCGCCGGCTACGACGCGACGCTCGACAACTGGACGCGCGAATTCGACGGCGTATTCCGCGAAGGGCTGTGCCTGACGACGCTGCTGCATCCGAAGGTCTGCGGCAAGCCCGGCCGCATCGCGCTGCTCGAGGCATGGCTCGGTCATATGCGCGCGCAGGACGGCGTCTGGTTCGCGCGCTGCCGCGAAGTGGCCGACTGGTGGCTTGCGCAGCACGCGCGAGACGCGCAACCCACGCAACGGAGCGGCCTATGACGACACTCGCTTCCTGGCCGGGCGGCGCGCGATGCGCGGTCGCGATCACGGTCGACTTCAACGACATTCACGGTATCCAGACACGCGAGCCGCGCATCGTCGGCCGCGAGAAATCGCTGTCGGTCTGGCGCTACGGCGCGACGCGCGGCGTCGACCGGCTGCTTGCGACATTCGACGCGTTCGGCGTGCCGGCGAGCTGGTTCGTCCCGGGCATCGTCGCCGAAACGCATGCGGAAGCGGTGCGCGCGATCGCCGCGGCCGGCCACGAGCTCGGCGTGAACGGCTATCGCTGCGAAGACTTCGACGCGCTGCCGCTCGCTGCGCAGATCGACGCGTGCCGCGCCGGGCGGGCGGCGCTCGCCGACACGATCGGACGCGACGTGCAAGGGTTTCGCTCGTTTACCGGCAACTGGGCTGACGGCTTTGCGGATTTCCTCGTTGAGGAAGGCTTCACGTGGTCGTCATCGTGGCGTGGCGACGATCTGCCGTACGTGCATCCACGCGGCGACGGTGGCGACGGCGCGCGGCTCGTCGAGCTGCCGCTGCATTACGAACTCGAGGACGAGCCGTACTTCGAGTTCAACCTGTCGCCGCCCGTGCCGGCCGGTCAGCCGCGCATCGCGGCGTATCGCGACGTGCTCGACAACTGGCGGCGCGACGTCGACGGGTTCCGGCGCTTCGGGCTGTGCTGCGTGCTGCGGCTGCATCCCGAGATCATCGGCACGGCAGCGCGGATCGACTTGCTGCGCGCGTTGCTCGCGCATCTGCGTGACGCGGGCGACGTCTGGTTCGCGACGGGGCGCGACATTGCGAACTGGTGGCGTGCACAGGCGCCCGTCAACGCCCCGGGACATCCGGTCGACGTGTTCGCGCACTGCGTCGCAGAGGAGTCGGCGCGATGACGATGAAATCCGACACGCGCGCAACGCGGCTCGCGGCGTTCGTCGCGCAGACGCCCGCCGACGCATTGCCGGACGACGTCGTCGCGAAGGCCAAGCGTCATGTTCTCGATACGTTCGGTGCCGCACTGGCGGGCGCGTCGGCCGTCGAGACGCGCAGTGCCCGTGTGCTCACCGGCGCCGTCGCGCATGGCGGTGCGTCGCTGTGGGGCACGCGACGCGCCGCGGGCGCGCGCGATGCGGCGTTCGTCAACGGGATTGCCGCGCACGCGCTCGAACTCGACGATTCCGGCGGCTGCGATCATTCGGGCGCGGTCGTGCTGCCGGCCGTGCTCGCCGCGCTGTCGTGCGCGGAACGCCCGGTGACGGGCCGCGAATGCGTGGCGGCGATCGTGCTCGGTTATGACGTCGGCCGGCGCGTGCTCGAGGCAGCGGGCGGCTACTCGGTCCACAACGGGGCGGGCTGGCACTCGACGCTCAGCTGCGGCGTGTTCGGTGCGGCGGCCGCGAGCGCACGCGTGCTCGGGCTCGACGCCGCGCGTACGCGCGACGCGCTTGGCCACGCGGCGAGTTTCGCGGGCGGCCTGTGGGGCTTCATCCACGACGGATCGCAGACGAAGCGGCTGCACGCCGGGCGGGCGGCGGAGGGCGGCGTGCTCGCGGCGCTGCTCGCGCGCGAAGGCGTGAGCGGCCCCGCGCACGTGTTCGACGACGTGTGGGGCGGATTTTTCAACACGTTCGCCGCGCAATCGCAGGCGCCCGATGCATTGACCGACGGCCTCGGCGCGCACTGGAAGCTGATGCGCTGTTCGATCAAGCCGCACGCATCGTGCCGCAGCGCGCATGCGGCCGTCGACGCGACGCTGCAGCTCGCGGACGGCCGCACCGTCGAGGCCGGCGAGATCGAGCGGGTGGTCGTGCGCGCGAGCGCGTTCGTGGCCCGCATGTGCGGCGGTCGCGACCTGTCGACGCTGTCGTCCGCGCAGATGAGCCTGCCGTACGCGGTGGCGGCAGCGCTTGCATTCGGCGACACGGGGATCGGCGTGTATCGCGCGGGCCGGCGCACCGATCCGCGCGTGACCGCGCTGCTCGCGCGCATCGCGGTCGACGTCGATCCGGCGCTCGGCGATCTCGACGAGCCGACGGTGATCCTGCATCGCGCGGACGGGGGGCGGGAAGCGCGCCACGTGCCGATCGCGCTCGGCGACCCGCGCAATCCGCTGTCGGACGCAGCGCTGCTGGCGAAATATCGTGCGCTGGCGGGCATGGCGCTCGACAGCGTGCAGGTCGATGCGCTGGGCGACGTGTGCCTGTCGCTGGACCGGCAGGCGGACGCGCGCGTGTTGAATGACTGGCTCGCCGGCGATGCCGAAGCGGCGGAGGCAATGGTCTGAATCTCGACGTCGTGTCGAAACGGTACGGGCGTACCCGTCCGGGAGCGGGAATGAACGCGCCGCATCCGGAGCCGTGAGCGCGGGACGGGCCGTCCGCAGAGTTGGCCGCCGGTTAGCCGGACATTATGCTGCTGTCGATATAACGGGCAAACGCATTAAAAATAATCGTCCGGAAGCGACGAAAGAAGTGCGCTATACATCTCTCTTGCTGCATCGGCCATTTTCCGGGGGACATCGGGAAAAACGCTAATACTGCGTCAGGATTCAAATGTCTACCCCTATTTCCGGTAGCTGATCGCTCGAAGCCCGATCTTGCTTCGACAAATGACTCGTCGCGATTCAGCCCTTGCTCGCGAGCATCCGCATCGTGCCGTCACTCCGCGAAAGAACTCGGGTTTTGCGAGGCGGCACGGTGCGCTCACCGGCCGTGCCCCGGACTCACCCGGCCTGGCGCGCGCGCAAGAGAATTGCGCCTGTCTACGGCAGAAATAACGCCCCTGACATTGCCGTGCATATGGCAGCAATCTGAGCGTCCCGGATGCCGTTCATGCCAGACGCGTTACGGCGTGTCGTTACGTAACGTGCGTGAACGCTGCAATCGCGCAAACGTTGCACAGGGATATTTCGATTTATTCATACCTTTCGCATTCCAGGCATAGGTCATTGGTTTATCGAGGGTTTTCTGCGTCGCAACAAAAGAATGCGCCCCGGTGGCACGGATCGTGCATTAAACGCTATGTGCCGAAGTAGTTAATACCAGAACGTTAGACCAACCATGAATAAGATCCATATTCCGATATCCGGACGCGACGCGGGGGCGAAGCGGTCGATTCCGGACATTCAATCGATAAATCGCGTCCATTCGCCAATCCGTTCAGGGTGGCTCGGGCGCGGCATTTCCGTTGCCATACCGAATCGTGTTGACACGTCCTTGCGGCGGCCATGCATCGGCGCGGGGCGTGCGCCCAAGTAACCGGTAGTTCGTCCGTCGTCCGGAATCCTGGCGTGAATTGAACCGCCCGTTCGATAAAGGAGCATTCTATTTCATATAGGAATACGAATTTATTGATTGATTCATCGACGGATTGACGACGCCCGGGATGAATGGTGTCGATGCATCGGGATACCGAGGGCGGAGCATGTCCGGCATCAGTCGGGAAATGTCCGTTGGCGCGGCGATCGGTGCGAAGCACGGACGGTCGGGTGGCGCCAGCGCTTGATTGCGTGCGGGAAACCGGATGTTGAGGAATACCTAAATGTGCACACTCGAGTTCGTCGACGATTCGCGCCGTGCCGAAGACGACATCGTGCGCTTCGACGATGCATGCGGGCGCGCTTGACGGCAAATACGGGCGCCATCGTGCGCCGCCTGGAGAAGAACCATGTTCGGATTTCAGTCGATCATTGCGCGCTTGCTCGATGCACTCGTCGTGGTGCTGGGGGCAGCTGCCGCGTCGCATGTGCGGTTCGATGACGATTCGCTCGGCCGACCGGACGCGATGGTGGTCCCGTTTGTCGCGATGCTGACGCTCGCCGTCTTTCCGGGATTTCAGGTGTATCAGTCGTGGCGCGGGCGGTCGTGGATCGCGATGATCAGCCGCATCAGTGCTGCATGGGTCGCCGTGCAGGCATGCAACCTCGTGCTGCTGTTCGCGATGCACCGCGCCGATCAGGTGTCGCGGCTGTGGTTCGTCTACTGGACGGCGATCGCGGGATGCGGATTCATCGTCATCCGCCTGGCTGCCTATACGATGCTCGCACGCGTCAGGCATGCGGGCCTGAATCTTCGCAAGGTGGCGATCGTCGGAAACGGCGCGCATGCCGTGCGTGTGATCGAAACGCTTGCGCTGTCCCCGGCGAGCGGGTTTCGCCCCGTCGTGCTCCACGATCCCGCGGGATCGTCCAACGGCATCATCCCGGCGATCGCGGATTTCACCGAGTTCGCCGCGGCAGTGCGTGCCGAAGCCGCGACGGAAATCTGGCTCGCGTTGCCGATCTCCGAGGAACGGACGATCCGGCGCGTGCTGAAGACGTTCGGCGACGATCTGATCAATATCCGCTTCATGCCGGACATGTGCAGCATCGCGTTGCTCGGCGGAACGATGATGGATCTCGTCGGCATGCCGGCGATCAACCTCGTTGCGTCGCCGATGTCGCATCGCGCCTTGATGCAGAAGGCGCTGTTCGACCGGGTGTTCGCGGCAGCAGCGCTCGTCGCGCTGGCGCCGCTGCTCGGCATGATCGCGCTGGCGGTCAAGCTGTCGTCGTCGGGCCCGGTGCTGTTTACGCAGTACCGGAAAGGCGCCGATGGCCGGGTGTTCAGGATCTACAAGTTCCGCACGATGCGCGTGCACGCCGAACCGGCCGGCGTCGTGCGCCAGGCGACCCGGGGCGACGCGCGCATCACGCGCGTCGGTGCATTCCTGCGTCGCACCAGCCTCGACGAGCTGCCGCAGTTCTTCAACGTGCTGTGCGGCGACATGTCGGTCGTCGGGCCGAGGCCGCACGCCATCGAGCATGACGATCTGTACCGGCCGCTCGTCGAGGGATACATCCATCGTTACCGGATCAAGCCGGGCATCACCGGATGGGCGCAGGTCAACGGCTATCGCGGCGAGACGGATCACCTCGACAAGATGGTCGGCCGTGTCCAGCACGACCTCTATTACCTGCGCAACTGGTCCTTCGGGCTCGACATGAAAATTGTCGCAGCCACGGTGCTGAAGGGCTTCGTCCATCCGAACGCGTACTGAGCCCGGCCGTGATCGAACGCATTCTGGTCGTCTGCGACGGCAACGCATGTCGCAGCCCGATGGCGAGCGCCATGCTGGCACGTGCGTTGCCGTCCGTGCAGGTGCGCTGCGCAGGACTGATCGCGCTGGCGGGCCGGCCGGCCGCCCAGGCAGCGATCGACGTCATGCGCGAACGCGGCTTCGACATCACGTCGCATATCGCGCAACCGGTGCATCTCGGCTACGTGCGCGCATCGCAACTGATCCTCGCGATGACGCTCGTGCAATGTCGCGAGATCGAGCGGCGTTATCCGTTCGCGCGCGGTCGCGTCTTCCAGCTCGACCATGCCACGAAATGCGATATCGCGGATCCGGTCGGCCAGCCGGCGGAAGTGTTCGATGCCGTGGCGCGCCACATCGAGCGCGCGGTGGCGCACTGGATCGCGCGGATGCCCGCGGCTACTGCACGGGAGCACTGCTGACGCGACGCCACGTCGGTCGACTCGCCATGCGCATCGGCCTGACGTGTGCGTCGGCTGCGCACTGTCTTGGTTCGACGGGGGCGTGACCGACATGATCGGCGTGCCGGCAATCAATCTCGCGGCGTCACCGTTGCCACTGCATGCCATGTTCGGCAAGGGCGTCTTCGATCGCTGCTTCGCGGCCGGCGGCGCCGCTCGTCACCGCGGCACGACGGCATGCGTTTCAGCGGGCGCTGCAATGCCGGCTTCGATGCGCCTGCGTGCGCCCAGGGTGTTGCCCAGATGGCATCCGATGAACGCCCAGAAATACCAGTTGTAGCTGAGGTAGTAGAGCGTGTTGTCGGAATAGCTCTCGAGCAGATAGGCGGCGATCAGCGCAATGGCCATGGCGGCCGTCTTCCTGTCCGTTCCCGACCGGTGGATCGCCACCGCAAAGGCAAGGAACACGGCGAGGTAGAGGCTCAGCCCGACAATGCCCGTTTCATAGAGGGTCTGGATATAGGCGCTGTGTGCGTCGGCGCTTTCCTCCAGCGGGAAGAAGAAGTGCGAGTTGCTGCGGAACGAGCCCAGGCCTTTTCCGGTCGTGCGCGAATCCTCCGAATCGACCAGCGCGTACTGCCACAGAAGCTGTCGCCACGAATAGGAATCGATCTGTACCCCGCGATGCACGTCTTGCGCGGTGCCTGACGATCCCAGGTCGCTGAAGCGGTCCGAGATGGCAGGCACGAGCAGCAGGGCCGGGACCAGCGCCAGCATGACGAGCAGCTTGCGGTTCGCGAGGGCTGCATAGAGCGCGAAGGCCGCAGCCGTGGCGATCCACGCGCTGCGCGTTTCGGTCAGCAGCAGCAGCACGAGCAGCAGCCCGACATACAGCAGGCGTCCCGGAAGGATGCGGGGCAGCCGGTTGAGCCGCTGGAACCGTCTTTCGTAGAAGAGCGTGGTGATGACGAGCAGCAGGTAGAACGCAAGGATGTTCGGATGCTCGAACGTGGCGCTCAGTCGCCCGGCGAGCCGGTCGATGAACACGTACTGGAAGATGCCGAACAGCGCCACCGCGAAGGACGAGTAGATGATGCACTTGAGCAGGGCCTCGGCGTGGCCGGCGAGCGTGCTCGTATTGAACGCGATCGTGAACACCATGTACGTCGACAGCAGGCCGAGGAAGAGCCGGAAGCCTTCGCCGGCGTCGGGCGAGCGCGACAGCGTGAGCGCCGCATACGCGAGGTAGGCGAGCCAGATCAGCAGCGGCGCGTGCAGGGCCCGGATCCCCTTGCGCAGCACGACGAACATGCCTGCCGCGATGATGATGGCATTGAGCACCGCGCCCGGCGAAAAGCCGCCGCCGTCCACGCGCAGCGCACCGAACACGACATCGAGCGCGGACCGGATCACGATGATCGCAAGGAAGAGTCGACGAATGAGCGGCATGTGAGTTCCAGCGTGCAGGTGGTCGGTCGGGGCGGTGCGCTCGGGCGCGTCACGTCGGCCGGGTGGGGTTGGCTTCGCCGGCGGCGCTGCGTGCGTTGCGTCGCGCCGATCCGGCTCGCGGGCGGCCGAGCACCGTCTGGCAGAAGAAATCGAGGTCGCCCGTCAGCTTTACCCAGCCGAGATAGGCGAGCGTGACGCCGGCGATCTTGGCGGCGAGCGCGAGCGGCTGAAACGCGGTGTTCGCGGCCGGTGCGAGGCCGGCATGGCATGCGGCGAGCATGACTGCGATGCCGATCATGCAGGGCGTCGTGGGGCCGAACAGGTCGCGCAGCGAGCGGTGGAACCCGTAGCGCGCGAGGATGTGGAAGCCCTGCACGGCGTTGACGAGAAAGCTCCCGGCCAGCAGCCACGAGAACACGACCAGGTCGCCCGCGCGAATGCCGAGCGCCATCGCCGCGATGCTCGTGACGGCGGACAGCGCGCCGGAGAGCGACAGCAGATCGGTGCGCCCGATCGCCTGGTAGATCGCGCCGATCGACGACAGCACGACCTGCACGACGATCGACAGGCTCAGCACCGCGAAGATCGGCACCGCGCTGCCCCACTTGCTGCCGTACGCGAGGTGGATGATTTCCGGCGCGCAGACGAAGCAGCCGATGCCGGCGTATCCGCCGACGATCGTCAGCACGCGGACGACGTCGCGATACGACGAGAAGATCGCGTCCTTCTGCTGCTGCTGGGCCGCGTAGATCGGCTGCAGCGCGGGCGAGACGACCTGGGTGAGATTCGCGATCGGCATCAGCATCAGCCGGTACGACATGTCGTACAGGCCCAGCGCGTGGCTACCCATGATGCGGCCGATCATCAGCTTGTCGAGGTTTCTCGTGAAGTAGTTGATGAGATTGAAGACGAACTGGTATCCGGAGTAGGCGAGGATCGTCGAGAGGCCGCGGAAGTCCGGCCGGATCAACGGATTGAAGCGACACGCGAAGAGGGAGAACACGAGCATGAATGCCGCATACGACGTGCTCTTGACCGCAAGCGCAATGACGCCGCCGCCGCTCCAGGCGCTCCAGATCGCGACGGTGCCCGACAGCAGCGCCGCCGCCACTTCGATCACGACGATCGCACGGAAGCGCTGGGCCTTGCGCAGCAGCGCGAGCGGCACGATGCCCCAGCACGACAGTGCGATGGTGGCGCCGAGATAGAGCGAGATCCCGGTGTATCGCGGTTCCCGGTAGAAGGCGGCGAGGAACGGGCCGCCGAGCATGAAGATCGCGGCCAGCGCGCTGCCGACCAGCACGGTCAGCCATTGCAGCGTTGCGAGCTGTTCGCGACGCAACTGCTGGAACTGCACGATTGCCGGCCCCAGCCCCATTTCGCTGAGAAACGAGAAGAACGTGACGAGCACGGACAGCACGGCAATCATGCCGAAGTCTTTCGGGTTCAGCAGGCGCGCCAGCGTGCCCGTCACGAGCAGCTGCACGAGGATGTTGCTGTAGCGTCCGATGAAATTGATCGAGATGCTCGTGCGAATGGCGCGATTGAGGTTCGACATACGTTTGGTCTTCGGGATGCTACGCCGGCCTGCCGGCCGCGAGGAGCCTGTCGTTCGCCGGCGACGATCGCGCGCCGGCGCCGGTCGGACGATCGGTCAATACATCGTCAACTCATCAGCAATACTCATGCCATTGGCCCGCGCTGCCGACGTTGCGTGCCGGGGACGATCCGTACCGTCTCGGTTCATCACCACTGCGATTGTTACGTAACGCTCGCACCGCTTGCGCCGGACGTGTTACGTAACGGCACGCTCGCCCGACGGCCGTCGAGTCCGCTGTGCAGGCGCAGCTGCGAACGCGTTGGCTGTCCCGCGTGCCGCGCACGCGTACCGGTTTCGCGGCGTGCTTCGGTGTCGCGCGCCGTTCGAATCGTTTGGCATATTTCATGCTTGATCAGGTGCGTCGTCGTGTGCGGACGTGACGCGAGGCCTGGCCGGCAGTGCCTGCCGTGTCCGAAGGCCGAGCCCGCTCCAAGTGGTCGCGTGATCGGAAGGGCCCACGATGCAGGCGTGCGGCCGAAGCGTGGCCGCCGTGGATATCGATAACTACATCAAGTGCGCCGCGCGCGCCCGGCGTTGATTGCATACGGGGGAATCACAATGCTAATTCGCGTAGCCAGAATTCGAACCTATCCGCACGCGAGTGCATCTGCCGTCGATCGTTCGTGGTCCGAAGGAGTTGATGCGTTTGCCGACTACCGAGCGCAGGACAGTACCGGGACGGCAGGTGGCGAGCGCGCCGCGCGCGGTCCGTCGTAGCCGCGCGTGATCGTTCGCGGCTGGAGGGCTGCCCGCCGGCAATGCCGCTGTAGTGGGGCCGTAGCCGCAGCGCCTGACCAGGCGTGCAGTCGAGTCCGTCGCCGGCATGTGCCGCACGGTGGCGCCACGATACCCGGCGAGATCGCGTCGGAATCCGTCCAGATGATCCGTGTCGAGTCCGGCCGGCCGTGTACGGCGCCGGTTTCGACCAGAATTCGAGCAATGTCCATGATTTCGAGACACGCAGTGTCGTTGATGAATGCGTTGGCATCGGCTGCCGCAGGGATGCGCGGCCGCATGCGATGGCAGGTATGGTTCGCATGCGCTTCGCTCTGCAGTGTCCTGCCGGCATGCACGGTCGCGCCCGGGATGCGCATGGCGCGCTCGCCCAGCGTGGTGGCGACGAGCGCGAGCCCGTCGGGCCCGGAGCAGTCGATCGAAGTGCCGATCATTCCGGTCGACCTGCAACTCATCCGGCAGATCAGCGACGCGGACCGGCGCCAGAGCGTCGACCAGGTGCGGCCGCTCATCGCGAAGCCGTTGCCGTATCGCCTCGGCGTGGGCGACGTGCTGCAGATCACGGTGTGGGACCACCCCGAGATCAATGCGGCGCTGGGGCCGCAGCCGAGCACGCCGCAAAGCCGTCCGAACGATCCGTCGCAGGGGTTCGTGATCGACAGCGCGGGGAACGTGCAGTTTCCGTATGTCTCCAGCGTGCATGCGGCAGGCCTGACCGTCGACGCGCTGCGCGCGGCGTTGCTCGAGCGGCTATCGAAGGTGTTCGTGAAGCCGCAACTGACGGTGCGCGTGGCGTCGTACCGGTCGCAGCAGGTCTACGTCGATGGCGAAGTGAAGGTGCCAGGCGCGCAGCCGGTCAACGACATCCCGATGACGCTCTATGAGGCGGTTTCGCGGGCCGGCGGCTTCCTGCCGACGGCCGACGAAGGTCGCATGACGCTGATCCGCGACGGCTCGACCTACGATCTCAACCTGGGCCGCCTGATCGCGAAGGGTGTCAATCCTGCCGACATCCAGTTGCGCAACGGCGATCTGCTGCGTGTCGTGTCGCGCGACGAGAACGGCGTGTTCGTGATGGGGGAAGTCAATAAGCCCACGACTGCGTTGTTCATGAGGTCGGGCGGCCTGAACCTCAGCGACGCGCTGTCCCAGGCCGGCAGCATCAACACCGCCAGCGCGGATGCCGCGCAGGTCTTCGTCATTCGCGGCATGCAGACCGCCGGCGCGCAGGTGTATCAGCTCGATGCGCACTCGCCGGTGTCGATGGTGCTCGCCAACCAGTTCGAGCTGCAGCCGCGCGACGTCGTCTACGTCGGCGGCAACGGCCTCGTCCGCTTCAGCCGCGTGCTGCAACTGCTGCTGCCAGGCATCAACGCCGGCTTGACCGGCGCACTCATCACGAAATGATGGACATGATCCTGGTCGTCTGCGAGGGCAACATCTGCCGCAGCCCGATGGCCGCGGGGCTGCTGAAGCGCGCGTTGCCCGGGCTTCAGGTGCTGACCGCGGGCTTGACCGCGCGGCCCGGCACGGAAGTGGACCGCGATGCGCGCGAGGTCATGGCGCAGGTCGGCGTCGACATCGGCGCGCACGTCTCCACGCCGCTGTCGCCGGCGCTGATCCGCTCGGCAGACATCGTGCTCGCGATGACGCGCGAGCAATGCAAGCGCATCGAGTCGGCGAATCCGTTCTCGACCGGGAAGGTGTACCGGCTCGGGCACCAGCAGCAAATCGATATCGCGGACCCGTTCCGCCTCGGGCGCGCGGCCGCGACGGCCTGTCTCGCCGAAATCCAGCGAGCGCTGACGTACTGGCTCGACATCATTGGCCAACCTACACGATAACCGTCATGGAAGTGACTCAAAAACTCCGCCGCATTTCGCTGACAGGCGACGACGAGATCGACTTGTCCGAGTACCTCTCGGTGCTCCGGGAGCGCTGGAAGACCGTCGTCCTGTGCACGCTTGCCGGAGCGTGCATTGGCGCGAGCTACGTGTTCGTCGCGCAGCCGGTGTATCGAGCCGATGCGATGTTCCAGATCGAGGACGGCGTGAATTCGACCCAGGGCATGCTCGGGCAGCTCGCGTCCGTCTTCGACACGAAGCAGTCGGCCATCGCCGAGATCGAGGTGATCAAATCGCGCAAGGTCGTGATGGCGGCCGTTGACGAGCTGCATATCGAGATCACGGCCTTGCCGCGATATGTCCCGCTGGTGGGCGCGGCGATCGCGCGGCGCCATGCAGGCGACGGCCTCGCGCCGCCGATGCTCTGGATGTCGAAGTTTGCATGGGGCGGCGAGCGGATCGACGTGTCGCGCTTCGACGTGCCACGCGACACCTATGAAAAGCGCTACACGCTGGTGGCCGGGCAGGGCGGGTATTACGACCTGCTGGACCCGGACGGCAATGCGGTGCTGCACGGCAAGGCCGGCGAGCTGTCGCAGGCCGGCGCGATCGCCGTTCGGGTCGATCGGCTGACCGCCCGGCCCGGCACCCAGTTCCGGCTGGTCCGGACCTCCGCGCTGAAGGCGGCTGCCAAGCTCCAGACCGCACTCGCGTTCGATGACAAGAGCAAGCAGGCGGACATCATCAAGATGTCGCTGGACGGCCCCGATGCCACGCGCACGGCGCTCATCCTGAGCGCCATCGCGAACGCGTACCTGAAGCAGAACATCGACCGGAAATCCGCCGACGCCGAGCACGCGCTGACTTTTCTCGACGAGCAGTTGCCGGTTTTGCGCAAGCAGCTCGAAGCGGCGGAAACGCGCTACAACGATTACCGCAACAAGAAAGGCGCCACCGACATGGCGGAGGAGTCGAAGCTGTTGCTGCAGCAGGTTGTGGACAACCAGACGAAGCTGGGCGGGCTGCAACAGAATCGTGCCGAGCTCGGGCAGCGCTTCGCCGAAGGGCACCCGGCCATGCAGTCGATCGACGCGCAGATCGGCGCGCTCGACGAGAATCAAAAGAGGCTGAACAGCCGAATCGCGAGTCTGCCGAATACCGAGCAGGAAGCCGTGCGCCTGCTGCGCGACGTGCGCGTGAATACCGAGCTCTACATGAACCTGCTGGACAGCGCCCAGCAGTTGCGGATTACGAAGGCGGCCCAGATCGGCAACGTTCGCCTCGTCGACGATTCGGCTGAGCCGGAAACGCCCGTGTGGCCGAAAGGCCCCGTGATCGTCGCGGTCACGACGCTGCTCGGCCTCGTGGCAGGCACGATGGCCGCGTTTGCGCGGCGGATCTTCGTCGGCGGCGTGGAAAGGAGCGAGGACGTGGAGTCGGCCCTCGGCGTGCCGGTGTTCGCGGTGGTGCCGCGCAGCCCCGAGCAGCGGCGCCTGTCGCGGCTTATTCGCCGCAAGGTCGGCGACGGTGCGCGCGTGCTGGCGACCAGTTCGCCGGAGGACATCGCGATCGAAGGCATCCGGAGCCTGCGCACGGCGCTCAAGTTCGGGCTCGGCGGTGCGGCCAACAACATCATTGCGCTCACGGGGCCGCGCCCCGCCGGCGGCAAGTCGTTCATCTCGCAGAATCTCGCCGCGGTGCTGGCCAGCGGGAACAAGCGCGTGCTGCTGATCGACGGTGACCTGCGGCGCGGCCACCTGCATGAAGCGCTCGGCATCTCGCGGGAGCCGGGCCTTGCCGATGTGATCCGCGGCGCGAACCTCGCCGATGCGATCGTGCGCGGCGTGCTGCCGGGCGTCGACCTGCTGCCGCGTGGCGCGGAGAGCCTCAATTCCGCCGAGCTGCTGCTGTCCGATCGCCTGAAGGCGACGCTCGACGAGTGCAGCGCGGCCTATGACTTCGTGGTGATCGATACGCCGCCGGTGCTGGCGGTGACGGACCCGGTGCTGATCTGCCGCTACGCGGGCGTGTCGCTGCTGATCCTGCGGTACGGGCGCAGCCCGATCTCGGAGGTCGTCGATGCCGCGAACCGGTTGCGCAACGGCGGCGTGCGGCTCAACGGCGTGCTGATGAACGACATGCCGCTCGAACGCATGCAGTACGGCGCAGCGTATTACGGGAACAGCCGCTAGCCGGCCAGCGCCGGCGCGCCGAACCGGGCGCATCGGCTTCGATCGACCGACACACACCGGGGTGGAAGCATGAACGACACAGTGGCGATCATCATTCCGACGCGCAATCGCCGGGCGCTGCTGGCGCGCGCGCTGCAGTCGGTGTTCCGCCAGACGTACGCGCAGATCGAGGTCATCGTCGTCAACGACGGCTCGACCGACGATACGCGCGCGTTCCTGGACGCGCTGGCGGCACGCGAAGCGCGCCTGACCGTGCGCCACAACGAGCGGTCGATGGGCGCGCCGGCCGCGCGGAACCTGGCCATCGGGTTGTCCGACGCCGGCTTCGTGACGGGGCTCGACGACGACGACGAGTTCCTGCCGACGCGCATCGAGTCGCTGGTGTCGGCGTGGCATGCGCTCGATCGCCGCTCGGGAAACGTCGCGTGCCTGTTCACGGAGAGCGTGATGTTCGACGGCGTGACCCGCACGGTCACGCGCGACCGCAAGGAGAGCGTGAGCTACCCGGACCTGTTCAGGCACAACTTCATCGGCAATCAGATCTTCTGCCCGACCCAGCGCGTCCGGGCGATCGGCTGCTACGACACGGCGCTTCCCGCGTGGCAGGACCTCGACCTGTTCATGCGCATGACGAAGACGTACGGCAGCGCGCGCCGGATTTCGGACGCGAGCTACGTGTGCTACGCCGACGATCGGCCCGACCGCATCTCGAAGAATTCGGCGTCGCTGCGCCAGGCGTTCGACCTCATCTGCCGCAAGCATGCCGATGTGTCCGGACGGCTCCATCATCAGCTCTACATGCAGATCTTTTCGCAGTTCTACGGCACGCGGCCGACGTTCGACGACTGGAAGCGGCTCGTGACCTGGCGCGCGGACGTCGAGACCTTCATGCGGATGCTGCGCGCGGATATCCGCTGCCGCGTGCTGCGGCTGGGGCGGCCGGCAGGCGCCTGACCGGACGCGAAGCAGGGGCCGCACCGCCGGCCCACCGACGAACCGTGTGCACGCGCTCGACCAACGGCGCCGGAAGGAGAACCTGGTGATCGACCAACAAGTACGCGCCGCCGCCTCGAAACCCGGTTTCGGGTTCCTGACGATTGCGATCGGTGCGGACCGCTACCTGAAGCAGGCGGAAATCCTGTCGCTGTCGCTGCGCCGGAACATGCCGGGCGTGCCGATCGCGATCGTGTCGGATAGCGACCGGCTCAAGCCGCACTGCGACCTCCTGCTGCCGGTCGACCGGTCGATGCCGATCGCGACCGCGCAGAAGCTGCTGCTGGACGTCTACTCGCCGTTCGACGAGACGCTGTTCATCGACTCCGATTGCGTTGCGGTGCGCGACTTCAGCGACCAGATCGCGCGCATCCGCCAGTTTCCGTTCTCGCCGGTGATCCAGACGCTGACGCCGCCGGACGGCACCGACGAGTACTTCGCGGATCTCGGCATGGCGCTGCGGCAGGTGGGCGGGAGCGCGTTCCCGAAGTTCAACGGCGGCGTGTATTTCTTCCGGCGCGGGGACGCGTCGAAGGCGGTGTTTGCGCTGGCCCGCGACTATTTCCGCCACTACCGGGACTACGGCATCAAGCCGTTCGACCGCGGCGGCCCGGGGGACGAAACGGTCATCGGCCTTGCGCTTGCGCGGCTCGGCATGCTCGACCTGTACGACGACGGCGGCAGGCTGATGCGCACGCCGACGGGCCTGCGCGGGCGCCTGCTGATCGACCCGGTGAAAGGAGCATGCAGCTTCGAGCGCGCCGAGGGCATGGTGCATCCTGCCATCTGCCACTTCGCGGGGCCGTACTTGTTGACGCCTGAATACCGGCTCGCGGAAATCGCGCTGAGAACGGGCATTTCGCAGGCGAAGCTGTCCGGTCTGACGAAGGCCCGCGCGACCTGCGGTGCACTCGCCGCGCGCCTGATGCGGCTCGCGCGTTATCGGGTCGACGGTGTGAGGAAACGCGTTGACCGGATGCTCGTGACCGGAGGCGGGAAATGACGACCATCGACGACGGAATGGACGCGCAGCCGGTCGACCTGCGCCGCCGCCGCGTGCTGACGGCCGTGGCGGCCGCATCGTGCGCGTCGGTGGCCGGCACGCTGGGTGCGTCGGGTGCGCCGTCGGCGGCTGTGGCCGCGAGCGGCGCGCAACCCGTCGGCAGCCTGTTTTCCGCGCAGTCGATGTGGAACGCCAGGCCCGTGAGCCCGCGGCTGGGCGGCACGTCGATCCCGGCGGACCGGAATCGCGCGTATCTCGAGCAAGGCGCATTCGGCAGCCGCGTGTTCGACGGACTGTCGACCGATGCGGCCATGACGATCGCCGGCGCGACGGGCAACGACGGCGTGTGGGTGTCGGACGAACTGCGCAAGCGGCCGGTCGTGATTCCGCATTTCCCCGCCGCCACGCTGCCGGCGACAGGATCGGACGGGCACTGCGAGATTCACGATCGCACGACGAACCTGATTCATTCGTTATACGGACTGAAATACGACACCGCGGCGCGGACGTGGCGCGCGAAGAAATACACGGTGACGGATGCTGCAGGAACCGGCTGGGGCACGCCCGAGCGGCCCGACGGGCCGCGGGCTGCGGGCGTGTCGACTGCCGGCGGGCTGTTGCGCATTCACGAGGCCGAGACGCTGCGTGTCGCGCACGCGCTTGCCGTCGCGCTCGACGCGAGCGGGCTGCGCAGCGGGCCCGTGTATCCGGCGACGCTCGAGGATCGCGACGGCCTGACGCGTTATCGCGGCGCGATTCGACTTGGCACGCTGCTGATGCTGCCGCACGATTTCGACGAGAGCACGCTGACGATGCCGCATGCCCGCGCGATCGCGGCCACGCTCAAGACCTACGGTGCGCGCGTGGTGGATCAGACGGTCGGCACGTTCGCGATCTACGGGGAGATCGGCAGCGACTGGTCGCAGTCGACCGGCACGGGCGGCAAGTGGGTTGCGTCGTGGCAGGCCGACCTCACGCGGGTACGCGACGCGCTGCGCGAGGTCGCGGCGGCGGACGGCTGGCTCGATGCGAACGGCAACGCATTCGAGCCGCGGCCGTGGGCGGAGATGAACCTGTTGTCGATGCGCGGGCCGTGGGCCGTGACGGGCGGCGCATCATCGGCAACGGCACCAGCGGCGGTGGCACAAGCACAGGCAGGCTTCGACACCGTGCGCGGGATGTTCGTGCTGCCGGCCGGGGACCGGCCGCTGGCATACCGCAAGCTGCTGTACCTGCGCGACGATGCGACGCCTGGCGGCTGGTTCCGCTGGCAGGACGCCATGCGCTGGTATGTGAATCCCGCCCCGCGCGCGACGTACCGGATCACGGCGAGCGGGTTCGGCGAGGTCGCCGCGTCGGTCGAGATCCGGACCCGGGACGGCGCGAAGTCGCTGGTGGCCACGCGTCAGCTCGCGATCGGCGAATCCGATCACCTGCGCGTGCCGGACGACGGTGCGCAGTTGACGGCGATCCATGTGTCGAAGCCGGCCGGCGCGGCGGCGGGGATCCGGCTCGACTTCGTCAGGGTGGCGTGACGGCCGGTCGTTCGGGCCGTAGCGGGCCTGGTGCTGCGCCCGCACGGGAGGCGAAATGATGCAGTACAGAGGATTCCATGAAAGTTGCCTACGTCGTCAATCAGTACCCGAAGGTGAGCCACAGCTTCATTCGCCGCGAGATCCTCGCGCTCGAGAAGGCCGGGGTCCGGGTCGCCCGGTACGCGATGCGCGGATGGAACGGCGACGCGGTGGACGAGGCCGACCTCGCCGAGCGCGACGCGACCGGGTATCTGCTGAAGGCCGGTTTGCTGCCGCTGGCGATCGCGTCGATCCGGCAATGCGTGTCGCGGCCGAAGCGCTTCTTTCGCGCCGTCAGGCAGTCGCTCGAACTGATCGGCAGAACGGATCGCTCGCTTGCGCTGCATGCGATCACGCTGGCCGAAGCGTGCCTGCTGGCCGAGTGGATAACGCGCGATGGCGTCGCGCACCTGCATGCGCATTTCGGCACGAACTCGACCGAGGTCGCGATGCTCGCGTCGACGTTGTCGGGCGTGCCGTACAGCTTCACCGTGCACGGCCCCGACGAATTCGACAAGCCGGAATTCATCAAGCTGCGGATGAAGGTGCGCCACGCGAAATTCGTCGTCGCGATCAGCGATTTCTGCGCGAGCCAGATCTACCGGTGGAGCGCGTACGAGGACTGGGAGAAGGTTGCGATCGTCCGGTGCGGGGTCGACGCGTCGTTCGGCAACGGGCACGACGCGGCGCCCGCCGCCGAGCGCCGGCTGATCTGCGTCGGGCGGCTCTCGGCCCAGAAAGGGCACATGCTGCTGATCGACGCGCTCTCGGAGGTCGCGCAGGACATCGACGGCCTCGAGCTCGTGCTGATCGGCGACGGCGAAATGCGTGACGAGATCGAGGCGCTCGTGCGCGCCCGGGGGCTCGGCCATGCCGTTCGCATCACCGGGTGGAAGGACACGCAGGGCGTGCGCGAGGAATTGCTGGCCGGCCGCGCGCTGGTGCTCGCGAGCTTCGCCGAGGGGCTGCCGGTCGTGATCATGGAGGCGATGTCGCTGGGGCGCGCCGTGATCGCGTCCGGGATCGCCGCCATTCCCGAGCTCGTGCAGCCTGCCCGGACCGGCTGGCTCGTGTCGCCCGGCTCCGTTGCGTCGCTGGCGGAGGCGATCCGGCAATGCATGGCGATGACGGACACGGAGCACGCAGAAATGGGCGCGCGCGCGCGGCGGCTCGTCACGGAGCGGCACGATCAGGATCGCGAAGCGTCGCTGCTCGCGCGGCTGTTTGCCGGGCAGGCCCGGCCGGCGATGACCGGGAGGCGCGCATGATCGCAGCCGTCGTGGATGGGGTGTTGATGCTGGCGGCGGTTGCGTCGGTCGTGCCGGCGCTGACGCTGCTGGCCGAGGTGGGGATGTCGGTGCGCCGTGCGCGTCGGAACTGGCAGACGGGGGGCGGGCCGGAAGGTGGGCAGGAAAGCGTACCGCGTCCGTCGATTGCGGTGATCGTTCCCGCGCACGACGAAAGCCGGTCGATCGCCGCGACGCTGGATGCGCTGCTTCCCGACCTGACGGCGCGGGATCGCGTGGTCGTGGTCGCGGACAACTGCAGCGACGACACGGCCGCGATCGCGGCTCGTCTCGGTGCCGAAGCGATTTCGCGCGTGGATGCCGAGCGGCGCGGCAAGGGCTTCGCGCTCGAGTATGGCGTCGCGCATCTGGCCGGCGGCGCGGCGCCGCCGGACGCCGTCGTGTTCGTGGATGCGGATTGCCGGGTCGCGCCCGGCGCGATCGCGCGGCTTGCCACGCTGGCCTGCGCGAGCGGGCGCCCCGTCCAGGCGCAATACCTGCTGCGCGCACCGGCGGGGGCCGGGCTCGGGATGCGGATCTCCGAATTCGCGGTGCGCCTGAAGAACGACATCCGGCCGCGCGGCGGCCGGCATCTCCGCGCGCCGTGCCAGCTCGCCGGAAGCGGCATGGCGCTGCCGTGGCCGCTCGTTGCGTCGGTCACGCTCGGCACCGCGAACCTCGTTGAGGATCTCGCGCTGGGCATCGACCTGACGCTGGCTGGCCGCCCCCCCGTCTATTGCGGCGAAGCGCTCGTCACGAGCGAACTGCCGACGGTGGCATCGAGCCACCGCGTGCAGCGCCAGCGTTGGGAGCAGGGGCATCTGCGGATGATCGGCCAAATGGCGCCGCGGCTCTTGCTGGCCGCCGTCCGTCGCCGGTCGTGGGCGTGCCTCGCGGCGGCGCTCGACCTGCTGGTATTGCCGCTGACGCTGCTCGTGTTCTGCCAGGCACTGTTGGTGACGGTGTGTGCGGTCGCGTACCGGATGGGCGCGAGCGGCGTGCCGCTGCTGATCCAGTCGGCCGCGGCAGGCATGGTGGCGAGCGCGGTGGCGCTGGCGTGGCTGACAGGCGGCAGGGATCTGATCGGCTGGCGCGACTGGCTCCACGTCGGGTTCTACATGGTGCGCAAGGTGCCGATGTACGTCGGCATGGCGCTCGGGCGGCGCATCGGCTGGGTCCGGACCGACCGCGAGTAAGCGGGACGTGAATAAGCGGGAACGATTGCAAACGAATGCGGATGCGCGCGGCGAGCCGCGCCGCCGCGTCTATTCGGTGGCAGCGAGTTCCCGCCTGAGCCGGTTCGACGCGGCCACCCGGATCGTATAGGCGGCAAAGCGCGCGCCGCCGAGCAGGTAGCGGCGCCACAGGCGGCGCGGTTCGAGGATCAGGCGAAACAGCCATTCGATGCGCAACTGCCGCCAGAGCCGTGGCGCGCGCGGGAAACGCCTGGCCATGAAATCGAGGATCGCGCCGCCGTTGAGTATCACGCACGGCGTGTCGAGCGCGTCGCGCAGCATCATGGCGACGCGCTCCTGCTTCGGCATCCCCATCCCGAGAATCACGAGGTCCGCACGCGCCGCGGTCGCGCATTGCACGTACGCATGCGGCTCCTGGAATCCGTCCAGCGTCGCCACGACGCGCCCGCCGAGCTGCGCGACCGCGTCCGCTGCGCGGGACAGGTACGGCTCCGACGTGCCGAACAGGGCAATCGACTTGCCGTCGAACCCGCGAACGATCTGCGGAATCAGGTCGGTGCCGTTCATGTTTGCGCCGGGGTTCGCTCCGATCATTTTCAGCAGGACGGACACGCCGACACCGTCACGCAGGATCAGATCCGAGCCGCGCAGGTCCTCGAGGAACGACGGCGCGGACTTCGCCGTGACGATCGCGTGCGCATTGAGCCACGATACGACGAACGGGCGTTCGACCGTCGCGAGGCGCACGGCGAGTTCGTCCATGAAGCGTTGCGTGTCGCCGACCCACGTCGTTGCCGCGAGCAGTGCGATGGTTTGTCTGTTGAACTGATGGTCCGGAGCGGGGATCATGATGGCGTGTCGGTAGCGATCGATGGGAATGACCAGGGCGGCGGCGTGCGGGTGGCCGGCGGGCGTCAGTGCGCGAGCACCGGGGTTAGGCGCCACGGCGACGCGTACAGCGTCGTGTCGTCGGGGATGCCGTCGGCATACGCGCGCGGCAAATTGCCGGACGGCGACGCCGATGCGTTCGCCGCTGTCGCGTCTGCGGATGACCGACGCGCGATCGCCTGGGCCCGCACGCGTTGCGACAGGCCGTCGGCGCGCGTGCCTGGGCGAGACGGCGGCGGAGCCGCGTCGAAACGCGACGATACGGACGCGCCGGATGAGCCTGACGAGCCGTAGCGATGCGGATCGCGGCGGCGCGCGCTGCCGGCCGGTCCGGCCGTTGGCCCGTTCGATGCGAGCGCTCCCGTGCGCGGCTGGCGTCGCGTACCTTCGGTTGCATAGAGCGACAGCAACGATCCGCTGCGCGCGTTCGACGAGCGACCCGAGATGGACGACAGCGATGCGTCGGCGTCTTCCGGCGCGCCGCGCAGATGGGCGGGCGGAAGCAGCCTCGCGTACTGCGCGGCATAGGGGTCGTATGCCGGCGGCGTCGAATCGATCAGCCGATCGGCGGCGCGCTGCGCGTGCGCGGCCGGACATGGCATCGACGCGGCGATGACGATGGCGGCGTGAAGGAGGGAGCGCGCAAGCGGCCGCCGGCGCACACCGTTCGATGGCTCGGCGCCGCCGAATGTGTGCTCGCGGGGCGCTTCGGCCTGTCGTTCCCGCTGCGCGTGCTGCACGGACTGCACGTGCCGAAGCGCGTCCGGCGCGCATCGATCCGCGTTCCGAAGGCCGATGCCAGGCATCGGGCGCGCGGTGCCCGGATCGGGAATGCTGTCCCGCCAAGCCATCGCGCGTTCGCGCGTTGAACCCATGGTGTGTTTCCCCGGTGCCGCAACTGGTCTGGTGTTGTCGTATTGGTCGTTTGTCGTGCGTCGCGCGTGCGTGCCGCCGCGCTGCGTTCGTGGCCGGATCGGGCTTGCGCCGTGCGCCGCTTCGTGGGCATGCGCGGGCCGTGAACCATCGTTGTTCAGCAATTCGCATGCCACGGTGGATTGGGTTCACGGTCGGCCGGAATCCTGCGCGTTGCGCGCAATTCGGACGGTTTTGCGTGAAATTCGCGAGGGTGCCGGCGCAGCGTTCGGCGCATTGGCGGCGGGGCGTGTGGCTGTTACGGCGCGGGTAACGTTACGTGTTACGAACGAAGTAACGCGTAGTGGCTTCGGCGATGCGATGCGCTGCGCGTTTGCCCGCCGGCGAGCGTCGGCGGGCAGGGAAGACAGGCGTGCGGCAGTCGTTCAGCGCGAGCCGACGCGCTCGTCGTAGATCTGCTCGAGCGTCCTCGTGCACCTGTCGATATCGAACCGGCTGCGCATGAAGGCGCTGGCCGCGCGCCCCATCCGCGACAACGCGGCGTCATCGACGAGCAGCCGTGCGAGTATGCGGGCAGCAGCTTCCGCATCATGCGACGGGAGCGCGCAGCCCGTTTCGCTGTCGCGGATGCCCTCCAGCGAACCGCCCGAGATGGACGTGACGACCGGCACGCCGCAGGCCTGCGCTTCGAGGATCGCGATCGGCAGGCCCTCGGCGTCGCCGTTGCCGGCCGTCAGGCTGGGCAGGCAGAAGATGCGGGCTTCGTGCAGTTGGGCAAGCACCTCGTCCGAGCTGCGGGAGCCGAGAAACTGCACGGGCGCACCCAGCGCATCGGCAAGCAGCCGGGCTTCCTGCAGCAGCGGGCCTTCGCCGATCATCACGAGTTCGGCGTCGTGCACGAGCTCGCACACGCGCGCGAATGCGCGGATCATCGTCAGCGGCGCCTTCTTCTCGACCATGCGTCCGACGAACAGGATGCGCCGCGGCCGCTGCGCGAGCGGGAGCCCGGCCGGCCTGAAGCGCTCGACATCGACGCCGATGTACGCGACGGCGATTTTCGACGGCGGGATGCCGTAGTCGATCGCACGCCGCCGGATGGCGTCCGACACCGCGATGAACGATACCGCGGGGTCCCGCGCCATCTTCAGCAGGCGCTGCGGATAGGCGCGGCGGTGGCGCCCGCCGTGGCCGCTTTCCCACCATTCGCGGTGGACGTTGATGTCGTAGCCGTGCAGCGTGACGATCATCGGCAGGCCGGCGGCGCGCACGCTTGGCCAGATGTCGGTGGCGTCCGTGCCGAAGTGGGCGTGAACGAGCGCGACGTCCTGTTCCCGCAGCAATTGCACGAGCCGCGTGTGCGGCCGCCACGCCCAGGTACGCAGGGCCCGCAGGATCCGGCTGCGCCCGGGCGGCGCGAGATGGCGCGCGATGCCGGGCGTCGCGAGGCACACGGGGGCTTCCTCGAAGCCGACCAGGAGCGGTTGCCAGACGCGGATTGCGCAGGCCTGGTTGCGGATGAACGTCTCCGAGATCGAGAGGACGTTCGTGCGAAAGATGGCGACGCGGCGCAGGCGCGCGGCGTCGCCGGTTCGACGGCCCGGTGCGGTCGCGTCGGGCACGGGTGGGCTGCTGGCGTCGGTGGCGGCGGGCCGCGGCGGGGTGTCGGTGCTGGGCGTCATGGTGGAGGAAGTCGCTTCGGTCGTGTCCGGACTGTCACGGATGGTTCGGTTGCGCAGGCGGCGCGAACGACAGGGATTCGTCGACATTCGCGCGTATCGCGGCCGACACGCGCAGGGCGCCGCCGGCCGACAGGTGCTGCTGATCGATGTACAGCATCTGGTTGTCGGCGAAGAAACGGCACCGATGCGCATCGCACAGGGTCTTGACCGGATCGGCGAGCACGGTCGACGTTTGCGTGGCGACGGTGTCGAGCACCCGGTTGCCGCGCGTATCGAGATCGGTCTGGTCCACCGCGATGCTCGAACACGCGAGCGGATCGCGCGACAGGCCGTTCACGCGCTGGCGAATCCCGTTCAGGCAGCCGGCGAGCCGCTTGATCGGCGGGACGTTGATGAACGGTACGTCGCGCACGATCACGACCGACTTGCCGGCCTCCCTGAGCCGCGTGACCGCATTGGCGAGCCCGAACGCGAGCAATCGTGCGCGGTCTGCCGACGGTTGGCCGAGCGCCGTATAGGCGCCGTCGTCGCGCAATCCGGCCTCCCAGTATCCGGCGATGACGACGGTCCGGATGCGCGGATCGCCCGCAACCTGCGCGAGTGCCGCCGTGTTGAACGCCGCGCACTCGCCGACATTGCGCGGCGCGATGTCGACGCGGCGGCTCACGCCGATGAGGAACGGGCACGACGATTTAGTCAGTTGTGCGAAGCCAAATCCGCGTTCGGCGGCGATCCGACGCAGGCCGGGCGCCAGCGCAGCCGCGTGGCTGTCGCCGACGAGTGCGATATCGACGCCCGTCGTGCCGGCGCTCGCGCAGCGGGCCGAGCGGTTCGGGCGGGTGACGCCGTACGGCACGAGGCAGGGGTCGGGCGCCGGAACGGACTGCGCTTCGGCCGCGACGAACCGCTCGGGCCACCGTTGCGGATAACCGTGCGCGAACACCGACGATGCGAAGACGAGCGCGCCCGCCGTCATCACGCCCGCATAGCGGACGAGCACCGTGCGCTCGCGTTGCGGCCGGGAGGCGCGAAACGGCATTTCCACGTATACGAGGCTCAGCCAGGCGAGCGCGATCGACAGCAACAGCAACGCGCCGCGCACGGCTGCCGACGGCTCCGTTTCGCTGACGAGGCGCGCGATGCTGATCACCGGCCAATGCCACAAGTACAGCGAGTAGGAGAGCAATCCGAACCATCTGGCCAGCGGATGGCCGAGCAGCACCCGGTTCACGAACGCGCGTGGGGACGCGAGCAGGAACACGGTACCGGCGACCGGCGTGATGGCGGCCGCGCCGGGAAACGGTGTCGCGGCATCGTAGCGGAGCAGCGGGAACGCGATGCACGCGAGCCCGACGAGCGACAGCACGTTCTGGGCCGTGGCACGGTCGGCCGGGCTGTCGGGCGATGCGCGATGCGCATTCAGTACCGCGAGCAGCGTGCCGGCCGCGAGCTCCCAGGCCCGGAACGGGATCAGGTAGAACGCCGTGGACGGATGGCGCGTCATCTCGGCGATCGACGCGGTTAGCGACAGCACGATCAGGAGGACGATCGCGCCGACCAGCCGGCGCGGCGCCAGCTTCGAGAGCAGTGCGATGATGGCGGGCGCCGCGATATAGAACTGTTCCTCGATGGCCAACGACCATGTCATGAGGAGCGGGTTGTATTGCGAGACCGGCCGGAAATAGTCGATCGATTGCCAGAGCGTGACGTTCGACACCGACAGCACGCTGGCCACGGCGTCGCGGCCGAACGCCGCGAGTTCCCGCGGGGTCGCAACCAGCAGCATCGCGACGAACGTGCATGCGAGCACCACGAGCAGTGCCGGCACGATGCGTTTCGCCCGCCGCACGTAGAAGCGTCGATAGGAGAACGTGCCGTGGCGTGCCGCGTCGTAGATCTGGCCGCCCACCAGGAAGCCGGAGATCACGAAGAAGATGTCGACGCCGATGAACCCGCCGTCGAGCGCGAACCCGTAATGGAAGACCACGACGCTGAGCACCGCGAGCGCCCGAAGGCCATCGATGTCGGGCCGGTAGCCCGGCGTGCGGTGAGCGTTGTGTATCGCGGTTCCTGTCATGGCGTATCCGCGCGATCGTGACGGCCTTTCATGCCTTTCATGCCGCGGTGCCGCGCCCGATGCCGTGGTATTCGATGCCGCTGTCCATGAACACCCCGGATGCGTACAGATTGCGGCCGTCGAAGATGGCACGTGCAGCGAGTTTCCCGGCGATCAGCGCGAAGTCGGGGCTCTTGTAGGATTTCCACTCGGTCAGGATCACGAGCGCATCGCTTTGCTCGAGCACGGCGTTCTGGCTGTCGGAGAACGACAGTCGCGACCGTGCGGCGGGGTCGTGCGCGAGGTCGCGTTCGAACACCCGCTTCGCCTCGTCGATGGCGACCGGATCATGCGCACGCACCGTCGCGCCGTGCCGGAGCAGCGACGCGATGACCGTCCGGCTCGGCGCTTCCCGCATGTCGTCGGTGTTCGGCTTGAACGCGAGGCCCCAGACGGCGAACGTCCGGCCCGACAGGTTGCGGCCGAAGCGGCCGAAGATTTTCTCGAGGAAGGTCGTGCGCTGGTCGTCGTTGACTTGCTCGACGGCTTCCAGGATCCGCATCGGGTAACCGTGGGCGCGCGCGGCGTGCCGCAACGCATGGATGTCTTTCGGAAAGCAGGAGCCGCCGTAACCGACGCCTGCGTACAGGAAGTGATAGCCGATACGCGGATCGGAGCCGATGCCGCGGCGGACTTCCTCGATGTCGGCGCCGATCCGGTCCGCGAGGTTCGCGAGCTCGTTCATGAACGAGATGCGCGTCGCGAGCATCGCATTGGCCGCGTACTTCGTGAACTCCGCCGAACGCACGTCCATGTATAGCGTGCGCTCGTGATTCCGGTTGAACGGCAGGTACAGCTCGCGCATCATCGCTTTCGCGCGCTGCCCGGCTGCGTCGCTCGCGCTGCCGATGATGATTCGGTCCGGACGCATGAAGTCCTCGACCGCCGCGCCCTCCTTCAGGAACTCCGGGTTCGACACCACCGAAAAGCCGCACGCCATGCCGCGCGTCGTCAGTTCGCCCTGAACGATCTCGGCCACGCGCGACGCCGTGCCGACGGGGACGGTGGATTTGTCGACGATGGTTTTGAAGCCCGTCATGTAGCGGCCGATCGAGCGCGCGGCGCTCGCGACATGCGTGAGATCGGCCGAACCGTCTTCATCGGGCGGCGTGCCGACGGCGATGAACTGCAGGTCGCCGTGCGCGACCCCGGCTTCCAGGTCTGTCGTGAACGCGAGGCGCCCGGCGGCGCGGTTCCGGTCGATGATTTCCTTCAGGCCCGGTTCGTAGATGGGCACGCCACCGGAAAGCAGGATGTCGATCTTGCGCACGTCGACGTCCACGCATACGACGTCGTTGCCGATATCGGCGAGACAGGCGCCCGTAACGAGGCCGACGTAACCGGTTCCTATGATCGTGACTTTCATGACGTGTTCAGATGGGCTGCGAGTGAAGTGTCCGTCGCTGGCGCGATGGCGTGCCGGCTGCGTTGTCTGTATCGCCCGATCCCGCAAGCCGCAGACCCTATGAGCCGCGAGGTCGGGACGGGCTACTCCGCCGGCATCGTGCCGGCCGCATATGGCTAAAAGCAATCGACGTGCCAGCCGGCTTGAGCGCCGCGTGCGTGCTACTACCGCGTTCGGTATCCATCTTCGCGCAACGTGACGGGAGCCAGCGGTCGCCGCACGATCTGTTACGTGACAGTTGGCCGGGGCGGCACGTAACGTAGAGGCCAGGCTCAAGAGCCGGAATTTTCCAAATAAGACCGGGACGGAAATTGGGCCGGCCTCATTCAAGCGGCGCTACGCGATAAACGGCTCGTGAGTGCCTATGAAACTTTGGCCGGCACATGTCGCTACCGCGTCCAAATCTACCTGGCATCCGATTGGTGTGTTTCGTGTCAGGGTGCCTGTTACGGAGTGTCGTTACGTAACGGCTGCGAATGAGACCGGCGCAAACGTTCAACCATAAATACTCCGATTTATTCACATCTTTATGGATTGACATATAGGCCTTTGTTTTGTCGGGATTTTTCGCGCCTCTGAAACGAAATGGATGTATGTGGTATGAATTGTGCTGGAAGCGTGGTGTGCCAAAGCAGCGAATGCCATAACGTTTGACCAATCATGCATTGCATTCAGACTCCGATATCCGGACGCGACACGGGGCGACGCGGACGATTCCGGGTGTTCAATCGATCAATCGCTTCCAGGTACCCATCCACTGGCGGAACTGAACCGGATCGAGCAGGAGCTTCCGCAATTGCGTGACCAAATGCGTGCGGCGTTGCCGCGAGCAAAGGGGGCGTCGAGTAGAAACCCGAGCAGAGTGGTCCATACGATCAGGCCTTCGTGCGCCCAGATTTCCTCATTCTCCGCATTCGCCACGGCGCTGCATGACGCACGTGCGGTCGAGCCGCGGTTTGTCGAGTCTCTCCGGAATGTGTCAAATGAAGCGTCCCACCATTCGCGAGCTGCAACAGCAGCTCGGTCAATTGAACCTGATCGTCGAAGAAGCCAGGCAGAAAGAGAAGCAGGCCAGGCTCAAGGAGATTGCCGAGCACGTCAGGCAGTTCGGCATCACCGAAATCGAATTGCTGCGAGCGGCAGGCTTCATCAAGGCCAGGCCGCAGAAGGCGCCGGCGAAATACTACGACCCGAACACCGGCCGATCCTGGTCCGGCAAAGGCGCGCGTCCCAGGTGGCTGGTCGGCAAGAACCCGGACGACTATCTGATCCGGGAAGCGCCGCAGCCATGGTGGCCGGAAACACGCTGATTGCCGGGCAGGCGCCTGCTTCCGGCGTGACTCAAATGAGCTGAATTCCAGAGGCATCGTTTCACATGCGGAATCCAAACGAAGACCCGGACGATCCTGACCGTTCGGGTCTCAAGAAAAAAGCGAATTATCGTGCGCCGGCGCTCGAGAAGGGCCTCGATATTCTCGAGTTGCTCGTCGATCGCCAGTTCGGCATGGCGCAGGCGGACATTTGTCGCGCGTTGAAGCGCAGCCGGAGCGAACTGTATCGCATGATGCAGGTGCTCGAGGAGCGCGGTTACATCTACAGGGTGGATCGTTACGACCGTTACGCGCTGACCATGAAGCTTTACTTTCTCGGGCAACATCATGCGCCAACACGATCGCTTGGCGCGCTTGTCACGCCGCTCCTGCAGCAGTTCGCATTGCAGACTGTCCAGTCATGCTACCTGACGGTATTTGACGGCGACACGATGGTTGTCGTCGCAACGGCCGGCGCTGAAACGGAGTGGAACCTGGCGGTCCGGGCCGGCACGCGCGTTCCGCTGCACGGCAGCGCCGCGGGGGAGATGTACCTGGCATGTCAGGACGAAGACATGCGAAGCCGATTGCTTCGGAACATCGGGCACGATGTCGAGTCGTTGATCCCGCCACGCAGCGATGAAGCATTGCCGACCCATCAGGTAGGCGGCTATATCTGCCGCCCGAACGAGCGCATTCCCGGCATCACGGATATTGCAACGCCGATCGTCGACAAGTCGGGCTCGGCAATCGCCATCCTCGCTTGCCCATACCTGGCGCTCTCGGAAGAAGCAGGAGCGTTGTCGATCAAGCAGATCGGCGTCGCGCTGGGCGAAACGGCACAGCGCATCTCCGCGACGGTCGATCAGCGGTTTATGCAATCGGCCGTCGAGTTGCCGTCGCGTGAGCCGACGCGGAGTGCGCGTCGGGCGGGGTGAAGGAATCGCGGGGAGCAAATGATTCGGTGGGGCGAGCGTAACCCGTTGCGGAAGCACCTGTTGATCGATTGCAATGGACTCGCGCTTGAGAAAGAGGATGTCGTGCAGGGGGAATACGTCCGACGCGTGACAACGAACGTAACCGGGCGCTTGCGGAAGACGAAATTCGCGCGCTCGGTCGACTCATTCCGCCTGCACGCGTTCTGCATTCCATTGAGTCGGCAATATGGGTAAAAAAGAAACGATACCGACTCTGTTGTTGCGCGGACGGTAACGTCAAAGCGAGTCCAACGGACACGCTGACGAGTCGACCGGGATGTTGAAGTAACGACAGCTTCAACGCCGATGCAAGGTATTGCAAGGGAAGTGGAAGTTGGTTTATAAACACAAACGATTCGCATTTCCCTCCCACCTGCAGCCATCGATGTTGATACGTCGGCGGGTGGGAGATGCCGCCGACGCTGCTGACCTTGTCCACGACACATTTCTGCGCCTGATTGTCAAGCCAGCACTCAAGGATTTCGGGAGCGACGCTGAAGCGCGGGCTTATCTGCGTGCGATTGCGCAGGGGATGGGCATCGACCTATGGCGCCGCCGCGAAGTCGAGCAGGCATGGCTGAACGCGTTGGCGGTGTCCTCGGCGCACCCGGCGAGCACCTGGAAGCCTGGGGGCGATGGCTGGCGGGGCGTCCCGAGCATTGTTGTGCGTGGGAGCATATCGAGTCGGTCAGCCGTCGCTTGACCTATCTGCTGCGGTAGGCGCGGATCCCGTCTGCGAAGTGTGTTGTGTTGCGCGGAGTAATTATCGCCAAGAATATTTCGTTTAACGAATTAATTGGCAAATCGAGTCGCCATCGGTATGGCTACATCGGCGTCGACTCGCGGGTCGCGGGAGTCACGGCAGTCGGCCGCTTGCCAACAGGCAGTCCGGACCAGACGCTCGCGATACTCGAGCGCGGGCTGCCGATCAGGGTAACGCGAATACTTCCGTGGCGGACCGGGATCGACGCCAGGTGACGTGCAAGGCCACGCGCACCGCCGGATTCCGCGTGGTCGACTGATCCGCGAAAAAAAATATCCGGATTCGGTTCGCGTTTCTGGTCCTCATCCGGTTAACAGAGGAAAGGGGATCATTCGCGATGGGTTCATACGCTGAATGACGGCGTGGTGATCCAGCGTGAAAGTTGGTGACGATAGCGCCCGCCTGACACGCGGGAGCGCGGCCGTTGTCCGGTAAGCCGCGCAGACGTTGATTGGATAGCCGAAGGGCATCTTTTTTCTTGGCATTTCGACTTCAAAGGATCAAGACCTCATCAGACGAGCACGTTTGTCTTGCCCGCTGAGTTCGGCATGTCAGGAATGCCGTCAGCACCTCCAAAACGATACTGAGAGACGACGGTCCGCAACGCGCTACGGGGCAAAGCGGTCGTCGACGACGAAAGCTCGGACATTCGCCGCGCCACCGGTGCGTGATTGCCCGATTTCACACGAGGGAAATGTATGAATCTTTCCGAAGGCATCGATCCATCCGGCCTGCGGCCGGTTTCGAAGTCGCTTGCGATCTATGAATTGCGCGACGACGAGGTGGCCCGACTTGCCGACATTGCGCAGGAGTTGATCGCTCAATACGACAGTGTCGAGAGTGTCGCGTTCGCAAACGATTGCATGCTGGCCGCGCAGGAATTGCCGCGCTCGCTGCGTTCGCTGGCGCACCGCTATCGACAACTGGAACTGCCGTGCAGTGTGCTTCTGTTGCGCGGAATGCCGGTGGACGACACCCGCATCGGCCCGTCGCCGTCGCACTGGGACGCGCCATGGCGCAACCCGCGATCGCTGAATGAAGAAGTCATGCAATGCCTGATGACGTCGCTGCTGGGTGACATGTTCGGTTGGCGCACGCAGGAAAACGGTCGCTTCCTGCGTCACATCGTGCCGATCAGGAATGACCATGCCGAGCAACTCGGCGGCGGCAGCAGTGTGACGCTCGTGTGGCACAACGAGGAGGCGTTTCACGAGCATCGAGCCGACTTCCTTTCGATTCTTTGCTACCGCAACGACGAGCGGGCAGAAACGATTTTCTGCGGGATCGAGGAAATCGAGATTCCAGACGACATGTGGCGGGTATTGAGCGCCCAACGCTTCATGATTCTTCCGGACAAGTCGCACCTGCCCGAGCAGAACGTCAGCGAACACTGGCGACTTGACGATCATGTATTCGAGCACATCCGCCGCATGCACGAGAGCCCGGAGCCGGTATCGGCCCTGTCCGGGCTGCGCGCGAAGCCGTGGTTGCGGGTGGACGAGGCATTCATGGCAGCGCTGCCTGGCGACGAGGAGGCGCAGCGTGCGTTGCGCTGGCTGATCGACGCCTGCTATACGCATCGCACGAGCGTTGTGATGCACCCAGGCGACATGGTCTGGGTGGATAACAAGCGCGCCGTCCATGGACGCACCATCTACAACCCCAACTATGGACCGCGCCAGCGCTGGTTGCGGCGTGTCAATGTCCACGTCAACCTGCGCGAGACGTTGCCGTTCCGGCAGGCCCCTTCGATGCGCGAAATCCTGTGAGACACGAATGAATACGATGACACTAGAGATGCCCGGTGCGACCCAACCCGACGCGGACGTACGACCGCGGCTTGCGACGCAGCCGTCGAGGCTGCTGGTGCTTGGCAAGCACACGATCGACGAACTCGACTACGACCCATCGATGGTGCTCGAGGCGGTCGAGGGTGCATACCTTGGCCTTGCTTCCGGCGAATCGGAGAATCCGCGCAAGCTGATGAGCCAGCCGGCCGACAAGCATTCGGTTGCGTATTCGATGCTGGGCCGGGACGGTGGGCGTAAAACCGTCGGGTTCAAGACGTCGTATAAATACGATCCCGAGCACAACCGCGAACTACAGAAGTACTACACGACATTGCTGCTGTTCGACGATGAAACCGGCATGCCCGTTGCACTGATGGACGGCAGCCTGGTCGGGTCGCTGCGTACGCCGGCCGTGTCGGCCCTGATCGCGCGTGTAGCCGCGCCGCATGCCAGAACGGCACTTGTCGTCGGCACCGGAACGCAGGGGCGCATGGCGGCGCCGTTCCTGCTGACCGCCCTGCCGGACATCGAGCGGGTGATCGTACATGGCCACTATGAATCGGGAATCGATGCCGTGCGCAGCACGCTGAAGCGCTTTCACCCCGACCGTGACATCGAGGTGTCGACGGATCTCGCCGCGTCGGCGCGGGAGGCGGACATCGTGCTGGGTGTGGCCGGCGCCGGCGTACCGGAGACGGTGCGTCACGCGGCGCTGAAGCCGGGCGCTCTTGCACTGCTGGTCGGATACGGGATTCACGCCGACGCGCTGTATCGTGCCGACTACCGGATCGCGACGAGCGAGGCACAGATGTTGGTGACCGGCGTCGATCTCGTTGACGAAACCGGCAAACTTCCTGCTGTCGATGCGGAGCTGCCGGACATACTGCTCGGTCGCAAGCCGGCACGGCGCAATGATGGCGACATCGTCTACGCGTTCAACAGCGGAATGATCGTCACCGACATTGCGCTCGGGCGCGTGTTGGCCGACGCGGCTCGGGTGAAAGGGCTCGGCGAGGAAGTCGAACTATGGTGAGCGACATCCCCCGACTGCCCGCGTTGTGGGACCCGGCATTGCGCGATTTCGTGGACGGACATCACGCCATGATCCGCGATCTTGCGGACGGCTTCGACGCGCCGGTCCATTTCCTGTTTCCAGAGCGATTCGCCCGCAATGTCGCGGCGTTCCAGCGCGTGCTCGACGCATATCGGGTTCCGGGGCGCGTGTACTACGCGAAGAAGGCGAACAAGGCGCGCTGCTTCGCGCATAGTGCGGCAGAAGCAGGGATCGGCGTCGACGTCGCGAGTGCGGGCGAGTTCGCCGACGCGCTGGCCGCAGGGGTGTGCGGAGCCGACATCGGCGTATCCGGTCCCGCAAAGGCGAGTGCGCTGCTACGGCTCGCCGTCCTGCACGATGCGTTGATTGCCGTCGACAGTATCGACGAACTCGATCGTCTGGCCGCGATTGCGCAGCAATCGAATCGCGTCGCACGTGTTCTGCTGCGCATGGCGCCAGGTGTGCAAAACGGGAGTCGATTCGGTTTGAGCGCCGAGGCGCTCCGCCTGGCGCTGTCGGCGTGTGCCGCGATACGGTCGTCGGTCGCCCTTGAAGGGTTCTCGTTCCATCTGTCCGGTTACAGTGCAACGGCCCGCTGCAATCAGGCGGGGATCGCGCTGCGCGCGTGCATCGACGCTCGAGCGCTCGGTCTTGCGCCGCACACGATCAACATCGGCGGTGGCTTTGCGATGTCGTACGTGAGCGAAGGCGACTGGCTCGCATTCCAGGGCGCACACCGCGCCGGCGATTACCATGCAAACAAGGTATTCGACGGCTTCTATCCGTATTACTCGGCGTGCGGCGGTGCGCAGATGCTCGATGCAATCCTGGCCGGCATCCCTGATGCAGAATCGACGTCGCTCGCCGAACTGGTACGTGAGCATGGCCTGCAGGTCATGCTGGAACCGGGGCGCGCGCTGCTGGATCAGGCGGGATTCACGGTTTTCGCCGTGCAAGGCGTGAAGGATTGCGGCGACTATGGCATAGCGACCGTCAACGGCACGAGCTTCAGTGTGTCCGAGCAATGGTTCGCCAGCGAATTCCTGCCCGATCCGGAGCTGCTGATGTCCGTGCGCGAACCGTCGCGATCTCTGCGTGCGGCCGGCCCTTATCGCGCGTGTGTCGGCGGCGCGAGCTGCCTCGATTCCGACATGCTGACCTGGCGCAAGATCGCGTTCGAGCAACGCCCCGAACCTGGCGATCTCCTGATCTACCCAAACACGGCCGGCTATCAGATGGATTCCAACGAGTCTCCATTTCACGAATTGCCGCTCCCGCCAAAGCTTGTCTTGACGCTCGACGGTGCGCGGCCGCGTTGGCGCGTCGATCGCCATTCCCAGATCTCCGGAGCCTGACAATGAATGTACGTTTTCTCGGTGAACAAGCCACGATTACCCTGCCCGCGATCGTGTCGAAAGTATCGGATCTTATCGGCCGCACGCCGCTGTTCGAATTGATTCGCGGCGCCAACGGAGCGCGCATCCTGCTCAAGCTGGAATCGACGAATCCGACCGGCAGCGCAAAGATTCGGATGGCAAGGCAGATGCTTGACGAAGCGGAGCAGGACGGAAGCCTGCGGCCGGCCGGACGCGTGATCGAATCGACCTCCGGCAACACGGGTATGGGCCTGGCGCTATTGTCGGCTGAGCGCGGTTACCGATTTACCGCAGTCGTGGACTGCCACGCGTCGAAAGACAAGCTGCGCGCGATGCAGGCGTTCGGCGCGGAACTCGTCTACGTGAGCGAGGGTGAAGCACTCGCGACGGTGGACCGGGAGGCGCTTGCGGAGCGAATGGCCGCCGACGACCCGGACAGCATCTGGACCGAGCAGCATAACAATCCGGCGAATGGCAACGGCTATCGCGAGCTGGCACACGAGTTGCGCGAAATTCTCGGAGACCGAATCGACTTCCTGGTCGGTTCGGTCGGCACGGGCGGCTCGCTTTTCGGCACTGCGCGCGAACTGCTCGCGACGGGCTCCGCGCCACGTGTCGTCGGTGTCGAACCGGTCGGCTCGATCGCATTCGGCGGCGAAGGCGGATCCTATTATCAGTCCGGCACCGGGACACCGCCTGGCGCCGAGATTGGTGCATTGGTCGACTACGCGCTGCTCGACGAAGGGGTCAAGGTGACGGACGCGGCCGCATTCAATACCGCCCGCTACATCGCACGCAAGAAATCGCTGCTCGTCGGCGGCTCGGCAGGCGGCGTTATCTGGCATGCACTGAAGATGCTCGATTCGTTGCCGGCCGATTCGACGCTTGTCGTCCTGGTATGCGACGGCGGCGAGAAGTATCTCGACACGGTGTTCAACGACGAGTGGATGCGCGAGCGAAATCTGCTCGACGAGTCCGTCGCCCGCGAACTCGAACCTATCTTCTCCCGCGCCGTATGAAACTTCATCGACAAGTCTGGCTCGATGTCAGGAAAATCGGCTTGCTCGCTGCTCCTCTTGTTCTCACGCAGCTCGCCCAGGTGGCGCTGACGACGACCGACATTGTAATGATGGGCATGCTTGGGCCTCGCGAGATTGCCGCCGGTGGTCTCGCACTGACGATCTTCAATCAGTTTCGGACGATGGGGACCGGGCTCGTGACGGGGACCGGCAACCTGGTCGCGTTCGCCAACGGCCAGCAAGCTCACGCGGAAATCCTGCGGCTGGGGCGCGCCGGTTTTGCGCTGGCGACGCTTGCGGCACTGGTGTTTTCGCTACTGATGCTGTGTATCGAAATGCCGCTCGTCTGGCTCGGACAAGATCCTGATGTTGCAAGGCAAGCTTCGTTCTATCTTGCGGCAGCCGCACCCGGTATATTGCCGTGCCTGTGGTTCCAGGCGCTTCGGCAATATACCGTCGGCTTGCGCAAGCCAGGGCCGCTACTGGTGATCACGATCGTTTCGATCGTTGTCAACGCAGCGCTCGACTACGCATTGATGTTCGGCCGGTTCGGATTCCCCAAGCTCGGTTTGATTGGCATTGCCTGCGCAACCAGCAGCGTGTACCTGCTCTCTTTCATTGCGTTTCTCACGATCGCAAAGCGCCGGCCGGAACTGGCCGAGAACCTGTCGCTTGCTGTCTGGCGCACGGACGCCGAAGCATTGGCGCGAACGTGGCGAATGGGGCTGCCGATCGCGGCCACGTATGGGTCGGAAGCGGCGTTCTTCACTGTCCTGACGCTCGTGATCGGAACGCTCGGTACCGATGCGCTCGCCGCCCAGACGATCGTCAATCAGGTGATTTACATCGTATTCATGATTTCGGTCGGGTTGTCTCATGCATCATCGATCAGCATCAGCCACGCGTGCGCGCAGCACGACTATCGCGGCGCCCGGCGGCTCGGTTATACCGGACTCGGGCTTGGCGTCGGGGCCATGCTGATCGTTGCGCTGCCGTATCTCGTCACACCGACCCGCGTGCTTGCGCCATTCCTCGACAACAGCGTTGCCGCGAGTGCGGAAGTCCTGCGGCTCGCGGGAGGACTGCTGACGATCGCGGCGCTGCTGCAGATCTTCGATTGCAGCCAGAACATCGGTGTCGGCATTTTGCGGGGCCTCGGCGACGTGACAAGCTCGTTCCGTATCTCGATCGTCGGGTACTGGATGATCGGTCTGCCTGTCGCATGGGCGGCCGGTGTGCTGCTGGGGTATGGCATCTACGGAATCTGGAGCGGACTCGCGATCGGGCTTGCCGCCACGGCGTCGATGCTGCTTCACAAGTTCGAGGGCCGCCTTCGAGTGCTGACGAAACATGCACGCACGGAGCATTCGCGAACAAGCTGAATGGTCCCGATGTGCAAGCAGGTGACGGGTCGATACGCGAATGCTCGTAGTACCGCGCAGTATCGAACGCATCGATTGCCGGACCGTGCCGAACGTGCCCAAGCGTCGGTGCCCGGCGGCGATGGTCCAACACCATCGACCGCCGACCGCAGGGCGTTTGTCGCTGCTGCGAGTGCCGTGCCTGCTGCCCGGCTACGTACCGGTATGCGTCGCGAGACGACCTCCGGGCTTCCAGATGGATGGCGTGCGGGTCGTTGAGCGCGTGATGGCCCGCATGCCCTGTCCACCAAAGACGACAAGGCAGCTTTTTTTGCAACCGCTACCGGTGTGCAGCAAAGACGTCGTCATGCTCTCGGTGGCGTAGCCACTGACGAGATTCGCTAGTCATTACAGTGACGGCCAGCAGTCGCTCGAATGGATTTCCGATTAAATACGTCGATTGCCTGTCAGTTTTGACAGTCTGCCGGGATATACAAGAACAAGAAAATATGGCTGTATCAAAACGGTGGGATTCCTTTCGACATCGTTGTCCTCGCCTGACCGTCGCGATAATTGAATGTCACTGATTCTGATGGTGTGAATAATTGATAGCACTATGCGAATGAGTGAAATTGAAATTCTGACGAGTGGAAAGTTTTCCGAATTTGCCGGACTGCAAATTTGTCGAAATGGCGAACGCCATCAATTTTCTTGAAATTTCGTGCGACAGTATGGCGAATTGTTGATATGGCGTGCTTTGTTTTTGCGTAATGTGAAAGAAAGCTTCATTACATATTTTTTTGATGAGTAATGTTCCTGCCATCTGTACTCCGATATACTTGCGCAACGTCAAATTTAGAGCGTGGAATCCAGGCGCGGAGGTTAATCGGAGGTGTGCCCCGGTGACCGCCGGTTCGGATGTTGGAACTGAATGAATAAAATATGACGTGGTGCAAGTGGGTGAAATCGATCTGTCATCGGCTCTGGTGAGCGGTGCTGTTAATAATTAACAGTTTAATATTGCAGATGTTAATGGTATGAAGGGGCGAGTGCTGGTCTGCATTCGCTGTCAAATTATTCATTCCAAGAACTTGTTTATGAATGGCGATCGATTTTACGATGCCATTGCTCGCTGTCGTGGTGATGGCGCGCCGAGTGAAAATTGTGGTTGATCAGTAGCCCGTTATGGTCTTGACACTTCAGGAAATCGGAAGTCGATTGCCAGGGCGTACCAATGCATACGAATCTTGTCTTTTCAATAAGGGCCCGGCAAATTGGAGACCTTTTCTCGCATCATCGGCGAGATTCATCGCCCCAACGGCTTGACCGACGGGATGGATCAACTCGCGGAAAAAATTGGACGGGTGATCCCGTTCGACAAGTGTTTGATTTTGCATGTCGGAAGCGGCGATACAGCTTCTCATGGTCTGATCTATCGCTATGGTTTGGCGAAGGACGTCGCCGGAACCCGGCGAGGCTTGACTCTGTTTGGCGCCACGATTGACATCGACCAATATTTGAGTTGCTTCACGCTGTCCAACCGTCAGGACCATACATTTCATTGGCACGATCTCGATGCCGGATTGCCGCAGTGCGATGCGTTTGTCAATGACCTTGCGTTATATATGCGGGGAAAGGGCATTGTCGCCTGCATCGGAGCGCCCCCGGGCGATTCGACGGCGACCCGGACCGTTCTGCAGCTGAAGTGTGAAGACGCGACATTGCACTCGGCGCTTCTTCTGACCTTCATTGCCATGCATTTACATACCGCGTTGATTCAAAAGATCACGGGACAGAACCATCGGGATGCGGAACTACGCGCGGTGGATCTCGACCGGAAACCCTGCGAGGACTCGAAGGGAATTCAGTTTACGAGAAAGGAATCCGACGTAATCAAGTGGGTAGTCGAAGGCAAGACCGCCTGGGAAATTGGCCGGATACTTTCCATGTCGGAAAGGACGGTCAAGTTCCATCTGACCAACGTGTACGAAAAACTGCGTGTTTCGAACCGGGCACAAGCGGTGGCGAAAGTCAGCCGTCTGGGATTGATCTAGAGGAGTTCAGGAATGTCTTTCAAGGAAAAGGTCAAGGCGTTTGTTGCGCGTCACGGATTTACGTACAAAGCATACATTCTGTCGATTCTCTTTTTGCCGCCGGCGGCGGTTTACATCGCGTGGAAGCGTCCCGGCCTGCCGCCTGTCGGCCGCGTTTTGCTCTGCGTCACCGGCGTACTTGCGCCCCCATTGGTCGGCGTGGCCACAGCGTTGATCCTGAAAAGCGCGTTCGATCTGATCCGGACGGTCGTTTCCGTTTAGTTCGCCTGCTTGTGTCCGGATACGTTCCCCGTTTCCCGAGCTTTGTTTCAGCCCGCTTCACCATTCGCTCCATAGACTCCAATGAATGCCCGACTGCCAACCGTACATTTGTTCGATTGTGTTCGGGCAATAGCGGGAATACATGAGCCTTCACGCAACATTCCCTATAACTACACGTCCTTCTCCGATCGCGAGATCGTGATCCGCCTGCTCGGCGTAGAGGCGTGGTTGGTGCTCGACGCACTGCGCGCCGAGCGCCACACGGGCCGCTCGGCGCGGCTGCTGTGTGAGGTGCTCGGTGACATCTGGGCCGTGCGCCGCAATCCGTACCTGCAGGACGACCTGCTTGATAACCGAAAGCGTCGCGCGTTCCTGATCGGCACGCTGCATGACCGGCTGACCGAGATCGCAAGGCGTCGCCGTGTGCGTGTGGATGGCCAGCATGGTGGCGCCGGCCGCGAGCGCGCGTTGCGCGTCGAGATGCTCGAAGGCGCCGCGCAGCGTGCGGTGAACGAGTTCGCCGACGAATTCGAAAAAATGGCCGACCTGCGCCGCCGAGCGACCAAGGCGCTCGGCCGCTGCACGCAGAAGGACAACATCCGCTTCGACGGGCTGTCGCGCGTGTCGCACGTGACCGACGCGACCGACTGGCGCGTCGAATACCCGTTCGTCGTGCTGACGCCCGATAGCGAAGCCGAGATCGCGGCACTGATCAAGGCCTGCTTCGAGCTCGGCCTGACCGTGATCCCGCGCGGCGGCGGCACCGGCTACACGGGCGGCGCGGTGCCGCTCACGCCGTTCTCCGCGGTGATCAACACCGAGAAGCTCGAGCAACTCGGCGCGGTCGAGCTGACCGAGCTGCCGGGCGTCGCGCACAAGGTGCCGACGATCTTCTCCGGCGCGGGCGTCGTCACGCGCCGCGTGACCGAGGCGGCCGAGGCGGCCGGTTACGTGTTCGCGGTCGACCCGACGTCGCTCGACGCATCGTGCATCGGCGGCAACGTCGCGATGAACGCGGGCGGCAAGAAGGCCGTGCTGTGGGGCACCGCGCTCGACAACCTGGCCTGGTGGCGGATGGTCGACCCGGACGGCAACTGGCTCGAGGTCACGCGCCACGAGCACAACCAGGGCAAGATCCACGACATCGCGGTCGCGCGTTTCGAGCTGAAGTGGTTCGACGGCGCATACGCGCCGGGCGAGAAGCTGCTGCGCACCGAGATGCTCGAGATCGAAGGCCGCCGGTTCCGCAAGGAAGGGCTCGGCAAGGACGTGACCGACAAGTTCCTCGCCGGCCTGCCGGGCGTGCAGAAGGAAGGCTGCGACGGGCTCATCACGTCCGCGCGCTGGGTGCTGCACAAGATGCCCGCGCACACGCGCACCGTCTGCCTCGAATTCTTCGGCCAGGCGCGCGAGGCGATCCCGAGCATCGTCGAGATCAAGGACTACCTGTTCGAGACGTCGAAGCAGGGCGGCGCGATCCTCGCGGGCCTCGAGCACCTCGACGAGCGCTACCTGCGCGCGGTCGGCTACGCGACCAAGAGCAAGCGCAATTCGTTCCCGAAGATGGTGCTGATCGGCGACATCGTCGGCGACGATGCCGACGCCGTGGCGCACGCGACGTCCGAAGTGATCCGGATGGCGAACGGCAAGAGCGGCGAGGGCTTCGTCGCGGTGAGCGCGGAGGCGCGCAAGCGCTTCTGGCTCGACCGCAGCCGCACGGCCGCGATCGCGAAGCACACGAACGCGTTCAAGATCAACGAGGACGTCGTCATCCCGCTGAACCGGATGGGCGAGTACACCGACGGCATCGAGCGGATCAACATCGAGCTGTCGCTGAAGAACAAGCTGCAGCTCGTCGACGCGCTCGAAGCGTTCTTCCGCGCCGGCAACCTGCCGCTCGGCAAGACCGACGACGCGAACGAGATCCCGAGCGCCGAGCTGCTCGAAGACCGCGTCCAGCAGGCGCTGGAACTGCTCAAGCGCGTGCGGGCGCGCTGGGAATTCGTGCGCGACCGGCTCGACCAGCCGCTGCGCGAGGCGCAGCACTACCTCGTGCAGCTCGGCTACGAGGCGCTGGCCGAGAAGTTCGCGGATCGCGCGGACGAGCAGCCGGGCGCGACCGTGTTCCACATCACGCAGGACCGCACGGTGCGCATCTCGTGGAAGCAGGAGATCCGCGCGGAGCTGCGCGCGATCTTCAACGGCGGCGCGTTCAAGCAGATCCTCGACGAGGCGCAGGCGATCCACAAGCAGGTGCTGCGCGGCCGCGTGTTCGTCGCGCTGCACATGCACGCGGGCGACGGCAACGTCCACACGAACATCCCGGTCAACTCCGACAACTACGAGATGCTGCAGGACGCGCACGCGTCGGTTGCACGCATCATGAAGCTCGCGCGCTCGCTCGACGGCGTGATCTCCGGCGAGCACGGGATCGGCATCACGAAGCTCGAGTTCCTGACCGACGACGAGATCGCCGAATTCCGCGCGTACAAGCAGCGCGTCGACCCGAACGGCCGCTTCAACAAGGGCAAGCTGCTCGACGGCGCCGATCTTCGCAACGCGTACACGCCGAGCTTCGGGCTGATGGGCTACGAGTCGCTGATCATGCAGCAGTCCGACATCGGCGCGATCGCCGATTCGGTGAAGGACTGCCTGCGCTGCGGCAAGTGCAAGCCGGTGTGCGCGACGCACGTGCCGCGCGCGAACCTGCTGTACAGCCCGCGCAACAAGATCCTGGCGACGTCGCTGCTGGTCGAGGCGTTCCTGTATGAAGAACAGACGCGCCGCGGCGTGTCGATCAAGCACTGGGACGAGTTCAACGACGTGGCCGACCACTGCACGGTGTGCCACAAGTGCGCGACGCCGTGCCCGGTGAAGATCGACTTCGGCGACGTCACGATGAACATGCGCAACCTGTTGCGCAAGATGGGCAAGAAGAAGTTCAACGCCGGCAATGCGGCGGGCATGTTCTTCCTGAACGCGACCAACCCGCAGACGATCAACCTCGCACGCGGCATGATGATGGGCGTCGGCTACAAGGTGCAGCGCTTCGCGAACGACATGCTGAAGAACGTCGTGAAGAAGCAGACGCAGCACCCGCCGGCGACGACCGGCAAGCCGCCCGTGGTCGAGCAGGTGATCCACTTCGTCAACAAGAAGATGCCGGGCAACCTGCCGAAGAAGACGGCGCGCGCATTGCTCGACATCGAGGACAACAAGATCGTGCCGATCATCCGCAACCCGAAGTCGACCACCGTCGATTCGGAAGCGGTGTTCTACTTCCCCGGCTGCGGCTCCGAGCGCCTGTTCTCGCAGGTCGGTCTCGCAACGCAGGCGATGCTGTGGGAGGCCGGCGTGCAGACGGTGTTGCCGCCGGGGTACCTGTGCTGCGGCTATCCGCAGCGCGGCTCGGGCCAGTACGACAAGGCCGAGAAGATCGTCACCGACAACCGCGTGCTGTTCCACCGGGTCGCGAACACGCTGAACTACCTCGACATCAAGACGGTGGTCGTGTCGTGCGGCACCTGCTACGACCAGCTCGCCGGCTACGAATTCGACAAGATCTTCCCGGGCTGCCGGATCATCGACATCCACGAGTTCCTGCTCGAGAAGGGGATGAAGCTCGACGGCGTGACGGGCACGCGCTACATGTATCACGACCCGTGCCACACGCCGATCAAGACGATGGACCCGGTCAAGCTCGTCAACGAGCTGATGGGCACGGAGAAGGACGGCTACAGGATCGAGAAGAACGACCGGTGCTGCGGCGAATCGGGCACGCTCGCGGTCACGCGCCCGGACGTGTCGACGCAGGTCCGCTTCCGCAAGGAAGAGGAGATCCGCAAGGGGGCGGCGAAGCTGCGCGGCATCCCGGTCGTGGCCGGCGATGCGAGCGCACCGGCGCCGGCCGCGAACGGCGGCCCGGACGTGAAGATCCTGACGAGCTGCCCGTCGTGCCTGCAGGGCCTGTCGCGCTACAACGAGGACGCGAACATCGAGGCCGACTACATCGTGGTCGAGATCGCGCGCCAGGTGCTCGGCGAGAACTGGATGGCCGATTATGTCGCACGTGCGAACCATGGCGGGATCGAGCGCGTGATGCTATGAGCGAAGGGCCTCGTCAAACAAATGCAGACGCGGCCGGTTTTCGGGATCGAGCCTATGCGCCGGCGGTCAACGTCGCAACAACATGATCCTGAAGCTCGCGTTCTCGTGCATGGATAAAGAAGTGATCGCCGTCGAACCGATGAAGTGCGAACGGCCCGTCGCTGTAGCGACGCCATTCGCGCAGCGCGTCGATATCGACATGCGGATCGCGCAGGCCGCCGAATACGGTCAGCCCGCACGGCAACGTGAAAGGCGTATCGGGGCAATATCCTTCGGCGAGTGCCAGATCGGCGCGTAGCGCTCGCAGGAAGTGCCGAAGCCAGTCGGGCTCCGACAGCAGGGCGTCCGGCGTTCCGCCCATCGTCTTCAGCCAACGGATAAGGTCCGGTTCGGGCAATCGATGAAGCGATAACAGACGAGGTGCGACATGCGGTGCACGGTGTGCGGCACAGAACGCGTGGATCGGCTCGGGAAGCCCTCGGCGGCCGAGCTCCCTCAACCATTCGATACCGACGACACTGCCGAAACTGTAACCGAAGGTGCTGAATGGCTTGTCAAGGAGCCCGCTCGCGGCCCTTGCCAGTGCATCTACCATGGCGTCGATCGATGCGGGTGGCGCTTCCGCGAAGCGTGTTTGGCGTCCCGGCGGTTCGACCGCAACGACTTCAATCCAGCTGGGCAGGTCAAGCGCCCAGCGTCGATAGAGCAGCGAGCCCGCTCCGGCGTACGGGAAGCAGAACAGCCGATGCGTCGCGGCGGGTTGCGGGCGATGCAGGATGAACCAGGGCGTGATCTTGACTGGCATGCCGATTCAGAACGGAAGTCGTGAGGAGTCTCGGCCGCGATCCGACCCGGTGCGGCGCTCCGATGCCGGCACAGCGTAATCGGAAGGGCGGGTGACGTGTGCCGTCCGACGGTACAGGTTGACGATCCGACCCGGTCGTGATCGCTCCCGAAATCGGGAAGGGACACCACGTCCCGGCATCGGCGCCGCCCCTGGGCGCTGCCCCAACGAACAGGTTTTTCCGTACACGCAAGTTGGTATTCTGCGCTGCGCGATCGTCCCTGCGCGTTGCTGTCGCGGGCCGCCAACTTCGTACATCGAGACCATGAACGCCGTAATACTCGAAGCCGTTGAGAAGTCATACCTGATGGGTTCCGTCAACGTGACCGCGCTGCACGACGTCACGCTTGATATCCGCGATGGAAGACTGACTGTCATCGCCGGTGCGTCCGGCAGCGGGAAGTCGACGTTGCTGAATCTCGTCGGTTGTGTAGACCGGCCGGATCGCGGCCGCATCGTCGTTGCAGGCGAGGAGGTCGGCCGCTTGTCGGACGACGCACTGTCCGACTTTCGAGCTCGCCGGCTCGGCTTCGTCTTCCAGAACTTCAATCTGCTGCCGGTGCTCACCGCACACGAGAACGTCGAATATCCGCTGCTGCTAGCGGGTTCGCGACTGACCGAATCCGAGCGCGCGCTTCGCGTGCGGGACATGCTCGATGCAGTCGGCCTTGCGGACAAGGCGCATCACCGGCCAGGGCAGATGTCTGGCGGTCAGCGACAGCGGGTCGCGATCGCCCGCGCACTCGTCGGGTCGCCGAACCTCGTGTTGGCAGACGAGCCGACCGCCAACCTGGACAGCAAGACCGGACAGCAGATCATCGCGCTGATGCGGCGACTGCAACGGGAGCGGCGCGTGTCGTTCGTGATTTCGTCGCATGATCCGCAGGTGCTCGCGGCGGGCGATGACGTCGTCCACATTGCCGACGGCAGCGTGTCCACCGTGACACGCACCGATGCACAGGAGGCGTTCGCATGAAGACATTGTCGCTCGCGCTGCGCAACCTGCTGCGCAACCGTCGCCGTTCGATCACGACCTTGCTCGCGATGATCGTCGGCGCCCACGCGGTGCTGCTGTTCGGCGGCTATACGCGCAACATCACGTATGGTCTGCAAACCGATTATGTGAAGTACGGCGGCCACCTGCAGATCGAACGCAAGGGGTTCTACGAGTTCGGGAGCGGGAATCCTTCCGAGTACGGGATCGAGAATTACGAGGCGATCATCGATGCGGTGAAAGCCGACCCGGTACTGGCGCCCATGGTGCTCGTCGCGACCCCCACGCTGCAGTTGCAGGGTATTGCGGGCAACTTCGATGCCGGGTTGTCGCGCACCGCACTCGCGCTCGGCGTGCGTGTCGACGACCAGAACCGGATGCGCGACTGGAACGACTATCACTTTCCGGTGACGATTCCGCCGATGGCGCTCACCGGCACGGCAGGCGACGCAGCCGTGATCGGTACGGGCCTTGCGCGCGTACTCGAACTGTGCGGACCGCTCAAGGTACCCGACTGCAAGCCGCCCAAGAAGCCCGCAGACACGGCGAAGACCTCGCCGCTGCCGGCCGACATCGCGGCGCTCGCCGACGGGTTGCGCGACGTGCCGTCTGCCGCGACGGACGGGCGTCGGATCGAACTGCTCGCAGCGACCGCGCGCGGTGCGCCGAACGTCGCGGAACTGCAGGTGGTGAAGGCGGAACGGCAGGGGATCAAGGAATACGACGACATGTACGTGGGCTTGCATCTTGCGCAAGCGCAACGGCTCGTCTACGGCAACGAGCGGCCGAAGGCGACGGCTGTCGTCGTGCAATTGCGCCACACCGCGGATTTGCCCGCCGCGAAGGCCCGGCTTGAGACGTTGCTCAACACCAAATTCGCCGGTACGGACACGGAAGTGGTCGATTACACCGTGCTGAATCCGTTCTACGGCCAGGCGCTTGCGATGTTCACGACACTGTTCGGTTTTGTCGCCCTGCTGATCGCTGCGATCGTGCTGTTCACTGTCGGCAACACGATGAGCACGGCAGTGTTCGAGCGCACGGTCGAAATCGGCACGCTGCGCGCGATGGGATTACGCCGCACCGGCGTGCGTCGCCTGTTCCTGTGCGAAGGGTTGCTGCTCGGCGTGATCGGCGCGGTGCTCGGCGTCGTCAGCGCAGCGATGCTCGCCGGCGTCATCAACGTCAGCGGTCTTACGTGGACACCGCCGGGCCGCTCGCCGGTGCCGCTGATCATTCGCGTGTGGGGCGAGAACGACCTGATCGTCGGTACCGCGATCGGCCTGCTGCTGGTGTCGATGCTTTCCGCGTTGCTGCCCGCGCGCCGCGCGTCCCGAATGGAGATCGTCGATGCGCTCCGCTACGCGTGATCGAGCGACCGGACCCTGCACGAATGAAATGATGGCGAAATCTATTCGTCGGCGGTTTGTCATGTTAGCCTTCGCCGGGAGCTGCGCCGCATGGCTCGGTGCGTGCGGCGCACCCACCGAGCAGTCGGTTCCCGCGGGGCTGAATCTATCGCTGACGCAATCGACTGCGGCAGGCGCATATGTCGTGACGCTCGAGCCGCCCACGACGCCGCCGCCACTGAACCGGATCCATGCATGGACCGTCACCGTGAAGCGTGCGTCGGGCGAGCCCGTGCGCGATGCGCGCATCGACGTGAGCGGCGGGATGCCCCAGCACGGGCACGGTCTGCCGACGCGCCCTCGCGTCGTCCCGGACGACGGTAATGGCGTGTATCGGCTGCAAGGGATGAAGTTCAGCATGCCCGGGTGGTGGACGATCACGCTGAAGGTACGGGAGGCGCAGGGCGGCGACGACGTGACGTTCAACGTCGTGTTGCCGCCCGCGGTGGCGTCATGACGATCGAAACGGGCGCCATGCCCGTTTACTGGATGAATTCCATTCACGGAGAAGCTTCAATGCGAAGAGTCGTGCTGTACTGGATGATGTTGCTGCTCGCGCCGTTTGCATCTGGGATCGCGAGTATTGCCCACGCGGGGCCGGCGAACGAAGCATCGGCACCCGCCGCGGCCGCGCCCGTTACCGCTCGCGCCGACCGGCTGCCCGCCTATCAGCCGCGCTTCGGACGCACGCGCCCGATCGTCGCCGTCGTTGGCGAGAACTACTATACCGAGCTGACCGATTACGTCGTCCCGTATGGGATCGTCGCCGAATCGGGCGCCGCGGATCTCGTTGCACTGGCAACGAAACCGGGTCCCATCCGGATGTTCCCGGCACCGATGAACGTCATTCCGGACGAAACCACCGCGCAATTCGACCAGCGCGTGCCCGAAGGCGCGGACTATGTGATCGTGCCGGCCGTGCATCGCGACAGCGATCCGGCGCTGCTTGCATGGGTCGCCGAGCAGGCGAAGAAGGGGGCGACGATCATCGGCGTGTGCGACGGCGTCTGGGTCGTCGCACGCGCGGGTCTGCTGGAAGGCCGCCGCGCAACGGGGCACTGGTACTCGATGAACGACCTGCGCAAGAAGTTCACCGATACGCGCTGGGTCGATGGCAAGCGCTACGTTGCCGATGGCAAGGTCGTCACGACGACCGGCGTCACCGCGACGATTCCGGTGTCGCTTGCGCTCGTCGAAGCGCTCGCCGGTCGCGAACGGGCGCTGCAGGTCGCCGAGCGACTCGGACGCCCCGCGTGGTCATCCGAGATCGCAAGCGATCGCTTCAATCTCGGCTTGCCGGCGATGGCGACGATCGCGACCAACTACGTGTCGTTCTGGTCACATGAGGATTTCGGCATTCCGATCGCGCCGGGCGTCGACGAAATTGCGCTCGTGCTCGAAGCTGACGCGTATTCGACCACGTTCCGCTCGACTGCCTACACGGTTGCCGCGAACCGCGAACCGGTGCGCACCCGGCGTGGACTGACCATCGTTCCCGACCGCGTAACCGGCGTCGACGCGCCGACGCGTATGTTGTCCGCACCGATTACGCGCTATCCGTTGCATGCGCTCGACGCGTCGCTGAAGGCGATCTCGTCGGAATTCGGCAAGCGCACGGCCGCATGGGTTGCACTGCAGATGCAATATCCGGGCTACTGAGCAGCGCACCGCAGCTTCGACTTATTCATCCCCAGTCGTGCCGGTTTTCCACCCGTTCCGGGTGGAGAGCCGCGCTCGTCCCTGTCATTCCGTACTTGCTCCGGAGATTCCGATGCAGACGCATTCGATGGCGCGCCTGTGCGCTGCCGTGATCCTGGCACTTGCCTGCAGTGCCGCAAAAGCCGCGCCAGATCCACAGCGCATCCTCGCCGCGAGCGATGCCGTGCGCAACCCGAGCGAACCGTTCACGCTGAACGTCACGCTGACGCAATACACCGACGGCAAGCAAACGGATTCGAACGCACTGACCGCCTATTCGCGGATCAATCCGGCGAGCGGCCAGTTTCGCAGCCTGATCCGGTTCGCGGCGCCCGCACGCGACGCGAACAAGCTGATGCTCAAGAGCGGCAACGACCTGTGGTTTTTCGATCCCGCGAGCAAAGCGACGATCCGCATTTCGCCGCAGCAACGGTTGCTCGGGCAGGCGTCGAACGGCGACGTGGTCACGGTCAATTTCGCGCAGGGCTATCGCGCGCAGGTCGAGGCCGAGGAGGACGTGCAGGACGGTGAGCGCCAGACGCGCCGTGCATACCGGTTGAAGCTCGTCCAGAGCGTGTCCGACATGACCTATCACTCGATCGAAATGTGGATCGACGCGGCGGACTCGCGTCCGGTGAAGGCACGTTTCTTCAGTGAAAGCGGCAAGCTCCTCAAGACCGCATTCTATCGACGTTATCAGCAACAGCTGGGCGCGCTGCGGCCAACCGAGATCGTGATCATCGACGGGCTCAATCCGAATCTCGTGACCGTGATGCGCTATGCGGACTATGTCGCGCGCGAGATTCCGGACGCCTGGTTCCAGTCCGATTTCATGGCCCGTTTCCAACCGGAATGATGAAGCGACTCAGCATCGTCTGCATTGCGTTGGCCGGCGCGGCAAGCACGTGCCACGCGAGTGACGCGGAAGAGGCGGGCCTGGCGCTCGCCGACGCGACGCCGGTGCAGACGGTTGACGACGGCAAGTACCAGTTCAGCATCGAACCAGGCCTGCGCTTCGCTACCCTGCGGCCAGGCGGCACGCGGATGGCCACGCGCCTGTCGCTCGACCTGACCGCGCGCCATGCGTTCTCGAGCGGCTGGGGCATCAATCTCGCCGATCGACTCGACCTGAACGGTCCATTACGCTTCGATGACGACTCCGGTGCGATCAACACGCTGAAGGAACTGTACGTGGACGGTCGTGTGGGCGGCGGCAAGACACTGCTGCAGGCCGGCCGCGTCAACGTGAGGCTCGGTGTCGCCACCGGCTACAACCCGACCGACTTCTTTCGCGACAACGCGGTCCGCTCCGTGACATCGGTGGATCCCGCGAGCCTGCGAGAGAACCGGCTCGGCACCGTGATGTTGCGCGGTCAGCAATTGTGGGCAGACGGTTCCGTCAGCGCGCTTGTCGCGCCGCGCATCGCGGATCATGCAACCGACGCGTCGTTCTCGCCGGACTTCGGCGCAACGAATCAGCGCACGCGCTGGATGCTTCAGTTCAGCCAGCACGTGATCTCGGATCTGTCACCGCAGATCGTGATCTATGACGACGGAAAGCCGGGCAGTTCGCCGCAATTCGGCGTCAACCTGGTCCATCTCGTGAACAATGCGTGCGTCGGATACGCGGAATGGTCCGGAGGGCGAGGGCCGTCGACGCTCGCTCGCGCGCTCGGACGCCCGTATAGCGATGTCGCGTTTCGCTGGAAGCTCGCAACAGGCGTGACTTGCACGACGTCTCGCAATCTGTCCGTCACGCTGGAGTATGACCGGGATGGCGCGGCACTCGATCGTGCCGGCTGGCAGGCGCTGCGCAACGGCCCCCCGGCCAGCTACGCCGCGTATCGGGCGCTGTCGGCCGCGCAGCAAGACCCCGTCACGCGTGACGGGCTGTTCGCGATGGTCAGATGGCAGGATGCATGGTTCCAGCGTCTCGACCTGTCCGGTTTCGTCAGGTTGAACCTCGCGGATCGCAGCAGGCTCACCTGGCTCGAAGCGCGCTATCGCTTCGCCCGTACCGACGTCGCACTGCAATGGCAGATCAATGCGGGCGCGTCATCGACCGAATTCGGCGCACTGCCGCAGTCGAATCTTTGGCAGCTGCTCGTCAAGCACTACTTATGACGCGGAGCATGTGCGCATGTTTCGCGCGACGCGTGGCGCCGCACACATCGAGGAGCAATTCATGAAAAGCTACGTTACGTCGGGTAACGGACTGCCGCAATGGCCATCGCCGATCAGTCATGCGGTCGTCGCAAACGACACCTGTTACCTTAGCGGTCAACTGTCATTGGACGCCGATGGTCGCTATGTGCCCGGTACACCCGCGGAAGAGGCCAGACGCGCGTTCGCGAACCTGTTCAGCGCGCTCGATGCGGCAGGCTTCGACCCTCGGGATCTGGTATTCGTCGACATCGCGTTCGTCGACATCGGTGCGCTTGCGGAGGTGAACGAGGTATACGCGGACCTGTTCCCCGCCGATCGTCGCCCCGCGCGAACCGTATACCAGGCGGCCGCGTTGCCGTTCGGCGGCCAGGTGAAGGTGATGGGCGTAGCCGTTCGCGACGCCTCCCGTTGACGTGCGACGGGAGGCGGCCGGTCAGCGCTCGACGATGGGGCCGGAGAAGGCGCCGAGCAGGGCGACGAGCTGTCGTTGTTCCTCGTCCGACAACGCGATTTTCTTCAGTTCGCTATGCCCGATCGCAGCCGCCGGCGCGTCCGCGTAGTGCCGCATCACGGCTTCAAGGGACGCGAATTGTCCCGCATGCATATACGGCGGTCGCAGTGCGACGTTACGCAGGCTCGGCGTTTTGAACGCGGCAAGCATCTGCGGGTCGTCGGTCGAGATGAACTGCAGCTCGTCGCACTGCTCGGGCTTTGCGTCGCTGAACGGTCCCATGCAATTGAATTCGTCGTGCAGCACCTTGTCGACCGCCGCCGCGCGGCCGGTATCGGAGGCCGCTCCGCTGCGCGGCGGTACGCCGATGTTGTGGAACTGACGATCGCTCAGCATCGGCCCGGTGTGGCACGTCACGCATTGACCCTTGCTGATGAATACGCGCAGCCCCGCCTTTTCGACCGCGCTGAGCGCCGCGAGCCTGCCCGGGTCGCCAGTCAGGACACCATCGACGTAAGTATCGAAGTTCGACGGCCCGTACTGCAGTGTCGCTTCGTACGCCGCGATCGCCTTGCCGAGATTCGCGAACACGCGCGACACGTCGGTGCGCGTGCGTTCGTCGAGTGCCCGCCACGCCGCCTTTTCGACGTCGGTGCCAAGCGGACCCGCGTCGCGCGGCAACGCGCTCAGGTTGGGTAATGGTCCGAACAACGACTCGTATTCGCCACGATAGTGCTCGGCCAGCACATGTGCGGCGCGCAGCCGGGTGCCGGCGTGTTCGTTGTGATCCTCGATCGGCCCGATCGCTTGCGACCACACACTGTCCTTGCGGCCGTCCCAGAATAGCCATGGAGAGCCGGCCACGCCGACCACGGGCATCGTGCGGCGTACGCCGGTGCCCAGGCCGATCGCGAGGGGTCGCCCGTCCTCGAACTGGCGGTCGACGGCGTGGCAGCTGGCGCAAGCGATTGCACCGTTGCGGCTGAACCGCGGGTCGGCGAACAGCCGTTTGCCGAGCCGCGCCGCGTTCGCGGACGTCGCGACCCGATTCGACGGATCGGCCTTTGCGGGCGTGCTGGACGGCATGCGCATCGACTTGAGCAGCGCCTGCTCGTCGGCGCTCCAGCGATCCGGCGTATCGGCAGTTTCGGTCGCCGCGTCGGACGTGTGGGCGGGCCATGCACTCCAGACAAGCGTTGCGGCGACAACCGCGGCGGTCGCCAGCCCGTAATGCGTGCGGGACGGCCGGCGCACGCGCCGGCCCGGGTCACGCGATCGCATCGATCGTGCGCGGCGCCGGCAGCAGCGCGTGCGTGTTGCCGGACATCAACCACTTGCGTTGCACCGGCGCGACCGCCGCCAGCGGACCATTGGGGGCCAGAAACTGTTCCATCACCTTGCGATGGCCCCCCGAATTGCGAAAGACCGGCCAGTCGGTGCCGAACAGGATCTTGTGATTGATGTTCATGCGGAACAGCTCCGCGAGGGCGGTCGACCAACCCTGAGGATGCTGGGAACCGAGAAACGCGCTGATGTCGAGATACACATTCGGTCGATACGCGCACTGTCGCACGCACGCGTCGACGTGATGGACGGCGCCGTGCGCGAGGATGAAGTTCACGTCGGGAAAATCGAACGCCGCGCGGTCGAGCAGATCGGGGTGCGAGTACGCGAATTCGAGCGTCGGGCTGGTCGGACCCACGTGCAGCAGAACCGGCAGCCGGTGTGCGCGACAGATTTCATACAGCGGGTAGAGGATCTTGTCGCTCGGGCTGTAGCCGCAGGGCGGATACAGTTTCAGCCCGGAGAAGCCGTACTCGACCACGCCTTTCTCGAACAAGGCGACAGCGTCGGCACCCCAACGCGGATCGACTCCGCCGAACACGTGGAAGCGCTCGCCGTGGCGCTGCAGAATCGCATGATGCTCGGCGTACATCTCGGCGATCGTCAGGTCGCTCTTCATCACGTACGTGAAGTCGGGCAGCAGCAGGACGGCCTGTTCGATACCGGCCGATGCCATGTCGACTGCCAGTGCGTCGCCGAAGTGGTCCTGGCTCTGCGCGAGGTAGGTATCCAGGAGTTCCGAGCGGGATTTCCGAACGCCGTTTGCGACGAGCCGCACATGAACGTTGGCGCACAAGCCCTCGAGGAACGCGCTCGGGATAAAGCGCGTCGACGCAATGTGGCAGTGCGAGTCGATGATCGGGCCGCTGTAGATCGGATCGCTCATACCGATGCTTTGGCTGCGACAGCACGGTCGGCCTCGCGGCCGCGGAGCATGCCGAGCGCACGTTCCTTGAGGTCTGCCACGCGCTGCATCATGAAGTGGCCCGCATGAACCTTCCCGTCTGCGCGCGCGTAATCCGGCAAGGTGCCCCAGATCTGGAAGCCGTAATGCTCCCAGACCCGATGCGCGGGCGTGCCGTCGCGCACGTCGAGCGTCACCAGTTCGACATGGTCCAGATCGCATTGCAGTGCAATTTCGACGAATGCGGCGGGCAGCACACCGCCGCCTCGATAGGCATCGTGGATCATGCCTTTCGCGAGATCGGTGATGTGGCGATTGTTCGGGTTCAGGTTGCGGCGCAACGTGCACAGGCCGATCAGCTGTGCCGTGCTGGCGTAGATCGTCAGCAGACGTACCTTCTCCGCGGCGAGATTCGAGCGCAGTTCATCGAGGTAGCGGATCGCTTCCGCATCCGTGATGGTTTCGGCGAAACCGATGATCGGTGCGCTCTCGCTCGTGCGTCGCATCAGCTCGATGACCTGCGCCCCCAGTGCATCGTCGACGGTGTTCGCCCAACGATACGTGACATGCGTGACGTCGACCTTCGGCAACACGATCGGGTACTGTGCGCCGTCGGCAAGCTGGGTACGGATGGAGTCGTTCATGGGTGTCCCTGGGTCACATGGTTTCGAGGGCCACGGCGCTTTCGGCGCGTGGCGGCGTCGCGGTGTTGCAAAGGTCGTCGAGCACGGCCTGGAGGCCATGATCGATGAGCCATTGATCGTCGTAAATCGTGTCCAGATACTTGGTGCCGCTGTCCGGGAGTACCAGCACGATGTTGGCCGGGCCTTGCAAGGTCGCGATGTAGCGGCGCGCGGCCTGCGCGATCGCGCCGGATGAGCCTCCGAGCAACAACCCTTCGTCGAGCGCGAGACGGCGGCAACCGACGAATGCGTCGCGATCTTCGATGCGCATCGTGTCGTCGACGAGATGAATCAGGATGTTGCCGGGCTGGAAACTGAGGCCTGCGCCATTCTGCAAATGCGGTCGGTACGTGCCGCCGAACACGACCGAGCCGGCGGGTTCGACGCCGATCACGCGGGTCGACGGATCACGCTCCTTCACATAGCGCGCGATTCCGCTCAGATGGCTGCCGGTGCTGGCCGACACGATCACGGCGTCGAGCCGATCGGCCAGCTGGGAAACGATCTCCGGTCCGGTGGAGTAGTAATGGGCGTCGATGGCGGCCGGATTGTTGTACTGATCGAGGTTGACGCAGTTCGGCACGCTCGCGGCGATCGCTTTCGCGACTGCAATTCGCTTCTTCTGAAAACTGCCGGTCTCGTCCGGTTGTTCGACCATCTCCACCTCTCCACCGAATGCCCGCACGAGGTTCGCATTCGTCTTCGGTGTCTTCGGGTCGAGCACGCAAATGAAGCGATATCCGCGTGTTGCGCACAGCATGGCGAGCGCATGCCCCATGTTGCCGGACGTCGATTCGACGATCGACCAGCCCGGTTTGAGGCCATGATCGCGCTCTGCCTGGCGCAGAAGCTGGAGGGCGCTCCGGTCCTTGACACTGTTGCCGGGGTTGTAGCACTCGAGCTTCCCGAACACGCGAATTCGCCGGTGTTCGTTCGACAGGCTCTTCAGATAAAGCAGCGGCGTATCGCCGATCAGTTCGACAAGACTGTTTGCGTACATTCGAATTCTCCGACCAGCTGGTTGACGGTGGCTTGTGCGTCGTTCGCGAGTGGCGCGACGCGATCGGACGCGTGTGATCCGAACTGCTGTCACAGCGCGACTTTAGTGACCGAGGCCCCGGGTCTGTAACTGTCCGAACGGGCATCGGACCGGGCGGCCGTCACAGTTCGCCCGACTCCATGTCGCCGTACCCGGCATCCGCGAAGAATCGCAGTCGCGGATGCGGAAGTGCGTCGGGCGCAAGAATCGGGTTGTCGACGAACGTGCCGACGAGTCGCGCCAGGAGCGCCGCGTTCTGGTGAACCATGTGATGACTGCCGCCCAGCATTTCGATCTGGATCGGACGAAGCAGCGCAGAAGCAATGGCCCGCGCGCGCGTCGCGCAGGTCATTTCGTCGTATTCCCCGGTAACGAGCATGGCCGGGATTTCCGCGACCGAACCGTCGCGCTCGGACTCGATTCGATGCGCGCGGAAGTTCAGCAACTGCTGGCTGTAATCGATCATGTTCGTCGCGGACATGAAAGGCGCGTGCAGCCAGTGGCGCGTCGACGAATCGGACAGCGCGAACATCGATGCATGCCCGTCTCCGCGAGCATCGCTTCGTTCCCGCTTCTCCAGCAGCGCCATCATCGATTTCGCCATGCTGTCCGCAGCCTTCGGCATACGCGCGACGAGCGAACACATCGTGTTGAGATTGTTTTCGTAGGGGCTGTCCGCGCCGTCGTAGTCCTGCGCGCCGGCAAACGACGGTGCGATCAGGCTCATCGATGCGATACGGCCGGGCAGCGCTCGCGCCAACGCAAGCGCATATCGCGCCCCTCCGCACCAGCTCGCGACGTGAATCGCGTCGATCCGCTCGACGTCGAGCAACTCGGCCACGCTGCGTGCATAGCGGCCAGGGGCATCGGGATCGGAATAATACGCACGTGTCAGTCCTGCTTCGGCAGGCGTGTCATCTGCTTCGTCCACCAAATAGATGGAAAAATGCGGCGCCAATTCGGCAGCGAAATCATGCCAGACGTCGTGCGGGATGCCGAAGGCGTTGATGAGCAGCAAGGCCCGGGAACCCCCTCCGCAATTCAGATAGACATGCCCGTTTCCGGTCGTGATGCGCCGCGCGGACGGCAGGTCGACAAACCGGGGCGCGACGCGTCGCTCATGCGCTGCGGCGTGAGCGGCGACGCGCGAGGCGATCCGATCGCCCCAGTCGAAGTTGTCGCAGCACAGCCGGTGCACCCGGACGTCGGTGGGGAACTCGCGCGCGTCGTCGCGGCATCCAAGCGTCTGCGCTGCGTGCCGCAGGTTCGTATCGAGCAGGTCGAGCACTGCGTCCGGACCGTCTTGCACGGAGCGGGTTCGCGTCGGAACCTGCGCGAATCCGGCGACGCTCGCAGCGAGCGCTTGCCACGTGATGCGCAGGTCGCCGTACACGACGTGAAGGCCGGCCGTCGCTTCGGCCGCAAGCCAGGCCAGCACGGCTTCGGCCGTCAACAGGTGAGCCGCGCCGGCCGATTCGCCGGGCAATGCCAGCGGTTCATGCTGAAAGTAGGTATCGGCGCGCCGGCGCACCTCGAACACGGTATCGGCGACCGCATCGGCGAGCGTATCGAGCGGTGGTAACGACAGGGTACTCGCGTCGTCGATGATATCCGTGCCGTTCGCGAGCGCGTCGCCGAGCACGACGATGCATGCGTCGGTCATGGACGCCGCGTCGACGCCGAGCGCGGCCGGGATCGTCCGTGGCAAGGACGCGAATTCGCGCGTACGCCGGAGCTCGGGATCGTCGATGACGATAGCGATCCGCTGCGTGTCGGGGGCGCTCAGCGTATCGCGAAGTCTCGCAACGCGCGCGTTTGTTTTCGGGTCCGCCGCGGTGCGGGCGGCTGATGCCGCGTCGCCGGTGCCGAACGCGATGCGCATTGCGTCGAGGTCGCCGGCAAGCAGCAAATGGATGCTGCCGTAGCCGCCGGCGGAAGATGCCGTGCGCGCGTCGAGTGGTTGACCGTTCAACGGAAATCGATCGTTCATCGCCATCTCGCTACGCTTTCACGGACAACAGCATTTCGACGAGATCGACCGCGTCGCCGATGGTTTCGAGATTCGCGACCTGTTCCGTGTGCGATGCAAAGCTGACGCCAAGGCGATCCTCCGTCAGCGCCATCAGGGACAGCAGCGAAATCGAATCGAGCATCAGGTCCGACGTCAGCGACGTTTCGCGAGTCAGCATGTCCGGCGCGATATCGAGCGCGGCAATCTGTGGAATCAGTTCGGTAAGCGTAGCGAATACATTCGCGTGGTCGTCCATCGGATGCTCCAAGTGCCGTAGGGGTTTCGCTTTATAGCGTCAAGCCGCCGCACTGCCTACCTGCACTGACGTACAGGATTGGCGTACAGGTGAAACACTCGCCCGAACGGACAGGTTTCAGTCTTGAAAGCCGCCATTACATTGCCGGTTACCTTACCGACAGGGAACGACCATGACCCTCGCAAACGAAGCTGTGCTGATGGACAAAGCGACCTTCTCGCGCACGCTGCGCGAAACGCTGGACGAACAACTGACCCTCGATCATCCGATCTTCGCGGAGTTGTTTACGCCGCAGAAAAACTGGCGCTTGCTGAAGATCATCACGCTCGAGGGATACCAGATCACCCGGTACTTTCTCGAATACATCGAGAACCTGTACTTCCGTTGCCCGTTTCCCGACCACAAGCGCCGGCTGCTGTACAACCTGTTCGAGGAGGAGACGGGACGTTTCTCGAAGACGAAGAACCATGTCGAGCTCATGGAGGACTTCATTCGGGCGCAACGGATCAGCGACGAGGAGCGCGATGCGTGGGTACCGTCTGCCGCGACCCGTGAGTTGATCGAGTATCGGCTCGAGAACTGCAAGGGGGCGGGCACCTACCATATCGGTGCTGCCGCGGTGATGATCGCCAGCGAAGGGCAGAGTCTGGAAACCCGCGCAGGCGAAGCACGCCACGCCATTCTGGCGAAGTGCTATGGACTGACCGAGGAAGACACGCGCTTCTTCTCGGTTCACCAGAAGGAAGACGTCGCGCACGTCGCCGAGGGCATCTCGCTCGTGACCGATCTGTGCACGACCGTGGAGATGCAGCAGGAAGCCCTGTTCTCGGTGCGCCACACGTGCAAGCTGTTCTGGAACATGTATGAAAGCGCGGCACAAAAGTACTACGCGTCCGCGGAGGGCGTCGCGCACGCGTGACGGGAAAACGCCGATGATGACCTTCGATGATCTCGTCGCCCGCCTGCGCGACAGCAGTCATACCTTGACCTTTGTCGACGACAAGGGAGCCGAAACTGTCCGGACTTTTCACGAACTGTTCGAGGACGTGCTCGCTACGGTGGAGCGCGGCAACGCGATCGGCCTCGTGCCAGGGGCACGCGTCGGCATCGCGGCACCGAACGGCTACCCGTGGATCGTGTGGGACCTTGCGTGCATGGAGCTCGGCTGCGTATCGGTCGCTTTCCCGAACGATCGCCTGCCCGACACGTGCGACGCATTGATCGAGCGCTACCGACTGAGCGTACTTGCGGTGGATGCACGGTGGCTCGATTCCACCGAGTCGATCGCTGGCCGGGTCATCGATATCGACCCGGCCGACGCGCGCGGTTCGGACACGCGTATCGAGCCGGTGCTCGTCGAGCATCGGCCGGATACGCATTCGCTCGTGTTCAGCTCCGGCACGACCGGCAAGAACAAGGGGCTCGTGATGAGCCGGCGCGGTACCGCGCACCTGCTCGATCTGTATCGCGACGCGTTCGGCGTCGCGCCGGGCGAGCGCTTCCTGACGTTCCTGCCGTTCGCGAATTATCAGCAGCGGATGACGTATTACTTCTGCCTGTATCACGGTGTCGATCTCGTTTCCGTGCCGTTCCACGGACTCTTTCCGGGTCTCAAACGGCATCGCCCGACGTTCGTGATCGCGCCGCCCGTCCTGTACGAGACGCTGCATACCGTGGCGCGAGCGGCCGCCGGTCCTGCCGGCGATCCCTCGACGCTCGCGGAGCGCCTGAGCGCGCTGACGGGCGGCAACATCCGTTACATGATCACGGGGATGGCGCCGATCAAGCGCGCCGCACTCGATTTCTTCTGGGACTGCGGGATCGAGCTGTACGAGGCGTTCGGGATCACCGAGGCAGGGATGGTTGCCTGGAACAAGCCCGGACGCGTGCGAGTCGGCACGGTCGGTCAACCGGCGGAGCCCGGCAGCGTGTCGTTGTCGGAAGACGGCGAAGTGATCGTGACGCGAAGCGCACTGCTTTCGCTGGGTTATTTCGATGCGCCGGAAGAAGACATCCGCGCGACCTTCGTCGCTCCGAACGCGGTGGCGACGGGCGACATCGCCGAGTTCGACAGCGATGGCTTCCTGCGCGTCGTCGGTCGCAAGAAGGACGCAATCATCACGAGCAACGGCGAGAAGTTCCATCCCGAGCCCATCGAGGCGCTGTTGTATCGCGATCCACGTGTCGAGGTAGCCGTCGTGATGGCCGGCTCGCACGCGGGGCTGAGCGTCGTCATCGCCACGCGCCGGCCGGACGATGCCGAAGTAACCGGCGCGTTGCGCGAGCTCGTCCGGGCAGTCAATGGCACGCTTCCTGCGCAGCGGCAATTGACGAAGGTCATTTTCACCGACCGCGAATTCGACGTCGAAGGCGGCCTGCGCACCCGTAACCTCAAGCTCAATCGCCGCGCGATCGCGGACGCGTTCCTGCGCGACGCATGAGATCACGCTCTTGCGCGAGCCCCCGCGTCTGCGCGGCGGCTCGCGCCGACCTCATCCTGGACACACCATGACGACGCATCCGAACTCGAATCCGAACGTGTTTACGATGGATGTCGAACCGACCTCCATCATCGAGACGCTCGCGCACCACACCGAGCGGGACCCCGATCGCGTCGCGCTGACGATCTTGCGCGACGGCGAAGCGATCGAAAGCGAAAGCACTTTCGGCGATCTGTACGCCGGCATGATGCGCGTCGCGCGCGGCCTCGCGCACTTGACCGAGCCGGGGGCGCGCGTGCTGTTGCTGCTGCCGACCAGCGCCGAGTTCGTCTGCACGTTCTACGGGTGCCTTGCATCGGGCCGCGTCGCCGTACCGGCCTATCATCCGCAGCAGGTACGCAAGGTCGCGCAATGGTTGAAGCTGCAGGCCATTGCCGACAATTGCGGCGCAACGCTGATCGTCGCGCCTGCGACATCGATCGACACGCTCGCGACCTTGCGCGAATCGCAGCAATTGTTTTCCGGCTGCAAGCTCGTCACGTACGAAGCGCTCGTCGATGCAGGGGTGCCGGACGTGCCGGGGCTGCCGCACATGCCCGATGCGAGCGATCTGGCGTTCCTTCAATACACGTCCGGATCGACGGGCACACCGAAGGGCGTGATGATCACGCACGGCAACATCATCGACAACCAACGCGCGATCGCGACGTTGATGCAGCACGACCGCGACACGCGCATGTTGTCGTGGCTGCCGCTGTATCACGACATGGGACTGTCGATGCCGCTGCAGCTGGCGTCGATCGGGCTGTCGGTCGTCCTGATGTCGCCCGTTGCGTTCGTCCAGCAGCCGGGCCGATGGTTGCGTGCGATCTCGGCGCACCGGGCAACGACGTCCGGCGGGCCCAATTTCGCGTATGCGCTTGCGGCAGCTGCACTGAACGCAAGCGATGCCGGAGAGGCGCTCGACCTGTCGAGCTGGCGCGTTGCATTCTGCGGCGCCGAGCCGATTCATCGCGAGACGGTCACCGACTTTATCGACGCTGCGCACCCGCACGGTTTCGCGCCCGGGTCGTTCTACCCGTGCTACGGGATGGCAGAAGCGACGCTGATCGTATCGGGCGTCGGGTGCGGTGAAGGCGCCTGCTATCTGGACGTCGATAACGTGAAGCTCGCCGCGGGTGTCGTCGAGCCTGTCCAGCCCGACCACACGAATGTAAAGAGCCTCGTTTCGTGCGGCGGCACGGCGCCCGGCACCGAGATCCGGATCGCGGGCGCCGACGGTCGCCCGGTTGCCGATCCGAACGGTGTCGGAGAGATCTGGGTCCGCGGCGGCGCGATCGGCGTCGGTTATTACGGCAACCCGGACGCCACGCAGTCGACGTTCGGTGCGCATTTCGAGGCCGATCCGGACGCGCGTCCGTTCATGCGTACCGGCGATCTGGGCGCAATCGTCGACGGCCGCCTGTACGTGACCGGCCGCGTGAAGGACATGCTGATCGTCCGCGGGCGCAATCTGTATCCGCAGGATATCGAGGCGTGCGTGCAGGATGCGGTGCCGGCGTTGCGCCGCGGCTGCGGCGCCGCCGTGTCGGTGCACGTGGATGGAGAAGAGAAGCTCGTGATCATCCAGGAGGTCGGCCGCACCGCGCGCCGCACGATGGACCTGGACGCAACGCTGCGGGCGATGGTGATGGCGGTCGGCGAGGACTTCGGCGTCACGCCGCACGCAATCGTGCTGGTCGAGCCGGCGACCATCGAGAAGACGTCGAGCGGCAAGATCGCGCGCGCGCTGTGTCGTCGCGCGTATCTTCAAGGGGAACTGCGCGCCGTCGCCAACTGGACCGATGGAGCCTATGCGAGTGGCGCCGGTGCAGCGCCGGACTTGACGGCCGCGCCGGTAGTCGCACCGGCACCCCCGGACGTCGATTCAGGCACGACGCTGGTCGAGCGAGAGATCGCCGCCCGGATCGTACGGGTCGTCGCGGAACGACTGAAGATAGCCGAAACGCAGGTGTCTCGCACGGCCGCGTGGGTCGAGATGGGTTTCGATTCCATGAGCGCGCTGCAATTCTCGTTGAAGGTGCAACACGCGATCGGGCTGACGTTTGACGCAGCCGTGCTGTGGGATTGCGCGAATGTCGAGCAGCTCGCCGCGCATCTGGCCCGGATGGGCGGCGCCGCGGACGCGCTACGGTCGAGCGATGCACCCGCACCGGCTCCGGCGCGGGCTTCGGCCGATGAAGACGCGCAGGCGGCACGGTCCCCCGAGCAGCTCGCGGCGCTCTCCGATGCGGACGCCGAAGCGCTGCTGCTGAAAGAGCTGCAGCGTTGAGCCGTACCCCGGCAGTGCCGTCCCGCGAACGTCTGGAGTCGTACACATGAATGAGTCTAATCAGGCGCCCTCGGCGTCCCTCACGCCCGTGAAGCAAGCGTTGCTGAAGATCGACGCGTTGCGGCGCGAGCTGGCCGACGCGCGTGACGCGATGAACGAGCCGATCGCGATCGTCGGCATGGGCTGCCGTCTTCCCGGCGGCGCGGATTCCGCCGACGCGCTCTGGTCCATGCTCGCGGCAGGGACCGACGCCGTGGGCCCCGTGCCGGCCGATCGCTGGACGGATGCCGTCTACGACCCTCGACCGGGCCGCCGCGACACGAGCTACAGCCGGCACGGCGGTTTCATCGGCGACGTCGATCGTTTCGACGCGGCGTTCTTCGGCGTGTCGGACCGCGAAGCGCCGCACATCGATCCGCAGCAGCGTCTGCTGCTCGAATGCACGTGGCGAGCACTCGAGGACGCCGGCTTTTCACGAGAAACGATCGCGCCGTACCGAACCGGTGTATTTGTCGGTTCGTCGGTCGACGACTATGCACGGGTCAGCGAAGGCGTGCCCGACGCTGCGCTCAGCTACGCGCAAACGTCGCTGGGCACCGCGCGCCCCTTCGCGGCCGGCCGCATTTCCTACCTGTTCGGCTTTCACGGCCCGGCGCTGCATCTCGACACCGCCTGTTCGTCGTCGCTCGTCGCCGTCCATCTGGCCTGCCACAGCCTGCGCACCCGCGAGTCCGACGTCGCATTCGCCGGCGGCGTGAACCTGATGCTGTCGCCGGAGATGACGATCGCGCTGAGCGAGCTTCAGGCACTGTCGCCAAGCGGGCGCTGCCGGACGTTCGACGCGGCCGCCGACGGCTACGTGCGCGGCGAGGGCTGCGGTGTCGTCGCGCTGATGCGCCTGTCCGACGCGCGCGAGCAGGGCAGATCGATCCACGCGGTGATCCGCGGCTCCGCGGTCAATCACGACGGTCGCAGCAACGGGATGACCGCGCCGAACGGACGGGCGCAACGGGACGTGATCCGCGAGGCGCTCGAGCGCGCCGGCGTGTCGCCGGCTGACGTCGATTACGTCGAGGCACACGGCACGGGTACGCCGCTAGGCGATCCGATCGAGCTTCGTGCGCTCGAGGACGTGTATTGCCGCGGGTCGAGTCGCACCCGGGATTTGTACGTCGGCAGCATCAAGACGAATATCGGTCACCTCGAGTCTGCGGCTGCGGTCGCCGGTTTGATGAAGGTCGTTTGCGCGCTGCAGAAGGGTGAACTGCCGCGACACCTGCATTTCGACACGCCGACCGCACACGTCGACTGGCAGACCAATGGCATTCGCGTCGCGTCCGAGCATGCGGCATGGCCGTCGTCACGACCGGGCCGAAGGGTCGCGGCGATCAGCTCGTTCGGCATGAGCGGCACGAACGCGCACCTGATCGTCGAGGCGTGGCAGGGCGAGCACACGGCGCATTCGGACGCGAGCGTCGCGCTCTCCGGGCACGCGCGCTTCGACATCTGGCCGTTGTCCGCACACACGGCGCCGATGCTGAAGCAGGCGATCGGAGACTGCGCGGCGCATGTGCGCGCCGACGCATCGCTTGCACCGGATGCCGTCGCGAGCGCGCTGCGCACCAGGCGCGACAGCCATCGGCACCGTGTCGCGGTCGTCGCGGATTCGCGCGATGCGCTGCTCGACGCACTGTCGGCAGCGGAGCGGGCAACTTCCATGCGACACGTGCCGCCCGCGGGCGTCCGCGACCAGCTCGCGTTCCTGTTCACCGGGCAGGGTGCGCAGCGTGCGGGCATGGCTCGACAACTGTATCGGGACTTCGGGCCGTTTCGCGACGTATTCGACGCATGCGACGCACACGTCGAAGCGCAAGGCGAGCTGTCGCTCGTCGACGTGCTGTGGGGCGATCACCAGGACAGGATCCACGAAACGCGCCATACGCAGCCTGCGATGTTCGCGCTCGAGGTTGCCCTTGCGCGCTTGTGGATGCACTGGGGCGTCGTGCCTGACGTCGTGATGGGCCACAGCATCGGCGAGTACGCGGCGGCATGTATCGCCGGCGTGTTTTCGATCGAGGACGGCTGTCGTCTCGTGACGGCGCGCGGTCGGTTGATGGATACGCTCACCGCGCCTGGCCGCGCTCTCGCGGTGTTCGCGAACGTGAGTCGGGTCGCCGATGCCGTGCGCGACTTCCCGGGGCGTGCCGCGATCGCCGCGGACAACGCGCCGGAGAGCGTGCTCGTGTCCGGCGATCCGGACGCAATCGAAGCGCTCGAACGGCTGTTTGCAGCGCGCGGAATCGCGACGAAGGCGCTGGCGGCGTCGCGCGCATTCCATTCGCCGCTGATGGAGCCGATGCTTGCCGAATTCGGCGCAATCGCTGCGACAGTGCAGTATCGGGCGCCTGCCATTCCGATCGTATCCAATGTAACCGGCCGTTTCGAAACCGAACGTGTGTGCGATCCGGCGTATTGGGTCGAGCATGTCCGCGCAACGGTTGCCTTCCGCGCGGGTGTCGACACGTTGCTCGATGACAAGGTGACGACGGTCGTCGAGATCGGGCCCGGCAAGACGCTTTCGAGCCTCGTCGCCGCATGCGCCGGGGCCCGGGCCGGCAATGGCGATGTTGTCGCGTTGCCGTCGATCCACGGCGACGGGCGTGAGACGGAGCAGTTGTTGTGTGCCTTGGCGCATGTCTATATGGGTGGCCGTCGCGTCGACTGGCACGCCTACGAGCGTTCTCGAGCCGTGACGTCCTCGGCGAATCCCGCTCGCCGCGGCGTGCTGCCGCCGTACCCGCTCGAAGCCAGCCGTTATTGGGTCGGTTCCCGGGAGCCGGCGCAGCGGGCGAGGCTGCTGGCGAGCGCGCTCGCGGCAGGCAAGCACGCAAGTAACGGCGTGCTCGGTCGCCTGCTCCCGATACCTGCATCGGACGATCGTCGCTATGAGAGCGAGGTGTCCGATCAACATCTGCCGTTCCTGAGCGGACATGTTCTGCATGGAGCACTCGTTTTTCCGGCGGCAGGATTCGCCGAGGCCATGCTCGATGCCGCATCGCGGCGGAATGCCATTGCACCGGACGCCACGACCGACCGCTGGCAAGTCGCGAGCGCGGTGTCGTTCGACAACGCGCTCATGCTGGAAGCGGGGAAAGCGGTCACCTTCGGCACGGTCGTGCACGGAACCGGTGCCGCGCATACGAGCGACGAAGGGGCCCGGATCGAGATTCATGCGTGTCACGACACGGCGGCTCCCGAGCCTGAATGGATCTTGCAATGCGCGGGGCGGATCGGGTCGATGCACGGCGTACCCGAAGCGCCGCCGCTTGACGACTGGCGCGCGCAATGCCGTGACGCCGTGTCCGTCGACGGGTTCTATGAGCGATTGCACGCCACCGGGCTCGAATATGGTGGGGCGTTTCGTTCGATTCGCGCGCTGTCGCGCGGCGGCGATGCTGCGCTGGCCCGAATCGAGATCGGCGCGGACTGCACCGACGATACCGAGCGCTTCGTGCATCCGGCGCTGCTCGACAACGCGTTTCAGGCCGTTGCCGGCGCGCTGTGGGAGGCGGAGCTGAACACCGCGTTCGTACCGATCGGCATCGAACGGATCGCGTGCATGCCGATGCGGGGCGTGCGGACCGTGTGGTGCGCCGTGCGCGCACGGGTGCAGCGAAATCTCGCTACGGCTGATCTCTGGCTGTATGACGACGACGGTCGCTGCGTCGCAATCGTCTCCGAACTGCGGTTGCTCGCGGTCGACCCGAGCCGATTCAAGCGTGCTGCACCGCCGGCTGCAGTGCACCGGCACGAATGGCGGCCGCTGGTACCGACACACGAAGCGACCGGCGCTCCCATGGATGTCGTGCTGATCGGCAACGATTCGGCGTCGGACGCGGTGCTGTCGCAAGCGTGCGAAGCGGCGGGAGGCGCATGTGCAGTCGCGGCAATGCAGGCCGACGACATGTTCGACGGCGACGCCGGCGCACAGCGCATTCGTCTTGCATTGAGCGACGCTCTTGCATGCGTGGACGCACGACGAACCGTATTGCTCTATACGTGGCCGTCGTCCGACACTGCAACCGCGGACGACGAACTGGCTCGAGTCGGCGCCGCTTACCGTCGCTTCGCCAGCGTTTGGCGCGAAGTGCAGAATACCCATTGGCCGGCAGGCGCACCCGCCTTATGCATCGTGACACAGGCGGCACAGCGCGTACCCGGTGTCGACCGCCGCGTGTCTCCTTTTCAGGCAGCCGCATGGGGCCTCGCGCGCAGCCTCATGCACGAAAGCGGTGAAATTCCGGTGTTCGCGGTCGATCTGCCAGGGCCGGATGCCGCGTCGTGCGCGAGCGCGCTTGCCGCGCTGGCGGGCGCCACGGTGGCTGGCGAGACGCAGTTCGTGTCGCGGGGCGAGGTCGTGTACGTGCCGCGGCTCGTCAAACGCGACGTCGGCGCGGCGCAAGCGCTCGCGCGCGGCGCGTATCTGGTGACGGGCGGGCGAGGTGCGATCGGCACGCAAGTGATCGAGCGGCTGATCCGGAATGGCGTACCGAAAGTCGTGTCCGCAAGCCGCCAGTTGCCTGGAGACAGCGAGCGCGCACGGCTAGTTTCCATCGCCGACTCGCACGGTTCGATCATCGAGTTCGTGGCCGCCGATGTCGCCGCGGCGGCTGACGTGGACGCGCTCGTCCATGCGCTCGAAGCCGATGCGAAGCATCCGCTCGTCGGCGTCCTGCATGCAGCGGGCACGCTCGACGACGGCTTGCTCGCGACCCAGCCGATGTCCGACGTGATGCGGGTACTTGCACCGAAAATCGCCGGGACGTTGAACCTGCATCGCGCGACCGCGCATCTACCGCTGCGACACTTCGTGTCGTTCTCGTCGATCGTGGCCTGTATCGGTTCTCCCGGGCAATGTGCATACGCAGCGGCGAACGCATACGTGGACGCGCTGACGGCCTCGCGCAATGACGACGGCCTGCCCGGGCACACCATGAACTGGGGCCTGTGGGGCGGCAACGGGATGGTCGATCAGCTTGACGCGCACCAGTTGCGCCGTATCGCATCGTTCGGCCTCAACCCGCTCGATCCGGACGTCGCACTGGGCGTGCTCGATGCGCTGATCGCCGAACCGGACGGGCAGACGCAGATCTGGAGCGTCGAGGTCGATACGCTGATCAGACGTAGCCCGAGTCGGGCGATGGCGGCGTTGTTGTCGGAACTTGCGACACCGTCGAGTCCGGCGAGCCGCACATCCGGTGCCGGCCCGCGATTGCGCGAGCGCCTGGACGGCTTGTCCGCCGACGAACGCATGCAACTGCTGAGCGAACACATGACCGACGCAATCGCGACGACATTGCACACATCCAGCGCGCGAATCGCGCCTGATATCCCGTTGATCGAGCTTGGGCTCGATTCGCTGATGGCCGCGGAATTCCGCAATGCGTTGCGCACCGAACTGGGTGTCGATGTTCCGTTCGGGCGGTTGCTGGAAGGCGCGACCATCGACGACGTCGTGCGCACCATCGTGGCGATGCTCGATCGCGATGCGTTGCAGGCACCCGGGGTGACACAGCCGTCGCGCGCTGCAGACCGGATTGACGTGGTGTCGCGCGAAGCGACGTTCGGCCTGGAAATGGAAGGAGGGGAGCTGTGAGCTCGATCGAATTCATCAATGAACTGGCCGGGCGGGGAATCGAGCTCTGGGCCCAGGATGGCAAGCTGCAGTACAAGGCGCCGAAGGGCGCCGTCACGCCGTCGCTCGTCGACGAGTTGAGGACCCATAAGGCGACGCTCGTCGCGCTGCTCGAACAGTTTGCCGGCACCGCAGGCACCTATCCGCTTTCGTTTGCGCAAAAGTCGCTATGGTCGCTGCATCAGCTCAATCCCGAAAGTGCGGCGTACAACGTCACGTACGCGACCCGCATCGACGACGATGTCGAGGTGGCGACACTGCGTCGCTGCGTCGACTATCTGATCGCCCGTCACCCGATTTTGCGCACCGCGTACCGTGTGATCGATGGCGAGCCGCGACAGCAGGTCGGTTCGGACGCGCGCGCGCAGTTCACGGTCGATCGCGTGTTTGCGGCGGACGAAGCCGCCATCCGCCGGTGGATCGACGACGAGTCGAACCGCCCGTTCGACCTGACGCAGTCGCCGATCCGGCTCAAGCTGCTCCTGAACGAACATGACGGTGCAAACGCGATTCGCGTCGTTCTGCTGTTGAACGTACACCATATTGCCGCCGATTTCTGGTCGCTCGAAATCCTGCTCGGCGAGCTTCGCGCGCTGTACCGGCTCGCGCGCGCGGGCGAGCCGCTGAAGCTGCCGCGTCTATCGTTGCAGTACAAGGATTGCGTCGAGCACGAGCGCTCGCGGCTCGACGGGAGCGACGGCGAGCATCTCGCCGCGTTCTGGCGCCGGGAGCTGGCGCAAGGATTTCCGGTGCTGAATCTTGCGACCGACAGGTTGCGTCCACCGCGCAAGACGGAGCACGGTCGCGTATACGACTGGCCGCTCGGTGCGACGCTGTCGCAGCAGGTACGCGACACGGCCAGGCTGCTGCGCGTGACACCGTACATGTTGCTGCTTGCCGTCTACCAATTGCATCTGCACCTGCATACCGGACAGGAGCGGCTGATGATCGGCGCACCGACTTCCGGGCGCAACGTGCAGGGCAGTGAAGGCGTGGTCGGTCATTTCGTGAACACCGTCGTGCTCGCATGCGAGGTGCAACCCGACGATTCGTTCGACGACCTGCTGCGACGCACGCGCGAGATGATGCTACGCGTGCTCGATCATCAGGACTACCCGTTCCCGATGCTGGTCGACGCGCTGCGTCCGGCGCGCGATCCGAGCCGATCGCCGATCTACCAGGTGATGTACAACTGGAACCAGGCACGCGGCGATTTCGCCGCGCAAAACGCTGCGGACGTGCCGTTCTATCGGGAGCGCCTCGCCGCGTCGAGCACGGGTACGCGCGGCGCGACGCACGACCTGACGCTCAACGTCCAGGATCTCGGCGACGAATATTCGACCGCGTGGACGTTCAATACGGATCTGTTCGACGACACGACAATCGATCGGTTCGCGAACCAGTACAAACACCTCGTCGAGCAGGTGGTGGTTGACGCGACCCGACGCCTGAACCAGTACGGACTCGCGGTTGCACCGGCCGACGATGCGCAAAGCCGCATCGCCGCTGCGCATGCGTTCGCGCGCCACGCGACGGTCGCCGATTTCGATACGCTGCGGGATACGTCGCGCGGTGCATGGGAATTCGACGACCGGACGATCTCCTGCGGTGACGTGTACGGCGCGGTACGCGCTGTGCGTGCGCAATTCGACGCGCTCGGGATCGGTGTCGGCAAGTGCGTGGCAGTTCGCCTGGAAAGCGTCGCCGAGCGTGCAGTCGTGCTGCTTGCGATCCGTGCCGTCGGCGCGCGCTACGTCGTATCGCGCGACACCACCGACGGAAATGCCGACGCGGTGTGTCGGGGGCGCGGTGACGCGTGGTCCGGCTGGAACATTGGCGCTATCGACGTGGTGCGGGTACATCACGCCACCGCGCCGGACGATCGCATGGCCGCGGACGAGGCGGCGGCGGTCGAACCGCTGCTCGATTACGTCGGCCAATTGCTGCATCTGGACGCCGACACGACTGCGCTGGTCCTGCACGGTACTCAGGACGTGCTCGCGGCGGCGACGCTCGCTCAAGTCGTGCTTGCGGGCGGCATGGCACGCTTGTCCGAGCGGGCTTCGATCGGTGCGCTCGCCTCCGACGACCCTGTATACACGGAAATCGCGCGTGCCGAGCTCGACCATTTGCTCGCAGACGGCCCCGCGTTGATCATGCCGTCTCTTCTGTTACGGCACGCCGACGCCGCCGGCGTCGTGCGGGCACGCGCGCTTGTCGCTTATGGTGAGCATCCGCATGCGTTGACGGCGCTCGTCGACACGGATCGTGCCCCGGCGGCGGCAACCTTCGTGCCGCTGCGCTGCGCGGAAATCTTTCCGGCGATGTGCGCGTTCGTTGCGGCGCGAAATGGCTGGCGGCTTCTGGCACCGTCGTATCCGGGACGCGTAGCGCTCGTGCTCGGATCGTCTCGAAGCTTCGCCGACGATCGACAGGCCGGGAAACTGCATTTCCTTGACGGCACGTCGGACGCGGTGATCCCGCTCGAGACAGCATACCGGGACAGGACGCTCATATCGACCGGCGTTGCAGTCGTGCGCCGTGACGGCGATGTGCTGTGTGCGGACCCTTCGTTGCGCGTCGCTCGTCACCGGCCCGTACCGATCGAGATCGGCACGGTCGAGCAGACCATCTCGGCCGTTCCCGGTGTTGCCGCCGCAGTATGCGCGTGCGTCATCCGGGACACGCAGGAAATGCTGGTCGCGTACGTCGTCGCGGACGGCAGCGACCTGGATGCGGGTGTACTCGAGAATGCCGTTCGTTCGGCATTGAAGCAGGTTTTACCCGACTCGATGCACCCGGACGCGATCATGGTGCTCGATCGCCTGCCGCTCGACGCATGCGGTGCACTCGACGCGGACCGGCTCCCGCTGCCAAGCGCAAGCGAGACGGCCGTACGTCTTGCGTCGACCGACATCGAACGCAAACTCGCCGCGATCTGGGCCGATGTGCTCGGCCAACCGTCCGTCGGTGTCGACCACGATTTTTTCGAACTGGGCGGTGATTCGATTCTCGCTGCAGTCATCGTATCTCGCGCGGCGCTCGACGGGATGTATCTGAAGCCGCAGGACATCTTCCAGCATACGACCGTGGCCAGCCTGTCGACGGTGGTGCGCGAGACACCGGGCCTCGATGTCGATCAGGGGGCGGTGCACGGCGAGGCAGCACTCGGTCCCGCGGCGCAGTGGTTCGTCGAGCGGGTCGACGTCGATCGTTCGCACTTCAACCAGGCGTTGCTCGTTCCGCTCGGCGAGGCGCCCGACGCGAACATCATGGCCGAGGCGATCCGTGTCGTCGCGCGCCATCACGACGTGCTGCGTTCACGCTTCGTTGCGCGCGACGACGGAATGCATCACCTGTTTGCCGGTGACGACGGGTCGGACGAGGCTGATTTCTCGGTCGTCCGATGCGTCGATCCGGACGGCCGGCATTGCGAACGCGCCTGGCGCGATGCGATCGACGCAGCACAGGGCAGTCTCGACATCGAAAGCGGCAGACTGATGGCAATCAGGTGGCTCGAGAGCACCAGCGTGTCGAGCAGCCGGCTGCTGATCGTCGTCCATCACATGGCGATCGACGGCGTATCGTGGAGCATCCTGCTGCAGGATCTGGCGGATTGCTATCTGCGCTTGCGCGACCGCACGGCAGCGGCGTTGCCACTGAAGACGAGTTCCGTGAAGGCATGGGTCGACCAGTGGATCGCGCTTGCGCGCAGCGACGCGCTCGATGACGATCGCAACTACTGGCGGAGCGTGAACGCACAGGTGCGCGACGTGTTGAGCGGGCCGAAGCGGGTCGCGCTGATGCGCCACGGGCTTGCCCCGATCGTTCAGCATGCGTATCAGGAGTCGTCGCTCAGTTGCGCGATTACGCTCGACGCCGACCTGACGCACGCGTTTCGAACCACTGCACCGCGCGCCTATGGAACCGACGCGAATGACCTGCTCATTGCAGCGCTCCACGCGGGTTTTCGTGCGTGGAGCGGTTGCGATGCGTTGCTGCTGGACGTCGAGGGGCACGGTCGGGACGCGCTCGGCGAATCGATCGACCTGAGCCGCAGCGTCGGCTGGTTCACGTCGATCTACCCGGTGCTGGTCGACGTGCCGGCGGCCGCGTCGGACCCGTCGGCGCTCATCAAGTCGGTCAAGGCTCGACTGCGCGAGGTACCGCGGAAGGGCGCGAGCTATGGCGTGCTGCGCTATCTCGACCCGACGCCTCGGGCCGGCGACGACTCGCTCGTTGCGTTTCCGCAGGCGCCGATCCTGTTCACCTACCTCGGTCAACTGGAGCAATTGTCAGGGCCGTCGTCGCTTTATGGCGGGGCGCCCGAACCCGCGCCGGGCATTCGAAGCCCGCGCCAGCGGCGCACGCACCTGTTGGACATCGTCGCGTACGTGTCGCGCGGCAGATTGACCGTGGAGTCCAGCTTCTTCGGGGTGCCGGGCGTCGACGAAAGCATCGGCTGCCTCATGAGTCGCGTCGAAGAAGCGCTGACGATGCTCATTCGCCATTGCAGCGCCGACGGGGTCGGCGGATTGACACCTGACGACGTTCCGCAACTCGATGTCGACCAGCACGCGCTGGACGCGCTGCTGGATGAAATCGACGCACTCGAGCGCTGAACGAGGCGACGCGCCGTACGGCGCGTTCGTCGAGCATGACCGTACCAGGAATTCAGGATGACCCGAAACGTCGACACCATTTACTATCTCACGCCTCTTCAGCGAGGCATGCTCCACCATTCACGGCTCGATCCGGCGTCCGGCATCTACGTCGAGCAATTTTCCTGCGTGCTGGAGGGTTCACTCGACGTCGAGCGATTCCGGGGTGCTTGGGAAACCGTCGTGCACCGCCATGACACGCTCAAGACGTTGTTCATCCGCCTGCATGAGGAGAAGCCGTTGCAGGCCGTCCGGCATACGGTCGGATTGCCGTTCGATGTGATCGACTGGCGTGACCATGCGGCCGATGAACAAGCGAGTCGCTTCGAACTTCTGCTGGCCAGCGATCGCACGCGAGGCTTCGATTTTGGCGTGGCCCCGCTGATGCGCGTCACGCTGATCGTGCTCGGTAACGCGCGATATCGATTCCTCTGGACCTATCATCACGCGATCCTCGACGGTTGGTCGATGCCCTTGCTGCTCGGCGAGGTTTTTCAGCGCTATGCGCGTCCGGACGTGCCGCTGCCCGCCGTTACACAGGATTTTCGCGACTATGTCGCATGGTTGCGTACGCACGACAGCGCTCGTTCACTCGATTATTGGCGCGACATGCTGCGCGGCTATCGCACCCCGGCAGGATTCGCACCGTCGGTCGTCCCTTCGGCGGCAACACGTCCCACGGTCGACCAGGACGCACGTCGCACGCTCGCGGTATCGACCGGCACGATGCCGAAGGCGTGGATGGAGGCTGCCGCCCGCGCGTGCCGCCGCGATCGGGTGACGCTCAATACGCTATGCCAGGGCGCGTGGGCGACGCTCCTCGCACGTTATGCCGGCAGCAACGACATCGTGAGCGGAATCGTCGTATCGGGGCGTACGGCGGATGTGGACGGCATCGAGCGGATGGCCGGCTTGTTCATCAACACGCTGCCTTGGCGTGCCAGACTCGACGGCGAGCTCGATACGGCGACCTGGTTGCGAGGCTTGCAGGCGGACACGCAAGCGCTGGAGCAGCATGCGCAGAGCGCCCTCGCGGATGTGCTGAATTGCAGCGAGGTGTCACGCCAGAAATCGCTGTTCGATACGCTTTACGTGTTCGAAAACTACCCGGGCAGGGACGCGTTCGATCGGCTCGCGGCGAGTTGCGGGCTGCGGATCGACGACCCGCGTGCGGTCGAGGAAACGAGTTATGCGCTGGCGCTCATCGTATTGCCGACGGATACGCTGACGTTTCAATTGACGTATGACACTGCGCGATTCGACGCCGCGTTCATCGAACGCGTCGCCGAGCAATACCGTCGGCTGCTCCAGGTCCTGATCGACGCTACACCGCGTCAAGTTCGCGATCTCGTACTCGACGTGCCGTCGTCGCTCGTTGCAGGGCCGACCCGGGAGAAGCCTGCGCAATCGGCGATCGGCGACGCGACGTTGTACGCACCTATCGCCCGGCACGCAACCCGAATGCCGGATCGAATCGCGTTCTCGTCGCTGGATGACCGTCAGTCGCCGGGCGATGCGCGCGGTGTCACGTACGGCGTGCTCGCGGATCGCGTTCAGCGCGCCGTTTATCAATGGCGGAATTTCGGCTATCGGCCGGGCGAACGCGTACTGGTCGCGTGCGACGACCCTGTCTCTGGGCTCGTGCTGCTGCTGTCCGGACTGATGTACGGCGTCGATTGCGTGATCGCCGACCCTGATCTGCCATCGTCCGCGTTCGACGCCGTTACCGATCTCAGCTGGTGTCCGGAGCCGCTGCGAAGCTGCGTGACCACCGTCCGGCATACGCCGTTGACGGGTGTCGTCTGCTACGTGTTCGACGAGCGCGACCCGATGTATGGTCAGATCGACGGCACGATGGAAGACCATGCGGATCCGGCGCAGGGGGCCTGTTCGTTGCTGCGGCGCGACGCCGCCGGTGACTGGCGGGTCCTGCGTTACACGCATGCTCAACTCGTCGAAGCGGCGCGCGTGTTCTCGGCGACGTTTCCCGCGGGTGCGTCGCAGGATGTCGCCTTTGGCGAAGGGCTGTTGTCGCACACGGCGTTGTGGACGGTACTGGGGGCACTGAGTGCAGGATTGTCGCTCCGCCAGATTGCGAGCGCCGGTGATCCGGCGTTTCTGCAGCGGGCGGCTTTCGCGGATACGCACTGGCACAGCGTCGTCTTGAGTCCGGAGGCGACGCGCCACCTCGCGATCGCATCCGCCGACCTGTCGGGAGACGGGATCCGTGCGGACTGGGTGATAGCCGACGCACGCTCGTTGACGCGACAGGGTGCGGTCAGGCTCGCCGAGCTCGCGCCGCACGCGCAGCGCATCCGACGTCTGTGCTGGCCGGCGTGGTCGATTCCGCATGCCGTCTTGTCGGCAGACGTGTCCGACGGATTCGAAACGGGTGCGGTGTCTGCCGGCAGCACGGTATTCGTTGCGGACACGCATCTGAACCCGGCGGGCGTGGACGCACTCGGCAAGCTGGTCGTAACGGGACATTCCGTACCGGACCTGATGCTGCGCAACGGCAAGGCGGACCGGGACAACCTGATCGTCACGCGCAACGGTGCGTGTCTGCGCACCACGCTGGACGCGTGGCACACGGAACGTGGCTGCCATGCGCAACTGCCCGACACCGGCGCTTTCGCGGAACTGATGACGGTAGGCTGGCTCGATCTGGAAGTCGACGTCGCGCGCATCGCGGGCATCGACGAGGTCGCGCTCGTGGAGCGGATCTCGGATGGCGGCGACTGGGAGGTTGTACTTTTCCACGACAGTGCTGCCGTCGGCGCGGCGGATATCGCGCGCCGGCTCGTCGGCCGGCGCGGCGTGCCGGAACTGTCTCCCGGCGCGATCCTCGCCGTTGCGGATCTGCCGCGCTCCCCGAACGGCACCATCGACCGTGTGAGGTTGCTTGCCGGTGACGTCGAGATCCGCAGGGATGACGGTCATGTGGCGCCTCGGGACGTGGTCGAAACGGCGATTCACGAGATCTGGCGCATCCTGCTGAAGCAGCAGCGGATCGGCATTCACGACAATTACTTCGATCTCGGCGGGGACTCGCTTCAGGCAACCGTGATGCTGTATCAGATCAACGAGCGGCTGCAGCACCAGATCGACATGGACACGCTGCTCGCCGCGCCGACTATTGCCGGCCTGGCCGCCAGTATCGCGAATGGCAGTCTGAATCGCGATATGCCGCCCGTCGATTTGCGTGGGGAAGCGCAGCTCGATCCGGCGATCGAGACACGGCAGCCGTATGCCCGGCGACCGTATCGCACCGTGCTGCTCACCGGCGCCACGGGATTCCTCGGCGTGCACCTGCTCCACACGCTGCTCGCGACGACCGACGCTCGCGTGATGTGCGTCGTCCGTGCCGACGATCCGGTCGCCGGCGTACGGCGCATCGAGGCCGCAATGCAGTCGCATGGCTTGTGGGACGTGCGGCACGCGCATCGGATCATCGCCGTGCCGGGTGATCTCGGTGAACCGAACCTGGGTTTGTCGACCGCAGCATTCGAGGCGCTCGCAAGTGAAATCGATGCGATCTACCACAATGGGGCGCTGGTCAACTTCGTCTATCCGTACGCGACGCTGAAGCAGGTCAACGTGCTGGCCACCCAGGACATCATCAGACTGGCGAGCCTGCATCGGGTGACGCCGATTCACTACGTGTCGACGGTCGGTACGCTCGATCGCTATTCGGATGCATTGCCGGAAGCGCTTGCAGTGCCGTTCCACGAACACCTGACGAGCGGCTATGAACAGAGCAAATGGGTCGCCGAGCAACTGCTCGTTCAGGCGCACGCACGCGGCGTTCCCGTCACCGTGTATCGTCCGGCGCGGATCGTGGGACATTCGGAGAGCGGACGAATGAACCTGGACGATCTGTTTTGCCGGTTGATCAAGGGAATCATCTTGTTCGGAAAGGCACCTCGGGACGTCGGGTTCGACAACATCCTGCCTGTCGACGTCGTCAGCCGGATCATCGTGAGCGCGTCGCTCGAGCCGACTGCTGCGGGGCAGGGGGTGCACGTGATCAATCCGCGCTGGAACTCGCTGGATGCACTGGTCGATTTTATCGAGGACGAAGGCTTCCCGATCGAGCGGATGGGCTATGACGCGTGGCTTGCCGCACTGGCAGAGCATGTACGACGCGACCCGTCGCACCCGCTGTCGATGTTGATTCCGGTGCTGAAGAAGCTGAACCCTGCCGCGGATCCGACGGTCGGGCGCATTCTGCCGATCGACGTCACGCAACTGAAGCGGCTCGCGGGCGGCGTGCTGGCATCGAGCCTGCGGCCGACGAACGACTGGTTGCGCACCTTCTTCGACTACTTTTACGAATCGGGCTTTCTCGAACGGGCACACGCGAAGCTGGCCTCGGCGTGAGGAATTCGGGCGCGTCGGCAGCTCGCGCCGGCGCGCCTTTTCGAGGATCGATGCCTGCAACCGGCGATCGCGGGCTTGCGGCAAGCAGGTCGGGACGGGCCGGTCTGCGGGCCACGCCTGCGTCGCCGGGCGTGATCGCCGCAATGGTCGGGATTCATCGACTCGCGCGAACCCATGGAACCTCCAATCTCAAAATATTGCGTTAACCAGTTGAATTGGTTTATAAATAGTAATGATTCGCATTTTCTTTCTCGTCTCTCGCCTTTAAAGCCGAAGGGGTTGTTCCATGTCCGTCGCCCAACTCGCCGTGTATCACGATGTGCAGGCTCTTTATCGCGACCACCATGCCTGGTTGCAGGGCTGGCTGCGCAGGCGACTGGGTAACGCTTTCGATGCGGCGGACCTTGCCCAGGACGCATTTCTTCGCCTGATCCTCAAGTCGGTGCCGAAGCGCTTCGACAGCGATGCCGAGGCGCGGGCCTACCTGCGCGCGATGGCGCAGGGCATGTGCATCGACCTGTTCCGCCGCCGGCAGGTCGAGCAGGCGTGGCTCGATGCGCTCGCCGCGCAGCCGGAGCCCTGCGAGCCTTCGCCCGAATCCCGTGCGATCGTCATCGAGACGCTGATGGAAATCGGCGCGCTCATCAGCCGGCTGTCGGACAAAGCGAGGGACGCGTTCGTCATGGCGCAGATTCATGGCCTGTCCACTCGCGAGATCGCCGACGAACTCGGTGTATCGGCTCGCATGGTGCAGAAGTATCTCGCTCAGGCGATGCTGCAGCTGGCCCTGGTCGACGCCGGCATCAATCACTGACCGATGGCCGCCTCGTCGTCTTCCTCCACCGTGGAGCCCGGTACCCAGGCCGATTTCGAAAGCCTCGAGCAAGCCGCCAACTGGTTTGCGCTGCTGCACGCCGATGGCGGGAGCAGCGAGCATCGTGGCGCGTGGGCGGCGTGGCTGGCAGAGCGGCCGGAACATCGGCGAGCGTGGGCGCATGTCGAAGCGGTCAGCCGTCGATTCGCGCCGCTGAGGAGCGAGAGCCAGGGCGAGCGCGATGCTGCCGCAGCAGCCGTGCACGTTTCCGCGACACGTTCGGCGAGCCGGCGCCACGTGCTGGGCAGTCTCGCGGCGCTGGCCGGGACCGGTCTCGCCGGCTGGCTCGCCTGGCGTTTCACGCCGCTGCCGGCCCGCGTCATGGCATGGCGGTCGGATTACCGCACCGGCGTTGGCGAGCGACGGGATGTGCAGCTCGCCGACGGCACGCGAGTGTGGTTGAACACGAACAGTGCATTCGACGTTCACTACGACGACACCCAGCGGGTCCTGACGCTGACGATGGGCGAAATGCTCATCGATACGGCCAAGGACAGTCAGGGGCGTGCGTTCTTCGTCGACACGCCGAATGGCCGGATGCAGGCGTTGGGTACCCGGTTCACCGTACGGCAATCCGGCGCGCGCACGCTGCTGGCCGTATTCAACGGCCGGGTCGAGATTCGCAACCTGGCCGGGCACGTCGAAATCGTGCAGGCCGGTCAGCAGCGGCAGTTCACGGCGGATGCGATCGACGCGCCGGAGCGAGTCGATCCCGCACGCGAAACGTGGTCGCGCGGCGTGATCCTGGCTGACGACGTCACGCTCGACGCGCTGATCGCCGAACTGGATCGCTATCAGCACGGGCACATCGGCGTCGATCCGGCGGTGGCGGGCATTCGCGTCGTCGGCCGTTTCCCTGCCGACAACCCCGGCCAGATGCTCGCGATGCTGGAACGCGACCTGCCGATCCGCGTACGTCGCACGTTGCCGTGGTGGGTCACGATCGAAGCCCGGTGACGGGTGCGATGCCGGCCCGAGTCCGGGCTTCGGAGCGTATCTCGCCCTGCGGCAAAAAAACTCCGGTTCTGGTTCGCGTTTCCGGGCGTCATCCGATTAACAGATGAAAGAGGACCATTCGGAGATCAATCAGTGCTCTGAACGCCGACCCGGCGCCATCAGGCGGGGCAACTGCTCCGGCCTGACGGTGCCTGCTTCCGCCCGGAAACAGGCACCGTCGCGATGGCGACAGTCGCAGCCAGCATGGCGCCGCCCGAACGACCGGGCGCGGCCGCTATCAAGCCAAGGTATCCGGCTCTGTTAGACGCGCGATGGACCTCCCCTTGGTCACTTCATTCTCAAGGAATGCCGTCGATGCATTGCCCGTCGTTTTCGTCGAATCCCGATTTTTCGTTGCCCGTGCGCAGCGGCGCACGGATGCGCACCGCGCACCGTCCCGCTGCGCACGCCGTGCGCTGTGCCGTTGTCGGCATCGCGCTCGCCGGGAGCGGCGCGTGGCAAGTGGCGTCCGCCCAGTCTGCCGCCGGCGCGGCGGTGCCAGCGGCTACCCGGCGTTACGACGTTCCGGCCGGCCCGCTGTCTGCGTCGCTGAACCGTCTTGCCGATCAGGCCAACGTGATGCTCAGCGTGCCCGGCGACCTGACGGCCGGGAAGACCAGCGCGGGCGTCCATGGCACGTACTCGGTACAGGGTGCATTCCAGGCATTGCTGGGCGGCACGGGCCTGGAGCCGGTGCAGCAGTCCGACGGCAGCTTCTCGCTGCGCCCGGCTCCTGCCGCGGCGGCAGGTGCCGAAGCCGCCGTGCTGCCGGCCGTGAAGGTCCTCGGCAAGCGGATCGATGACGCGGTTCCCGAGGTTTATGCGGGGGGGCAGGTGGCACAGGGCGCGAAAGTCGGCCTGCTCGGCAATCGCGACTATATGGACACGCCGTTCAGCATCTCGAGCTATACGGAAAAGCTGATCCGCGACCAGCAGTCGACCAGCGTTGCAGATCTGCTGACCACGACGGATCCATCGGTCCGTGCGGCGATCGACAGCACCAACCGCTACGACGCGATTACGATTCGCGGGTTGCGTGTCGAGAACGGCGAGATCGCGCTCAATGGCCTGTACGGGCTCGTGCCGGCCTATCGCGTCGGCGCGGATCCGGTCGAACGGGTCGAAATCCTCAAGGGGCCGGGTGCATTGCTGAACGGGATGATGCCGCAGGGCAGCGTCGGCGGCAGCGTGAACGTCGTGACGAAGCGTGCCGACGACACGCCGCTCAACCGCCTGACCGCCGAATACGCGTCGAGCTCGGTGTTCGGCGGCCATGCCGACATCGGCAGGCGCTTCGGCCAGAACGGCGAGTTCGGTGTACGCGTCAACGCGGCCCACCGCGAAGGCGACACGCCGATCGACGAACAATCGCGGCGCAACACGTCGCTGTCGGTCGGGCTGGATTACCGCGGCCGCCGCCTGCGCGTGTCCGGCGACGTGATCTACCAGGAGGACTTCATGCGGGCACCGGTGCGCGGCTACACACCGATCGCCGGCATCGCGGTGCCGGAGGCGCCGAATTCGCGGACCAATCTCGCGCAGACGTTTTCCTATTCGAATTCCCACAGCCTGACGGCGCTCGGGCGCGCCGAGTACGATCTGTCGTCGAACGTGACGCTGTTCGGCGCGGTCGGCATGAACCGCTTTGGCTTCGACAAGCTGGAAGACCCGGGCGCGACGATCATCAATGCGCGGGGCGACGCGAGGTCCACGTCGAGATACCAGTCGGGCGCGTCGCATGCGCTGTCGGCCGAGACGGGGGCGCGGACGCGTTTCAAGACGGGCCCGATCGATCACCAGCTCGTCGTGAGCAGCAGCTACCTGCAGCAGACGACGTGGTTCGGTCAGACCGCCTACGGCAGCTACGCGACGAACATCTACATGCCGACCCGCCTCGCCGGGCCGGGGGCGCCGGTCTCGGTGTCGCCCGAAGCGAAGGACAGCGCGCAGATCCTGCGCAGCATCGGCGTGGCCGATACGCTGTCCGCCGCCGGCGGGCTCGTGCAGCTCACGGTCGGCGTGCGTCGCCAGCAGGTGAGCAGCCGCAACTTCGACACGTCCGGCGCGGAAACGTCGCACTACGACCAGGGTGCGACGACGCCGTCCGTCGCGCTCGTCGTCCGGCCGCTCGACCAGCTGTCGTTCTATGCGAATTACATCGAGGCGCTGACGCCCGGTTCGGCGCCGCCGCCCGACGCGGCGAACCCGAACCAGGTGTTCGCGCCGTTCAAGTCGAAGCAATACGAAGTCGGCACCAAGCTCGATCTCGGCAGGTTCGGCGCAACGCTCGGGCTGTTCCAGATCGACGTGCCGAGCGGGATCGTCGACCCGGTCAGCAAGCTGTTCAGCCTCAACGGGCTGCAGCGCAATCGCGGTCTCGAACTGTCCGGCTTCGGCGAAGTGACGCGCGACGTGCGCCTGCTGGGCGGCGTCACGTGGCTCGATGCGCGGCTGCGCCGCACGCAGGGTGGCGTGTACGACGGCAATCATGCGGTCGGCGCGCCGTCGCTGCAGGCCACGCTCGGCGCGGAATGGGATACGCCGTTCGTGCCGGGCGTCACGCTGACGAGCCGGATGATCTACACCGGCAAGGCCTACGTGAGCCAGGACAACACGCAGCACGTGCCGAGCTGGACGCGCTTCGATCTGGGCGGTCGCTACACGACGAAAGTGGCCGGCCGCGACGTGACGCTGCGAGCGAACGTGACGAACCTGTTCAACCGCGACTACTGGCAGGCGAACCCGACCGGGTATCTGTTCACGGGGGCGCCGCGCACGTTCTGGCTGTCGGTGTCGACCGACCTGTGATGGACGCCGTCAATCTGGTCGCATTCGCGAGCGGGCAGGGCGCCACCGCGACGATGCTGCTGCGCAAGTTCGCGTGCCGGCCGGGCGCGCTGGTGAAACAGGCCGGAGCGACACGATCGTGAACGAACGGCCCGTGGCGGCAAAGCGCCTGCGCATTTCACGGCCGGGTTCGGCGTCCGGGGGGCGGGCGCGTGTCGGCGTGATCGCGCTCGCGCTGATCGTCGGCATCGGTGCGATCGCGCTTGCGAGCCTGTGTGCCGGCAACCTCGTGCTCGGCCCTGCCGTCGCGCTCGATGCGCTGCGCGGCGGCGACACGCCCGCCGCACAGATCGTGTACGCGCTGCGTCTGCCTCGCCTGATCGCGGCGCTGATGGTCGGTGCGAGCCTCGCGGTGTCCGGCGCGCTGATGCAGGGCATCACGCGTAATCCGCTGGCCGACCCGACGTTGACGGGTGTCGTCAGCGGCGCCGCGCTCGCGGTCGTCGCAGCGACCGTACTGGCGCCGGCCCGGACCGCAGGCATGCTGCCGTTCGTGGCGCTGGCCGGCGGCGGCATCGCGGCAACGCTTACGTTCGCGCTGGCGTGGCGCGCACGGCTGTCGCCGTTGCGTCTCTCCCTGGCCGGAACGACGATTGCCGCACTCGGCAGCGCGGGTGTCATTTCGCTGATGATCGTGGCGGGGCCGCAGGCCGGGCCGTTGTTCTACTGGCTGGCCGGCGGCTTCGCGGGTGTCGGCTGGCAGCAGGTCGCGATGGTCGCGCCGTGGACCGTCGCAGGTCTCGTTGCCGCCCTTGCCGGCGCACGCGTGCTCGACACGCTTGCGCTCGGCGACGAAGCCGCGCAGAGCGTCGGCCTCGACCTGTTGCGCTGGCGCTTGATTCTCGGCGGCATTGCGGTCGCCTTGTCTGCGTCGGTCGTTTCGATCGCGGGGCCGGTCGGCTTCGTCGGTCTGTGCGTGCCGCATCTCGCACGCGTCGCACTCGGCGGCGGCTATCGGCGAACCTTGGCCGTGACGGCGCTTGGCGGCGCATTGCTCGTATCGGTAGCGGATCTCGTCGCCCGCACGGTCGCGGCGCCGCGCGAACTGCCGGTCGGCTTCCTGACCGCGCTGGTCGCGACCCCGCTGCTGATCGCGATGATTCGCCGCGACGAAGGCGTATCGACATGACGGGCGTCCCGATCCGGCCGATTCGTACGACGCGCGTACCGGGCATCGCGAGGTGGCGGACGTTTGCGCACGGCGCAGGGTGGGCGGCGATCCTGATGCTCGCGGTCGTCCTGTCGGTGTGTTTCGGCGCGGCCGACTTTCCGTTGACGTCGGCCGTGCAGGCGCTGATCCAGCGTGACGGCGCGCGCGACGTCGCCTTCGTGATGTGGGAGCTGCGCATGCCGCGCGTGCTGCTTGCGCTGATGATCGGCGCGCAACTGGCAGCGAGCGGGCTCGTGCTGCAGACCGCGCTGCGCAATCCGCTCGCGGAGCCCGGCGCGATCGGCGTGTCGTCCGGCGCGACGCTCGGCGTGATGCTGCTGCTGCTCGTCGCGAACTTCGCGGGGTCACTCGACGGCAGCCGGCTCGACGCGTACGACATCACGTGGATGCCGCTCGTCGCGCAGGTGGGCGGCATCGGTGCGGCGCTGGGCGTCTACGCGCTTGCATGGCGCGACGGCACGGCGCCGTTTCGGCTGATCCTGATGGGCGTCGCCGTCAGCGCGGCGATGTATGCGGTCGCGATGACGATCCTCGCGGGCTGGGGTTCGAGCCGCATCGAGGTACTGCTGACGTGGCTCGCCGGCAACCTCTACGCGCGCGGCTGGCAACACGTGCTGCTGCTCGCGCCGTGGACCGCGGCGACGATCGCGTTGCTGCCGGTCGTGTTGCCGGCGGTGCAGGTGCTGTCGCTCGGCGACGACGCGGCAGCGAGTGTCGGCCTGAACGTCGAACGCTGGCGCCTCGTCGCGATCGCCTATGCAGGCTTCGCGGCCGCCTGCGCGGTTGCGATCGCCGGTCCGGTCGCGTTCGTCGGCCTGATCGCGCCGCATCTCGCGCGGCTGGCCGTGGGCGGTTCGCTCGCGCGGCAGGCGCCGTTCGCGCTCCTTTGCGGTGCATTGATCGCGGCGCTTGCGGATCTGACCGGCCGCGTCGTCGTTGCGCCGGCCGAAATTCCCGTGGGAGCGGTCACGGCGCTGTTCGGCGCACCGCTCTTTCTTTATCTGCTGTCCCGCTCCTCACGATGACACTCGTTGCCCGCGATCTCTCGCTCGGATATGGCCCGCGCCGCATCGTCGACACGCTGTCGCTGTCGATCGAGCCCGGCCGGATCACGATGTTGCTCGGTCCGAACGGCTCGGGCAAAAGCACGCTGCTGCGCGCACTGGCCGGCCTGCTCGCGCCGCGCGACGGCGATGCGTTGCTCGATGACGTGCCGCTGCGGCAGTGGCCGCGTCGCAAGCTCGCGCGACGCATCGCGTTCCTGGCGCAGACCCAGGACATTCCGTCCGGCCTGACGGTGCAGGCGCTCGTCCGCCACGGACGGTTCGCACACCGGAACTGGCTGCGCGGAGAAACGGACGACGATCGGGACGCAGTCGAATGGGCGCTGGAAATGACCGGGCTGGCCGCGATGCAGGATCGTGCGCTCGTCGCGCTGTCGGGCGGCGAACGTCAGCGCGTATGGATTGCGATGGCGCTCGCGCAGCGCGCGGACATTCTGCTGCTCGACGAACCGACGACCTATCTCGACCTCGGCCATCAGCTCGACGTGATGCAGACGCTGCGGCGGCTCAACGAGGAATTCGGGCTGACGCTCGTGATGTCGCTGCACGACCTGAACCAGGCGATGCGTTTTGCGGATCGGGCGATCGTGATGCGTGACGGGCGGCTCGTTGCCGACGGCGCGCCGGTCGACGTGCTGACGCCGTCGTTCGTTGCGGATGTATTCCATGTGCGCAGCGAACGATTGCATGGTGCGAGCGACGGCGTGCCTGTCTGTCATCCGCTCGGTTATGCCGCACCCGGCAGCGGGGAGGGCGATGCGGGGCCGCCCGTTCGCGACGCGGTGTCGTCAATCGGAGCGGCCGGCGATGATTGATCGCAAGCGCCGTACGCTGTCGTTCGCGTTGCCGGCTTCGCTTGCATCGGTGCTCGCGCGGCCCGTTCGCGCGGCGGTGCCGGGGGCGCCGTACAGTGTCGTCGACGATCGCGGCGCGACGCTGCGCTTCGATGCTGCGCCGCGCCGGCTCGCCGCGATTTCGTACTTCGGCGCCGATACTGCACTGGCGCTCGGCGTGCAGCCGATCGCGTCGACGTTTCTCGTGCGCGACCGGCGGCCCGCCTATCTGCTGGACAGAATGGATCGCGTGATCGACCTGGGGCAGCGCGCGAGTCCGAATCTGGAATTGCTGGCGAGCGCTCATGCGGATCTGATCGTTGCGATCCGGCGCTACACCGAAGCGAACGCGGCGCGGCTTCAGCAGATCGCGCCGTATCTTGCGCTCGATATCGAGGTTGGCGCCGACAGCGACCGCAGTATCGCGCTCGTCGGCGCAGCGCTGGGTCGTGCCGAGGCTGCTGCCGCGCTCAACCGGCGCTTCGCCGATGTGCTGGCGGGATTCCGTGCGCGTGCAGCATCACGCGCCGCGCCGCGCTACCTGTTCGTCTGGGGGGCGGGGGTTGCGCCGTGGGCGTTCTACGACGAGAACATGACCTGCTCGCTCCTGAATGCGCTGGGCGGCGTCAACATCGCCGGACGCAATCCGTTGCCGTCGCAACGCGACAATACGGCGTTCCAGATGAGCCTCGAGACGTTGTTGCTCGCGAAGCCCGACACGATTTTCGTCTACGACGACAGCGGTCGGCGCGGCTTCGAGAAGAACCCGGTCTGGCAGCACCTGGTTTCGACGCGCAGGGTGAGGATCGTGAGCGTGGGCGATCACTGGATCGAATCGTTCGGACCGATTGCACGGCATGCCGTGCTGGCTGAAGCGGCCGCGTTCCTGCATCCGGGCTGGTTCGCGCCGCCGGACTTGCGGGAGATCGCGTCATCCTATTTGACACGTGCGGATTGATGCGCGGTCCTGGGGCGTGACGGTCGCGACGAGATCTTGCCGGTGCGTTTGCGCGTACGGACACAAAACGGTCTGACAACGACCGGGATGTCGGGTGGGGCGATCCGGATTTCTCGCGCTCCAGATGCGTTGAGGCAATGCGCTTCAGCGGAGCGTGGGGTGATGCAGCGATCCGTCAGTGCTCGCGTGACGCCGCTTCGCGACTTCCGCATTTTTGGTGTCCGCGCCCGGACGATGGAAATCGAATCTCAAGGGCCGGAACGAAAAGCCTCGCCAGTCCTGGCTCCCGGCACCCGCACGTCGCCATCGCCATCGCAGCCGCTTGCGGCATGCCGGGCAGCGGCGGTGCGCCGCCGCAACGCCAATGCGCGCACGGTCGACGATGCGCCGCCCGTTCCTCCGTAGCAAAAAAACGTCGATCGCTGATGGAAATGGCCAGTCGCATGTGCGATGCACGGATTCAACAATGAAACGTGTCGAAGGATGCAAACCCGAATCGCGCAAACCGGAAAGTGTTCATAGGATAGGTAAACCGCGCGCGGATGCCGCGGCGATCGCCATCGATACGGGGTGTCGATGGCGCCTGGAACCTGGGTGGTGACGTTCGGTGGCGGCCGCGATGCAGCGAGACAGGCGCGCGGCCGATCGCGATTGCCCAATCCGGGTCCGTTCGTTTTCACGGGGGGCAGCATGGTGAACTGGATCAGCCGGTGGGCGCTGCGTCACGCCCCGACGCCGGAAAAAACTGCCGCGTCGATGCTGGTGACTGCTCGCATGGAATTGTTCGCTGCCGAGCAGCGTGTCATCGATGCGAAATTGCGAGCAAGCTACTGGAGCACACGCGTTGCGTTTCTCGAAGAAGTGCAGCAGCAGGGCATCGATCCTTGGGTACACGCACTGCCGTCGCCACGGCCTGAAGCCGAGTTAATTCCGCTTGGCGCGGGCCCGCGTCTCGCCGCCGGCACTTGACGGCCATCCGCTGCGTGATCGCTCGCGGTTTCCAGAAAAGACGATCCGGTAAATCCGGATCGATCAGTCAGGACGCCGGTGACGGACGTCGCGAAAGGTGCGCCCGCCGGCTCCGAGGCCGCCAGCGCGTCGCTGGATTCGGCGATTGCCGCCAAACGCGCTTTGCGCAACACTGCAACGAACCGGCCAACAGGCGGTCCAGGTCGCCCGAAGCAACCTCGACATGGCCGTGATGGCAACCTCGACATCCACCCGGCGTGCTGTCGGGCCGGCGGCACAGGCCACCAAGCGGTATGTCTGACTGCCGTTGGAGAGGTGGCCAGGCGTGAGCGCTCGCGGCTCGCGCTATAAGGCACCAGGGGTTCCGGTGCCCGCAAATCGCGGCGCGATCCGATCCTCTGGTCTGTTGCCATTGTTATTGCTGGAGCGTGCCGGAATGGGAAAACACTCTGATGTTCGCTTCCGTTTTGCTTTCGTCGCCGCCGTTGGCCTGGCTGCTGCGGGCTTTGCGCATGCCGACGAAGGCGCGCCGGGTCCGTCGAATGGGCTCGGCCCGGGGCAACACACACTCGACGCGTACGCCGTTTATGGTAATGGCCGCGCGAGCGAGGGCGGCAACATGCACTGGCGCGCTTATGAAATCGGCTTCGGCCAGGCACTGAACGATTACGCGTCGGTGTTCGTCGCCTACCTGAACGAAGGCCATCCGACGGACAACCATCGCGACGGTTTCGCGCTGCTCGGCGCGGCGCGCTTGCCGCTTGGCGGGAGGACGGCGCTCGAGTTTGCGGCGGGCCCGTATTTCAGCATGAACACGACGCACGTCGGTGATGGGGCGCACAACGAAAAGCGTCTCGGGATCCGCGCGTCGGCGGCGTTGCGTTACGAGCTTACGCCCAATGGCATCTACCTCAAGGCGCAGTACAACCGTGTTCAGATGGCGGGCGGCCACTCATCCGATGCGGTGCTGTTCGGCATCGGTTCGGGATTCGGCGGCGACCCTCATCCGTCGCTTTCCGACGGCAGGACTCAGCTGAGCGTCTGGGCCGGAACCTCGCAAACGAACCGGCCGAGGGTTCCGATCCAGAAGGGTTACCTGGTCGAGCTCAAACGGCCGATCGGCACTGCCTGGGCATATTCGGCAAGCTTCGTTTACGAGGGCGTCAACGACGTCGCCGCCAGAAGGGGCGCCGCAGCCCAACTCTGGTACGTTGCGCCGATCTTGAGCAGATGGAGTCTCAGTGCCGGAGTCGGCCCCTATCTTGCATACGACAAGAGTGCGCCGTCTAGCCGGATGAAGCTTGCTGCGCTTTTCAGCGCGCAGGTTGGCTATGAATTTACCAGGGACTGGACTGCGAATCTTCGCTTCAACCGGGTCGCGACCGGCAACAACACGGACCAGGACATGTTCATGATCGGATTGGCCCATAATTTCTGAGGTGGGAGGGACGTACAGGAATCCTGACGATTATGCTAACTTCGTGTCAGTGAGGGGCTGACCTCTGGCCCCTGTCGTGGAAGTCCTTGCCGATCGATTGCGATGTGCTCGCGCTCGGCGCAGGAAGCCGACCCGAGCGACGCGTTCGAGCGCGGCCGGGCCGTTACGCTCCCATGCCGCCATTGCTCGACGCAGCGGGCCGACGTCTCCGTCCGATCCCGAATACTGCTGCCTTACCGGCCGGGAGAGGTCGTACGGCCTGCGCGCGTCGCTTGCTCGGGTTCGACCTTCGCCGGCGCGTGTGCCTGTGAAGCAGGCGGCGCCGCACCCATATACGCCGGTGCAGCCTTTTTCTCCTTTCGTATTCCCGGTGGCGGCGCGGTCGGGCGCTGCTCCATGTCGGTCAGCATCTGCTTGCACGGCAGCGGCTGATCGCGGCCCGGCTGGAGCAATGCGAGCAAACTCGCGAGCGGATTCAGCAGGCCCAGCGCCACCGCCGCCCCGCCGCGCGCGATGAGCGCCTCCGGCTTCACGCCCACGTGAGGCTGCCTGAAGGTGCCGGTGACGTACAGCGGCGAGCGCAGCGATATCACCCGGAACCCCTTGGTATGCGGACGAATCGTCAGGTTCATGGTCTCGTCCCGCAAGTTCACGTTACCGTTCATGCCGATCACCGCATCTTCGGTGTCGAGCGCGAATACGCGCGAGTCGAGCACGCCATTGGTGGCCACGAAATCGGCCGCCGCGCAGTTGATCTTCACGTCGCGATCGCCGAACAGCTTCTCGTACACCACGTTCGCCACGTTCAACCCGGCCGCTTCCATCAGCACCAGGCTTACGGTGCCGTCCGTGACCAGCGTCTTCACTTCCCCGTTGGCCGTTGAGGCGAGCGCCGCCGGCGAGTTGCCGGCGGCCGACAGTGCGGCATCGCCGTTGACTTCGCCGAGCGCCGTCTGCATGACCGCGAACGTCGGGAATAGCTGCTTCAGCTTCAGGTGCCGCGCCTGCAGCGTGAACCGCCCCTTGAGCGGCGTGCCACTGCCGTCCAGGTGGATGTTCGACGCCAGCGTGCCGCCCGCGACGCCGAAGTTCAGCGGGTTGAGCGTCAGCACGCCGTCCTGCATGACGACGTGGGTCGTCAGATCGGTGATCGGCAAGCTCGGGGACTTGATGATGCGCTGCCCGGTGAACCGGACGTCGGCGTCGATCTTTTTCCAGCGCTCCGTGCGGAACGCCTCGACCGGCAGCGTCCTGTTCGCGGGCTGCGCGACCGCCGCGCCGCGGCGCGCCTTGCTGGCATTCGTGTCGGCGCCGATGAGCGGCGCGAGGTCGGCGAACCGCAGCACCTTCGACACGAGCGTGCCCGACAGGAGCGGCCTCGGTTCGCGCGAAACGTACACCAGCGTGCCGGAGAGATCGCTGCCGCCGACACGACCCGTGAAGTCCTCGTACTTGAAGACATTGCCGGACGCGCGGAATTGCCCGATCAGCCGTCCGTCGGTCGCATAGGGCGGGGTCTCGGGCAGCGTGATGCCGGTGACGTCGTACAGGTGCGCCATGCTGGTGCCCGCGAGCCACAGTCGCAGGTCGACCGCCGCCAGATGTGCCGGATCGGTCAGCGTGCCGACGAGCGCCAGCTTCGTATCGCCGAAGCGCAAATTGGCCTGGACCGGAAACGGGCGCTGAACGCCTTGCAGCCCCAGCACGTTTCCGATCTTGCCATTGCCGGCGACGTGCCCTTTCTTGTAGGTTCCGTCGACGGTCCACCCGATCGTGTAATCGCCCGCGCTGACGGACGCCGCGGGCGCAGCACCTGCCGACGCGCCGGACGCTGCCGGGGCCGTCGCGCCCGACGCCGCTGTCGCGGACGCGCTCGACGCAGCCGATGCCGCCGGAGCGATCGCGGTAGTGGATATCGCGGCCGACGCTTGCGACGCCGCGGCCACTGCCTGCGACGCCGCTGCCGATGCGCGGGAAGCCGCATCGATACCCGACACGGGCGCCGGGGATCGTGCCGAATCGTGGTGCACCTGTGCCGCGAGTTTCTGTTGGCCCTCCTGGCCGACGGTCTGCGCCGATTCGCTGCGCGCCAGCGCCGCCTGCTGCTTCAACGCATCGCCGAACGCAATTGGCTTGCCGAGCGTGTCGATCACGCCGCTCAGGTCGAACTGCTTCTGTTGGTCGTAATAGCGGAGCTTGCCGGTGGCGAACGCGATATCGTGCAGGTCGAGCGTCCACTTGCCCGGACGATCGGAACGCTTGAACTGGAACGTCCAGTTGACGCGCCCGTCCGCGAGGCGTTCGAGGTCGACGGACGGATTGACGAGGTCGATGGCCGGAATCACGATGCGGCGCGCGATCAGCGGCAGCGCCTCGACTTCGAAGCTGATCGCGTCGAGCGTGGCGAAATGCTTCGTGCGCGCCCAGTCCGGGTTGGCGATCGTGACATTGCGGGCGCTGAATCGCGGCCACGGCACCCAGGCGCGCCAGCCATGCTCGCTCACGGGCCGGTGCCATCCGACACGCAGGTCGCCGTTGATGGCGAACTGCCGTCCGATCGCGTCCGATACCTTGTCATCGACCCAAGGGCGCGCGCGGTTCCAGTCGAACGTCGCGATGAAGACGAACACCGCGGCAATCGTCAGGGCAACGACGACGGCGAGCCACGCGGCCACCTTGCCGACGGTATGGCCGTTGCGCATCTTTCACTCCCGGGTTGGGCTTCACCGAAACGATAGCGCAATTCGTGTTTCCGAATGCATTCGATCGGCCAGCCGATCTGTTTCAGCGTTGTCACCAGGCAGGCGAGTCGGATGCATCGCGATGGCATATCGCTTGCTACTGAGATTGCGCCCGCAGACTAGTGATCCGGGAAATGGCGTCCAGGTGCCGATCGTCTTCATGAGGATCGAGCGGAAATCGTAATGACCATACTCGCGACTGACACGCTCGCATTGCAGCACGGCGGCCATGCAACGTTCTTTATTCCTCGGAGCGGCTGCCCATCCGGCGCGGCCCGGTTTTTCCTTGCCGCGCATCTGACCGATGGTGCTGGGTCGCTCGCCGACAGATTTCATCGGGCGAACAGGTCTGCCGAGCTGACTTCACCCGACGCGCATGAGAATGTGTCCTATCGCTATATGGTCGATCTCGACGGGCATATCCTCGCGTTTCGGCGCGACTCGGATGGGAACGAGTGGGAGCGGTTTTTCTCGGGGCACTACGCAGAATTCATCAATGGGCACGCGCCGTTCAAGGAACTCGGCGACGGCGTGCTGAAGCACATCAAGGCGTCCTGCACCGGCGGAAATGACGAATGGGTGACGCGCGGGCAGCTTGTCAGGCGTCATGCCGCAGCCCTGGAGACGCTGTCGTTGCAACGCGAACGTTTTCCGGAGCGGGCGAATGTCGTTTCAAGCTATCAGAGCGATGTCGATGCACTGGCCGTTTCTCTCCGGCGATACAGCGAGGGTGAGGATTTCGAATGAACGCGGCAGAATGTTTCGAAAAAAACATTCACCTGTATTATCTGAAATCTTCAAAAATGACTGGTATCGATTGATATATGTGAAATATAGAGTGATTTATATATTCACACCATTTGGCATGGTTGCTTAATTTAGATCAATGGTAACGTTTCCGAATCAGGGCATCCACCTACGAGGAGACGGACCGGAAATGCATGCGAGCGCGTTAGAATGTGCCCACTAAATTTCGCATTGAATCGTCGCAGGAAATGGTGGAGTCGTTACAAACTCTCGAGCACCTTGTTGCGTTGAAAGCGGGAGGCATGCGTTCGCGCATGTATACACAATCCAATTGTCCGACACGAGCATTCCATGCAGACCATGCTAAGTCCGCACGAAATTACTACTTTAATGATCGTTTGGGGTGCTCCGGATCAGATCGAACTGGATCGCGACGAACTCGTCACGCTCATCGAGCATCGTCTGATCGCTCTTGATCAGCCGGCATCGGGCTGTCGGCGTGTCCAGGTTACCGCAGAGGGTCGCGCTGTCCTGAAAGCGGTTTCGCGAATGCGTTGAGTGATCCGGAGTTGGCCGAAAAAGACGGAGGCTGCGATGAGCGGAGCATGGGTCGGATTCGTGGGCGGCGCGTTCGTGCTGGCGTTTGCGGCAATTGCCGCAATGAACCGCTATCGCCGCGAGCATCGTCGCGCGGAATTGCTTAGAAATCTGGACCACCATGAATGGTGGCACTGGACTCATCACTCCACGGCGGGTTCGCGAACCGCGAAACGATGAACCCGGCACATCGCAGGCGAGGCATCCGGCAGCAGGTCGCGCGCAACACGTTGCAATAACGCGTCGAGCGCGGCCATCTCTATCGGCTTGACGAAGTGATCGTCGAATCCGGCGCGCGCGGTGCGCAGGCGGTCGGACGGCGAATCGGCCGACATGCAGCGGGCCCGGCAGTCCTCGGTGCGGTCAGCCATCGCGGCTGGGCGCAAGTGACGCGCATCCGCTACACGATTGCATCGGCGACGCCCGACGGGCTCTACGCGAACGTCGACTTTGCAACCACGCTGACGAGCGGCGCAATCGTGACGACGATGAAGCGCGACTACGTGGCCTTCATGCCGAAACCGGATGCAGCGCTGGCCGTGCAGAATCTCGCCGATGCGTTCGAGCATGACGACGAGAAGCATCCCCATAGCGCACTGAAATATCGTTCACCACGCGAGTTTCGACGCGCCGTGGATTCATCGACGGTAGTGCGAGGCTGTGTCCGGGACGACGGGGGGCAACTCCAGTCCATTTAGTGTTCGGGCGGGATGACGCAGATCTAATTTTAGGGGCCGTATCGAAAAGCCTTGCGGGTAGCGGCTCACGGCACGGGCACGATCCAAAGTTAAATGAAATGTGATCACTTGCCGCCGCAAAATTTTGCACAATGTCGGCAGCGTGGCTTTCCGCCCCGATTCGCCCCGGGCCACCGGCCAGCCGGACCGGGGCCGGCCCGAACCGGCCACCGATCGCCTGCCGACCACCAACCATCACTACCGAGCCCACTGTGCCGCCGCCCACCGCCATGGACCATCCGAAACGCATCCTGATCGTCGAGGACGACGCCGACATCGCCGACGTGCTGAGCCTGCACCTGCGCGACGAGCGCTACGAAGTCGTGCACAGCGCGGACGGCGCGGAAGGGCTGCGCCTGCTCGAACAGGGCAACTGGGACGCGCTGATCCTCGACCTGATGCTGCCGGGCGTCGACGGCCTCGAAATCTGCCGGCGCGCACGCGCGATGACGCGCTACACGCCGATCATCATCACGAGCGCGCGGTCGAGCGAGGTGCACCGGATCCTCGGCCTCGAACTCGGCGCCGACGACTATCTGGCGAAGCCGTTCTCGGTGCTCGAACTCGTCGCGCGCGTGAAGGCGCTGCTGCGGCGGGTCGACGCGCTTGCGCGCGATTCGCGGATCGACGCGGGCACGCTCGACATCGCCGGGCTGTCGATCGACCCGATCGCGCGCGAGGCGAGCGTCGACGGCGCGCGCATCGACCTCACGCCGCGCGAATTCGACCTGCTGTATTTCTTCGCGCGGCACCCGGGCAAGGTGTTCTCGCGGATGGACCTGCTCAATGCCGTGTGGGGCTACCAGCACGAAGGCTACGAACACACGGTCAACACCCACATCAACCGGCTGCGCGCGAAGATCGAGGCCGATCCGGCCGAGCCCGTGCGGATCCTCACCGTGTGGGGACGCGGCTACAAGCTCGCCGCGCCGGGCCAGCGGGACGCGTCATGAAACTCACGCTCACCCAGCGGCTGTCGCTCGTGTTCTCGATCCTGCTGCTCGCGTGCTCGGGCGCGTCGGCGTGGCTGCAGATCCGCGCGAACGACATGCGCGAGAAGGAAGTCGTGCAGGCGCTGTCGCGCGACCTGGCCGCCAACATCGCCAACAGCGCGCCGCTGATGGACACGAACGGGCTGCGCCCCGACGCCGTGCGCACGCTGTTCGGCCAGCTGATGGGCGTGAACCCGAGCGTCGAGGTGTACCTGCTCGACAACGCGGGGCGGATCAAGGGCGACGATGCGCCGCCCGGCCACGTGAAGCGCGATCGCGTCGACCTCGCGCCCGTGCAGCGCTTCATCGCGGGCCAGCCGCTGCCGATCCTCGGCGACGATCCGCGCAGCCCCGACGCGCGCAAGGTGTTCAGCGCCGCGCCGCTGCAGCGCGCCGGGCAGCCGCCGTCGGGTTATATCTACGTGGTGCTGCTCGGCGAGGCGCACGACCGGCTGGCCGCGCGCGTCGACGCCGGCAACGTGCTGCGCACGACGTTGTGGTCGATGGCGCTCGTCGCGCTGCTCGGCCTGCTCGCCGGCCTCACCGCGTTCAGCTTCATCACGCGCCCGCTGCGCCGGCTGACGGACGCGCTGCGCCGCTTCGACGCGAACGGCGCGCCCGACACGCAGCCGCCGATGCCGCGCTCGCTGCCGGGCCGGCGCGGCGACGACATCGCGGTGCTCGAATCCGCGTTCGCGCAGATGGCCGACCGGATCGGCGACCAGTGGCGCGCGCTGACGCACCAGGACCAGCAGCGGCGCGAACTGATCACGAACATCTCGCACGACCTGCGCACGCCGCTCACGTCGCTGCACGGCTATCTGGAGACGCTGTCGCTGAAGTCCGACGCGCTCGGCGAGCCCGAACGGCGGCGCTACCTGTCGATCGCGCTCGCGCAGAGCGCGAAGGTCGGCCGGCTCGCGCAGGCGCTGTTCGAGCTCGCGCGGCTCGAATCGGGCGGCGTGCAGGCCGAGCGCGAGCCGTTCTCGCTCGTCGATCTCGTGCAGGACGTGTTCCAGAAATTCGAGCTGGCCGCGCAGGCGCGCGGCGTCGCGCTGCATGCGCGGATTCCGCCGCGCGTGCCGGTCGTGTCGGCCGATCTCGGGATGATCGAGCGCGTGCTGACCAACCTGCTCGACAACGCATTGCGGCACACGCCTTCGCACGGCGAGGTCGAGGTCGCGCTGGCGCCGCAGGGCGACTGCGTGGTCGTGACCGTGTCGGATACCGGGGAGGGGATTCCGGTGGCGCGGCGCGAAGGGCTGTTCCAGCGGCCGCAGCGGCCGATGAGCGGCGGCGCGGTGACGAGCGGCGGGCTCGGCCTGCTGATCGTGCACCGGATGCTGGCGCTGAACGGCAGCAGCATCCGGCTCGTCGACCGGGCCGGACGCGGTGCGGTGTTCGAATTTGCGCTGGCAGTCGCGGCGCCGGCGGCCGGCGACGCACGCTGAAATTCGTCGGCGTCGGCGTCGTTCGGGTTCAGCCGCCGCGCTTGCGCCGCACGTCGCTCGGCGTGGTGCCGGTCCAGCGCTTGAACGCGTGGCGGAATCCGACCGCATCGCTGAAGCCGAGCGTCAGCGCGATGTCCTCGGTGCTGAGCGTGGTCGTGCTCAGGTAGTCGATCGCGAGCGCCTTGCGCACGCTCGTCAGCAGTTCGCTGTACGACGTGCCTTCCGCTTCGAGCTTGCGGCGCAGCGTGCGCGACGTGATGCAGAGGATGTCCGCGATCGCGTCGATGTCCGGAAAGTGTCCCGGCGTGCGCGTGAGCTCCTGATAGACGCGGCGCGTGACGCCCGACTGGGTGCGAAGTTCGTCGAGCAGGCGCGCGCAATGCGACGACACCTGCGCGGCGGTGATCGGATTCGCGAGCTGCGGCGCGCGCGCGAGCCACGCAGCCGGGTAGTCGAGCACGTTGCGCGGCTGGCCGAACGCTAGCGGGCATTCGAGCGCGTCGGACAGCAACGCCACATGCGGCGGCTCCGGCTGCGTGAACTGCGCGCGCGCCGGCACGCACCATGCACCCATCACGTCCTTGATGATCGTCACGTGCAGCGCGAACTGCATGTCGATCAGGAAGCGGTACAACGGCGGGTCGAGGCAGGGCAGCAGCACCTCGTCCTGGTTCGGAAACAGCCACGACGCCGTATCGCCCTGCGCGACCCAGTGGATCTCGAGCGCGCGGTTCGCGAGCTGGTGATATTTGACGGCCGAGTCGAACGCATGGGCCATCGACTCCGAGCACAGCATCGCGTAGCCGTACATCCCGTAGCTCGATGCATGCAGCAGGCGGCCGACGCGCACGCCGAGATCGGAACCGTCGTACCGGCCGATCGCATTGCGCGCGGCCGTCAGGAACTGCTGCGACGACGTGAGCGTGAACGGGTCCGCGACGTCGGCCGGCGTGAGGCCGGTGCCGTCGAGCACCGTGGCCGGGTCGAGACCGGCCTGCGCGGCGACGTCGATCAGCACGGCCAGCTTGGCCGGCGAGAAGCGCTGCTCGCGCAGCGCATGGGCGGGTGCGGCGTCCGGCAGGCGGGCTGCGCGGGCGGCCGTCGGGGTCAAGAGCGCACTGCGCGGCATGGCGGGTCCTGCGTCCGATTCGATATCGTTGACGGAACGCCATTCTGAGCGGGAACGGTTCCGGACGCCACAGGGTTCACCCTGATGCGGGCTGCCGCACGCGGCCTGCCTGGGCCCGGCGACCGGCCGGCCACCGGGGTCGTGTCCGTTTCGATCATCTTTTCGGCCGGCCGGATCATTTTCAAAGCATCACGCGCGGGCGATAGTCGCCGATCAGGCGACGGCCCGCGCCACCGAGGCGTGCAGGCCGTCGTGCGAACGGCGCGAGGCCGGCCCGGGGCGGTTCCCGGCCGGCCTGCGCGCCGTCCTCCAGGAGCGAGACATGACGAACAGACACTGGACCGGGTCGTATGGCTCGATCCCCGCGGAGATCGACGCCGATCGCCATCCTTCCGTCAGCGCGCTGCTGGACGACGCGATGCGTCGTTTCGCCGATCGCCCCGCGTTCCATTCGTTCGGCCGCACGCTGACCTATGCCGACGTCGACCGCCTGTCGAGCGCGCTGGCCGCGTATCTGCAGCAGGTCGTCGGCGTGCGCAAGGGCGATCGCGTGGCCGTGATGCTGCCCAACGTGCTCGCGTTTCCGGTCGTGTTCGTCGCCGTCGCGAAGATCGGCGCGATCCAGGTCAACGTGAATCCGCACTACACCGCGCGCGAGCTCGAGCATCAGCTCGACGACGCGGGCGTCGAGGTCGCCGTGGTGTGCGGCGGGTCGATGGGCACGTTCGCGGACGTGGTCGGCGGCACGCGCGTGCGCACCGTGCTGAGCGTGGGGCGCGGCGATCTGGGCGCGGTCGATGCGCCGGCCGGTGCGTGCGACGCGCTGCCGCCCGGTTCGATCGCGCTCGCGGACGCGATCGCCGCGGGCGGATCGCTCGCGGGCGAGCCGGTCGCGCTGGGCGGCGCGGACCTGCTGCTGCTTCAATACACGGGCGGCACGACCGGATTGTCGAAGGGCGCCGCACTGTCGCACCGCAACCTCGTCGCGAACATCGAGCAGTTCGCGGCGATCGTGCCGGCCGCGCGTGAGCCGGGCGAGGAAGTCGTCGTCACGGCGATCCCGCTGTACCACATCTTCGCGTTGACGGTGAACTTCCTGTCTTACTTCGCGATCGGCGCGGCCAACTGGCTCGTCGCGAACCCGCGCGACATGGACGCGTTCATCGACGTGCTGAAGGCCGCGCGGCCGACGGTGTTCGTCGGCGTCAACACGCTGTACGCGGGGCTCGCCGGCCATCCGCGCCTGAAGGAAGTCGACTGGTCGCGGCTGAAGCTGTCGGCCGGCGGCGGCGCGGCGGTGATCGACGTGATCTCGTCGCGCTGGAAGGCAGTGACGGGCAACTTCATCCGCGAGGGCTACGGGCTGTCGGAAACGTCGCCGGTCGTGTCGTTCAACCCGCAGTCGATCGATGCATTCACGGGCACCACGGGCCTGCCGCTGCCGTCGACCGACGTGAAGCTGCTCGACGACCAGGAGCGCGAGGTCGCGATCGGCGAAGCGGGCGAGATCTGCGTGAAGGGGCCGCAGGTGATGAGCGGCTACTGGCAGAAACCCGAAGCGAACGTGTCCGCGTTCACGGCGGACGGCTATTTCCGCACCGGCGACGTCGGCATGTTCGACGCAGCCGGCTTCCTGCGGATCGTCGACCGCAAGAAGGACATGATCATCGTGTCGGGCTTCAACGTGTACCCGAACGAGGTGGAAGCCGTCGCGACCGCGCTGCCGGGCGTCGCCGAATGCGCATGCATCGGCGTGCCGGACGCGCGCACGGGCGAGGCCGTGAAGCTGTTCGTGGTGCTGGCGCCGGATGCCGACGTGACGGACGCGCAGCTCGTCGCGCATTGCCGCGAGAGCCTCGCGGCCTACAAGGTGCCGAAGCTCGTCCGCTTCGTCGACCGGCTGCCGAAGTCGACGGTCGGCAAGATCCTGCGCCGGGAACTCAGCCGCACCGACTGATGGCGCCGAAGCGCCGCGCGGCTGCGGCTGCGCGGCCCGGCGCCCCGAAGGCCCCGCGCGGGCCGCTCAAGTACAATGCGAGCGGTTCGATCGACGGGGACGCGATGACCGGCTCAGATTCACTTTCCGCCCAGCCCGGGCGTGCGCTGCCGTCGCCGAGCGCGACGGTGCCGATCTCGCTCGTCAACGGTTTCCTCGCGAGCGCGGGGGCGCAGCGCGACGTGGTCGAACGCTACCTGCGCGGGGCCGGCATTCCGATCGAGCTGCTCGGCGAGCCGCATGCGCGCGTGACGGAGGAACAGTTCTCGACGCTGTACCGCACGCTCGCGATCGACCTCGACGACGAGATGCCCGGCATCTTCTCGCGCCCGCTGCGCGGCGGCACGCTCAAGTATCTCTGCCTGAGCCTGCTCGATGCGCGCAACCTCGAAACGGCGCTGCATCGCTTCGGCCAGTTCTTCCATATCCTGCTCGACGACTTCTTCGTCGAATCGAAGCGCGACGGTCTCGTCGCGCAGGTGCTGCTGCGCCCGAACGAGGCCATCGGCCCGATCGGCGCGCTCGGCCAGGAGCTGATGCTCAAGCTCGTGCACGGCGTGTGTTCCTGGCTGATCGGGCAGAAGATCCCGCTGCTGCAGATCGAGTTCGCGTGCCCGCGGCCGCGCCATGCGGTCGACCACCTGTACTTCTTCACCGGCTCCGTGCAGTTCGACTGCGAGCGCACGCTGATGCGCTTCAGCGCGGACTACCTCGACGCACCGATCCGGCAGAGCAAGCGCAACCTGCGCAAGTTTCTCGCGCGCGCGCCCGGCGACTGGATCTTCGAATCGTTCAGCGAACAGCTCGTGTGCCATCGCGTGCGGCAATACCTGTCGGCGGCGCTGCCCGACCTGCCCGTGATCGACCAGGCGGCCGAGCACCTGCATTGCTCGGTGCGCACGCTGAGCCGCCACCTGGCCGCCGAAGGGACGACGTTCCAGGTGCTCAAGGACGAACTGCGGCGCGACATCGCGATCCAGCGGCTGACCGATACGCCCGATACGATCGCGGCGATCGGCGCCGATATCGGCTTCGACGATCCGAGCGCGTTTCATCGCGCGTTCCGGCACTGGACGGGGAGTACGCCGGGGACGTATCGGCGGCGCGCGTAGCGCGCGGCGCATGCTGTCGTCTTTTCGAAGTCGGCTCCCATAACCGGCTCCCATCTACGGTTCCCATAACCGGCTTCCTTCGCGGGTGGAAGTGAATCGTGGAATCTCCGATGCGGCGCCGCGCGCTGCGACGCGGGGCGTGGAATAAATCCGTCATGCGCGTGTTGTCGATAGATCAGCCATCGACGCTGTTCCAGGAACGAAATGCGCTCATCTACCGATATGCCGGATGCTTCCGTCGCCGCGTGGCACGAATCGATCGATGCGTTTTGCCGCTTGCAGGACGTCGGTTCCGTGGCAACGGGCGTGCACGGAACGAAGTCGATCTACAGTGGCGCGCCCGTGCCCGTGCTCAATGCAGTGATCGGCATGACGCGCGAGCCCGACGTCGAGGAGATCAGGGGCTTTGCCGAATCGTTCAGGGATTGCGAGTTGCCGTGGAGTATCCAGACACGCGCTGCCGGCACGCAAGCTGCGGCAATTCGACAAATTGCGGGCGAATACGGTCTGACGCATTGTGTCGCGCTGCCGTTCTTGACGAAGCGGCTGGACGGCGCCGAAGCACCGGCGGCCGGCGATGGCCGGGTGGTCGTGCGGCGTGTGTCGGCAGCGGACAGCGAACGGTACAACAGCACGCTTGCCGCGGGCTACGAAGCGCCGGAGCCGGTGTTTCGACGGCTGAGCGCGCCGGCGGTGCTGGAGTCGGACGGGATGATGGGCTTCCTGGTGGAATGCGCCGGCATTCCGGTTGCGACATCGTTCGGTATCCTGCGCAACGGCCAGGTGGGGGTATTCAATGTGGCGACCGTTCCCGCGTATCGGCGACGTGGCTACGCGCGAGCGGCGACCCAGGCGGTATTGAACGCCGCTATCGCCGAAGGTGCGCATACCGCGTTTCTGCATTGCACACCGGCGGGGCGCCACGTGTATGAGTCGATGGGCTTTGCCGCCGGCGAGGAGTGGCAAGTGTACGTCGCCCGGTGACAGACGGGCGCGCACATTCGACGATGAACATTCAAAGCGACTGGGCTTTGGTCTCCGGCAACAGGAGAACCGCCAGCAGCACCACGCCATAGGCCGCCCCTGAAAAGATCGCGATGGCCATCGCCAGCCCGATCGAGTGGCTCAACATCCCGACCAGGCTCGGAAACAGGGCGCCGATTCCGCGGCCGAAGTTATAGGTAAAGCTCTGTGCATTCGCGCGGAAGCCCGACGGAAACAATTCCGTCAGGTACGCGCCGACCCCGCTGAAGATGCCGCACGACGAAAAGCCCAGCGGAAACCCGAGCCAGAGCATCTGCGCGTTGGACAGCGGAAGCGTCAGGTACAGGCATACCGATACGAGCGACAGTGCCGAAAACAGCATGAAGTTGCGCCGCCGCCCCCAATAGTCGGAAAGGTACGCACCGACGACGTAGCCGCAAAACGACCCCACGATGATCACGAACAGATAAGCGCCGGTGTCGAGCACGGACAGATGTCGCTCGACCTTGAGGAAGGTCGGCAGCCAGATGGACATCGCATAGAAACCGCCCTGGATGCCGGTGCAGAGCAGTGCGGCCAGTACCGTGCGGCGCACCTGCGGACGGGAGAAGATGATCCATGCCGAGGGCTGGCCGGCGCCTTGTTTCCGGGTGGCGTTCGCCTGCGCGAACACGTCGGGTTCGGGCACGTGCCTGCGGACGTACAGGACGAGCAACGCGGGCAGGATCCCAACCCAGAACAGGCTGCGCCAGGCGAGCGACTCGGGCAGCACGGAAAACGCGATGCTGTAGAGAATTGCCGCGATACCCCACCCGACGGCCCAGCCGCTCTGCACCAGGCCGACCACCTTGCCGCGATGGGCGGGCGAGACGATCTCGCCGATCAGCACGGCGCCGACGGCCCATTCGCCGCCGAAGCCGAGCCCTTGCAACGCGCGCAGGACGAAGATCTGCTCGAAATTCTGCGCGAAGCCGATCGCGAGCGTACAGACCGAGAACCACAGGATGGTCCCTTGCAGGACCTTGACCCGTCCGTATCGATCCGCCAGGATGCCGGCAATCCATCCGCCGATCGACGAGAAAATCAGCGTCACGGTGCCCAGCAGGCCGGCCTTGCCGCGATCGAGTCCCCACAGGTCGATCAGCGAAGCCAGAACGAAGCTGAACACCATGAAATCGAACGCATCGGTCACCCAGCCGGCGAACGACGCGTTGAACGTGCGCCTTCCCGCAGGACCGAGTTCCGCATACCAGGACGGGCGGGATACCGCGGGTTGCGACACGTGCTCGACATTTCTCGTTGACGTCATTGTTCTGTCCGGGAGTAGAAGCGGCCTTGTCAAAGCCCCGCGGGCGCGCGTCGGGTCGCCAGCGCCCGACGGACGACATCCGGCGACGCGGGGGCTTCGCGGATTCGCACGCCGATCGCGTCATGGACGGCATTCAGGATGGCCGCGGCCGTCGGGACCAGCGCCGGCTCGCCGATGCCTTTTGCTCCGTAGGGGCCGACGGTCGTCGGTGCTTCGACGAAAATCGACTGCACTTCCGGCATGTCATGCACGGTCGGAATCATGTAGTCATGCAGATTGTTGTATTGCCCGGGGTGATACTTCTCCATCAGCGCCATGCCGACGCCTTGGGCCACCGCGCCTTCGATCTGCCCTTCGAGCAGCGTCGGATTGACCGCTCTGCCGACGTCGTGTGCGGCCACGACCTTGAGCACCCGAACGCGCCCGCTCTCGCAGTCCACCACGACTTCCGCAATCTGCGCGCCAAACGCGTAGGCGGCGTAAGCGATGCCTTGCCCCGCCGCATCGAGCGACGTCGTCGGCGGATCGAAGCTTTCCTCTGCTGCGACGACGTAGCCGTGCGCATCGACGGGCAGGGCGCGGAGATCCAGTGCCGCGCCGTCGACGACGATCCCGCGCGGATCGGACGAAATCCGTGCATCGGGCGCCGCGCCTGCCAGGGCGAGCAGCCGGTGGCGCAGCGTCGTGCCGGCGAGAAAGGCAGCCCGACCGGTGACCATGGTCTGGCGCGACGCCGAAGTACGGCCGCAATCCGGCGTCAGCGCGGTGTCCGGACCGACGATCCGCAGGCAATCGACCGGTACGCCCAGCGCATCGGCCGCGATTTGCGGAATGACCGTGTTCGAGCCCTGACCGGCGTCCACTGCACCCTGGTGCAACACGATCGTGCCGTCGGGTCGAATCCCGAAGCGGACCGTCGACGGATTCGGCAGGGCGGTGTTGCCGCAACCATAGAAGAACGCGGCCAGGCCGACGCCATGGCGAAGATGGCCGGGCGACGCGCTATTCAGCGCGGCGACGCGGGCTTGCGCTTCGCGCCATGCCGGCCGCAGCGCATCGAGGCACGCGACGAGGCCCACGCTATCGTCCAGGACTTGCCCGGTCGGCAGCAGGTCGCCCGGCCGCAGCGCGTTCAGCGCACGAAACTCGAGCGGATCGATGCCCGCCTTGAGCGCCAGCTCGTCGACGAGTTGCTCCTGCGACATCGTCGTTTGCGGTACGCCAAAGCCGCGGAACGCGCCCGCGGGCGTGACGTGCGTATGAATCGCACGTGAGTGCGCCGTGTAGTGGGGAATCACGTACGGGCCGCCGGCATGCACCGGGACGCGATTGGCGACGGCGGTGCCCCAGGAAGCGAACGCGCCGGTATTGAAGTCGCCGTCGAACGTCACGGCACACAGTCGGCCATCGGCATCGGCGGCCATGCTGGACGTCATTCGGCCGGGATGGCGCTTGGTCGACGTGGCCATCGATTCCTCGCGCGACAACACCATCGCAACGGGCCTGTCGAGATGCCAGGCTGCGATCGCGAGCAACGGCTGGACCGTCATGTCGAGCTTGCCGCCGAAGCCGCCGCCGACCGCGGTTGCCACGACGCGCACCTGCTCCGGCGGGACGGCGAGAATGCGGGCGAGATCGCCGCGATGCGGATGGGGCGCCTGCGTGGACGAATGGATTTCGATGGTGTCGCCCACGCGTCGCGCCCAGCCGGCCTCGGGCTCGAGGTACGCATGCTCGACGAAACTGGATTCGAACGTTGCGCTCACGACGTAAGGAGCGCCCAGCATCGCGCGTTCCGCGTCGCCGCGGCGCACGAGCCCCTCGATCAGCACGTTGCCGGGACGATCGGCGTGCAGTTGCGGACTGTCGTCCAGCACGGCGTCGGCGATCGCGAGCACCGGTGTCTGCGGTTCCCATGTGACGGGAAAGCGGCTCAGGTCGAGCGCCGCGAGTGCGTCGCGCTCGCCGACCACCAGCGCAACCGCCTCGAGATGGTGTCGCGTCTCCGTTTCCGGAAGCACGGGCTGGTCGGCGTACGGTGTCGTGACGCCGTGCAGATTCATGCCGGGCACGTCGACGTGGGTCAACACACGATGCACGCCCGGATGGGCTGCGACAAATGCGTCGAGGTCGCCGAACGCGAAGCGAGCGCGGTGATGCGGGCAACGGACCGCGCGCAGGAACAGGCTGTCGGCGGGGTAGTCGTCAGCGCCGAAATGCTGGCTGCCATCGACCTTTTCGGGCCCGTCGAGGCGCGTCAGCGGTACGCCGACGGACGGCCCGTCGGACGGGGCTACCGTACAGCGCCGCGCGGCGGCGCCGCACCCGACCTCGGTCACCGCGTCGACGATCTTCTGGTAGCCCGTGCATCGGCACAGCACGCCATCGATGGCGGCCTGCGCACTGGCGCGGTCGGTCACGCGGTCGGCGTCGATGGCCGCCGCTGCTGCCGTCAGCATGCCCGGCGTGCAAAATCCGCATTGCACCGCCTGATGCGCGAGGAAGGACTGCTGCAGGCGGCTGCCGCAGCGGGTGCCGTCGGCCAGCCCTTCGACGGTGACGACGCGGCGCCCCGCGACCTGCCCCAACGGAATCAGGCAGGCATAACGCGCATCGCCATCGACGATCACGGTGCAGCTTCCGCAGTCGCCCTGGCGGCAACCCTCCTTGGTCCCGAACTGCCGCAAGTCCGCGCGCAGGTAGTCGACCAGCCGCTGCGACTGGTCCGCCGGCAGGTGCAGCCGCGTGCCGTTGAGTTCGAACCAGTCGAGTGGCGGCGAAACCGGCGCGCTGCCGCTTGCAGTGGTTTCGCGAACGTCGGCAAGCTCGTCAAGCAGTGGATGCGCCACGTGCGTTCTCCTCGATGCAGCCTCTGAATGCGCGCGCCACAGCCAGCCGCGCGAGATGAATGCGATGCGATGCCGTCGCCCGGCAGTCGTCGAGCGGGGACAGCTCCGCGAGCGACGCCGCTTCGATCACGCCGGCCAGATCGGCGCACCGCCGGCCCGACAGCGCCGCCTCGAGCACCGGTATCCGCCGCGCAACGTCGGATGCGCCGCCGACGGCAACGGCGGCAGCCTCTACCGTACCGCCGGCGGACACGCGCAGATGCGCGGCGGCCGAAACGACGGCGATCGCTGCGCCGTCGCGATTCGTGCATTTGACGAACGAGGTCCGATCTTGCGCGCGCGGTAGCGCAAACAGGATGGCAACCAGCAGTTCGTCCGCGTGCAGCGCGGTCCGGCGGCTGCCCGGCAAGAACTCGGCCAATGGCAAACGGCGCACGCCCCGCGTGCTCGCCAGCTCGACGCGAGCGTCGAGTGCCAGCAGCGGCGGAATGCCGTCCGCGACCGGCGAGGCATGGCACACGTTCCCGCCGATGCTGCCCTGGACGCGAATTTGCCGGGGCCCGACGGCAGCGGCCGCTTCCGTGAGCGCCACCGGCAACCAGGCGGTCCGGGCGATGGCTTCCCAGGTGCACGCAGCGCCGATACGGGCGACGCCGTCGCGCTGCTCGATGCCGCGCAACGAGTCGATGCGGCTGATATCCACCCATGCCGACCTGGCGGGCACCAGCCCGATATCCGCAAAGGCATCGGTTGCTCCGCAGACGATGCGCGGCCGCGGATGCTCCGCAAGCCGGCCGAGCACTTCGTCGATGGTGTGGGCGCGGAGATAGTTCATCGCAAGGGGGCGTGCATCTTCATGGTTACGATGGTCGACATTGGCACCGGCACGCGCTCAATCGCCGGCCGATGCATCCTTGCGAACAACCCGCAGCACGCTGTCGATCACGAACGTCTCCCAATGACGCAAGGATTCCGGCGCACTCAGCTCCTCCCCGAGGAACACGGACAACGTGTAGCGGTTCGACGTATAGAAATACGCCGTCGAGATGATCAGCAGGAACACGTCGCGCGCATTCAGGTCGTCACGAAACAGGCCTTGTTCGACGCCGTTGGCGAGAATCTTCGCGATGATCTGCACCGCATGCGACGAGTATTCGCCCCGACGCTCCAGCTTGGACACGTGCTTGCCCTTGTGCAGGTTCTCCGTGTTGAGCAGCGTGATGAAATCGGGATTGCGCCAATAATAGTCCAGCTTGAAGCGAATCACGGATTTGAGCGCTTCCACGGGAACCGCAGGATCGGGCGTCATCTTGAGTTCCGACTCGTCCATCCGCCGATAGATGCCTTCGAGCACCGCGACGAACAGGCCCTCCTTGCTCCCGTAGTAGTAATAGATCATCCGGTCGTACGACTTCGCCAGCCGGGAAATCCGCTCCACGCTGCCGCCTTCGTAGCCGTAGCGCGCGAAGACCTTGGTCGCCGCACGAAGGATCTTGTCGCGGGTTTCCTGTGCCGCTGCTTCCCGGACACCGGTTCCGCGCACAGCCTTGCTTTTTGCTGCCTGGGCCATACTGCTCCTATGGCGGCCGACAACCTGGCCTTTGCCGCCTGAAAAAACTTCCAATAGCGGGCTTCCTCGACTTTCGTACAGGGAACGCTACATGAACTCCGGATTCTACGGAACTCTTCGCGTGACTGCAACAAGACATAAAATTGTCGTAGATTCAATGAGTTATTTTTGATTTTCTCCGCCGTCCAGTCACGCGTTCGAATGAATCCTTCGTCACTTTCAGTTTTTATTTCCGGAAAGTGCTGCTACCATTCGTTTGTGGAGTACTCACTACATGAAACGCTGATTCCAGGGTGTCTGGGGCCGATGTCCGGTAAGCAGGAGATAGACGAATGAACAACGAACTCGACGATCCCTGCAGCGCTTTCGCTGCGCGGAGCATCTGGAAATCGCCGTCCGACGCGAGCGATCCTGGAATGACCCCGGTCTTCGCGGGACGTGCGTCTCAATCGCTGCTCGATCTGGACATGCTCGCGTTGCGACACGTTTCCCAGGCGATGGCGAACGAGCTCGCGCCCGCCGCGCGCATCGGAAAATTGCTCGAGGCCGCGATGCAGGGCGCGACGGCGACCTGGGGGCTGATTGCGGTCATGCGCGACGGCGGCTGGGAGGGGGCCGCCGAGGCGACGGCATCGGGTGCGCCGAACGGCGACGAGGAACGGCTGCCGATCGACCGGCTTCCGGTCTCCATCCTGGCGGCTGCCGTCCATCTGCGCAACGGACTGGTGCTGAACGACGCCCGTGCCGCCGATCAGTGGCGCATGGACGACTATGTGCGTCGTCGCAAGCCGCGCGCCGTGATCTGCGTGCCGATCCGGTGCAACGGCGCATTGACCGGCGCGCTGTATCTGGAACACGGCGACGTACCCGGCATCTTCACGCCGGCGAACACCGCGTTGATCGAGATCGTTGCACTGCATGCCGGGTTCGCGCTGGAGAACATGCGTCTTCGCGACGAGCTTGCCGCGCTGCACGCACGCCTGAGCAGCACCGAAGCAAGGATGCACGACACGCTCTCCGAGATGGATCGCGTCGACCGGCTGAAAGCCTACGGGGAACTGGCGGCGTCGATCGTGCATGAAGTCGCCCAACCCGTCACGGCAATCGACACGTCCGCGCGCGCGGGACTGAAGTGGCTCGACCGCAGTGCCCCGAATATCGATGCCGCCCGCGAGATGCTCGCCCACATCTGTGCATGCGCGGTGCGGGCGCGGACCATCATCAGCGCGCTGCGCGCGAGGGCGCGGCACGCAGCGCCCGTCTTCACCGTGTTCGATCTCGCCGATGCGCTCCGCGAGGCAGCCGAAATCGTGGAAAGCACGCTGGACGCGATGAAGGTGAGCTTGCGCGTCGAAGGGTTCTCGTCCCCGATGCCGATGCGCGGCGAACGCGTGCAGCTGCAGCAGGCCATCATCAGCCTGCTGATGAACGGCGCGGAAGCCATGCTTGGCACTCCAGAGGATCAGCGGGTGCTCGTACTGGCATGCGAATCCGCTCCCGACCGCTTGCGCATTCGCGTCGACGATCGCGGCGACGGCCTCGATCCGCAGCTGGCGGAGCGCATCTTCGAACCGCTGTTCACGACCAAGCCCCATGGCATGGGCATGGGGCTGTCCATCTGCAAGTCCATCGTGGATGCGCACCACGGTCAACTGGCGCTGATGCCTCGTCTGGAGGGCGGTACTCGGGCAACGGTGACGCTTCCGCTTGTTTCGACGTGACGCGCGCGGGTTCCACGGCGAGCGAAGTGAATCGCCGAGCGGTCGGCGGGTGGTGCGAGATGGCATGCGCATTCGGTAATGGACCGGGTGCCTATACAAACGTATGGGGCGACTTATCCTGACGCGTCATCCGGCTAGCTGCAGGTTCAATGGATCGGGTCGACACGGCGCCTTATGCTCGTCCCACCGGTACACGAATCGCATTGACGCCGGCTCGAGCGACAGGTCGTCGAGCCGGATTCGTGATGTGGCGGAAATGTGATGCGTGTGCGTCGTGACGATGCAGACGACCGGAACGTGCGTGCTTCTCGATACCCGAAATCCAAGGAACCCATCATGAAACTCCGACAAATCGTTGCAAGCGGCGGCCTGGTCGTCGTCCTGACTACCTGCTTGCAACTGCAGGCATTTGCTGATGAACGGCCCGATACGGCGGGCGCGGATGTCGCGGCGACGTCGACCACGTCGACCACGGCGACCGGCACGACGAAAAAGGCCGTGCGCGCCGCCAATCGCACATTCTCGCGCTCGGTTCAGAAAGTGCTGGCTCGCACCAAAGGACTGGAAGGGAAGCCGATCACGGTTTTCGGCAACGCTTCGACAGGGCGGGTGACGCTGGCCGGCCAGGTGGAAAGCGAAGACCAGGACCATCTGGCGGTCGAGGCAGCCAGGAAGGCTCGCGGCGTGACGTCGGTGACCAGCCGGATCACGCTGCGACCGCAAGGCGGAGCCTGAGCGACGGGCGGGCGCACTGCCGGGCCGGATGGCATGGTATCGGTGACCAGCGTGCGTTCGCTTTCACATGACCGATCCGATTGGCTGGGAGAAGTGGCGATGGCGACACTGCCTGAAGCGGACATCGTGGTTCGCACTTTGATCAATGTCCTCGATCCTTCGCTGGAACAACGCGATGTCTGCTTGCGAGCGCAGCGCGCGCGATACAAGGCGCGACGCTTCGGTTTGCGTCAATGCGACGAACCCGATGTGCCCGCGCGGGCCGAACCGCTTTCCAGCATAGCGGTGACGGAATGCCTTTCGCTATCCCAGATCAGCGTGTCATGGAGCGACTCGTGTTCAGGGCGCTATACCGAGCAAATCTGGTGCAGGAGCCGCGCGCGCGTCCCGTCGGTCTGCGCGCTGACGGGGCGCGCAATACGGCGCGGCGATCCCGTGTTTCGTCCGCGTGCGAGCGATATCTGCCTGCCCTCCAACCGTCAGCGAATGATTCTTGCCGCGACCGTTCAACCATGCAGCGGCGCGTCTGCACCCGACACGATCTAGCGGTACGGATGAATCGGCCGCGCATCCGCGGGCGTGGCGTGAGCCGGGCCTAACGCGACGGGACCGTCACGACGATCAATGCCGCACCGTGCAGGCGCTCGGCCAGATCGAAGTGAACGGGACGCTCGCGCCACCAGCGCGCGAACCCGATGCGGGCGCAATGTCCGACGACGACCAGGTCCGGACGGGTTGTCATCGCATGTGCCGCGATGGCGTCGGCCGGGCGTCCGAACCGCACGTAGCCGCGCGCCGCGATACCGTCGTCCGCCAGTGTGCCGATCGCCCGTTGAAGTTCGTGACGCGCGAATTCCTCGATGCGGTGGTGGGCGAGATCGCCGAGCATTCCGGCCGCCTGTGCATTCGCGGTCACGGGGTCGACAACGGCCACGACGTCGACCTCGGCCGACAATGCCCGCGACAGCGCTGCACACCGCGCGAGCGCGGCCTTTGCCTCGTCGGTCCCGTCATAGACGAGTAACATTCTGGAAAGCGATGACATGTGTTTCGCGTTGGTTGTGGGAATAGACTCGTCCGTGGCGCGCGCCGGCATGCGTGGCGCGTGCCCGGATACTTCCGCCGCAGCGGATGCGATTGCCTACACTGAACACGCGACGCATCCCGTTTATTCCAGCGTCATTCGGACGTCAGCCGCAGGTTTCGGTGTCGACGAAATTTTCCGCCGGCATGCGTGATTCGCCGGGCTCGTCGAACGCCGTGCGAATCGCTTTGCGCGCGCGGGATATCCGGCTCATGATGGTGCCGACGGGGATGTCGAGCGTATCGGCTGCTTCCTGATAGCTGAACCCGTCGATGCTGACGAGCAGCAACGCGATGCGCTGGGGTTCCGGCAACCGCGCCACGGCATCGATGATCTGCCGGACGGCCAGGCCGGTTTCGGACGTGGCGCGCGGATCGGCGACCGTTTCCATCAACGCATCGTTCCAGTCGAGCAGCAGGCGGTCGCGATGATTGCGTTGGCGCAATTCATTGAGCCATATCGAATGGATGATCGAGAAGACCCAGCTCAGGGGCGACGTATCGGAGCGCAGTTGATGGGCCCGCTCGAGCGCGCGAACGCAGGCGCGCTGAACGAGTTCTTCTGCATCGTGCCGATTCCCGGTTATGCGCATGGCGAACGACCGCAGGCGTGGCAGCATGTCGGGAAGCATCATTGAAAGTTCGGTTTGCTTCATGGGCTACTCGAGTCCGGCACGGGATCCCGGCTGCACATCGCGCGATGCGTCGACCTGCAGTACGCGCGGAATGGATCCCTTGGGAAAGAATGTCCAGATGCGGCGGTTGGGCCGATGGCGTGGTTCGTTGCGATCCAGCCAACCGTGCGACGTCTGTACCGACGTATTGGAACGTCGCAACGTATCGGGCTTATTTCGTCAGACGGGATGAATGCAACGCCATGTACCTGCGACGGGGCCGGATACATAGAGAGACAATTGACGGCGCTATACGGGCGACGGCTTGCAATCGCAGCGTCGTGACTCGACAGCGGTTCCCGTCATCGACGGGCACGATTGCGGGATGCAGGCGTTCGTGCGGCGGGATGGATCGCTGATGGCAACGCATCGGCGCGGCAGGCTCGAATACCGATGGGGCGGGTCGCTGTCGGGTGACCGGTTTGCGTCGATCGAGAGCAAACGGCCAATGACGTGGGCAGCAGGTTGCGCAGGATGCGGGGAATCGGCACGCGGGCGCGACACGGCGAACGTCTGGATGGAATCCAGGCCAGACGATTCGCCGGACGGCCGGCCGCGCTGCAATCGAATCACGCATCCGTCAGGCGGCCGTGCGGATTGAAAAGATTGAACATTGGAATGGGACCGGGGCAGGGTGCAGTGGCGGTCCGGGCGCCGCGGGCGTGCCGACATTGCCCCGCCAGTGCCGGGCCTGACAAGGAGGCCGGTGTTCAATGTCCGGAATACAGCTTCCTCAGTGCGTCGAGCTCGCCGCTCTGCCGCGCCCGCTCGAGTTCCTGGCGTACTTCCGTACGCGTCTTTGCCATCGGCACCATGGCGACCGGCGCCCACTGATTCGTGACCTGGGCATCGTGATTTCCCGTGACCGAATCCGCGGGGGTTGCCGCATAAGCCGAGGCCGTCATCGCGATCGCGGCGAGCGCGAAGGTGATCTTCAACGTATTCATGTCGGAATCCTTAAAATAGAGCGATCGGAAAGTACGCACGGCATCTGATGAAGTCGGGAGCGCGCATGAGCCAGCCGCGTGAAGGTTTGTCGCCAGATTCCGTCGTGTGTGTATTGGGCGCCGGGAAGGTATCTCGCATGTGTCCGGGGCGCGGCATTTTGCAATGTCGTGTATCCATCCATCGGCGGGATACATTCGGATACGCAATCGCCCATCGTCGCGGGGTGCGAGCCGGCTTCGATGGCCCGCGCGCCACCGGCCGGTCGTGCTGCCCGCGTGGTGCTGCCGGGCGTCCGAGAAGGATCAGCGCAACGCTCGTTTTCCGTTTGGCGTGACAGGCGTCGCGCACGGGAGAAGGAACGTCTCCGTCGGCGAAATCCCGGTCCGTTTTCACGCCGGTTCCGATGCGACGACAACAGCTGTACATATCGCCGAAGCGATGAAACGGACGACAGTCGATTCGTACGATGTACCGCCGGAAGCGGCCCGATCCGAACGGGTGGGCTCGACTGTCGGGGCCGGGCGCCGGGGGCTCGTGATGCCGGGTTGTGCCGCCCCGGGGCCCGTTGTTGCGTTGGCGATTCCGGGCTGGAATAATCTGACGGCTCGCGTGTTTACAGTGGTGCCGGCAGAAGGTCGTTGCGATCGGTGGGGGCGGCAACGACCGAGGGGAGTCGACGACGGGTACCGGCCGTGGCATGCGCTGCGGCTGCGTGTCCGACCGAACGGATACGACCGGGTATCCCGCTCCGAGCCTGCGCACAGGTACCGACATGTCGCGTGCCGCGCCGCCGTGCCAGCGGCGTCCGGGTTCATGCCCGCCACCGTTTCCTTACTGCATCTGCATGATCGAACTTTCGACACGACGCTTGATTGAGCTTTGCCCCGGCCCGCCGCGGCTGCAACGCGCGATCGACGACAATGCGCCGTCCGTCCTGATCGCCGGGCGCGGTGCGGCGGCACCGTCGGCCGTCGCGGCGATGCAACGCGAATACGTGTTGCGCGCAGTGCTGCGCGATGGCTGGTCCGCTGTTCCGCAAGCGATCGTGTCGCACGGCGGCGGGGCCGTGCTGGTACTGGCCGATCCGGGTGGGGAGCCGCTGTCGGTTGCCGGCGTACCGCAGGAAGGGCCGGCCGCGTTTCTGCGGCTCGCGATTGCGCTCGCGACGACGGTAGGCGCGATGCATGCGGCCGGTGTCGTGCATCGCGCACTCGCGCCGCATCGCTTCCTGGTGGACGGCGACGGCCGTGCGTTCCTGACGGGCTTTGACCTTGCCGACTGCCCCGGTGTGATCGACCCGTTGCGCGATGCGGAGCTCGATTGGGGCGACACGAATTTCGTCTACATGGCGCCCGAATTCGGCGCGCGCATGAACACATGTGTCGACGCACGGGCCGACCTCTACTCGCTCGGGTGCATTCTCTATGAGCGGCTGGTCGGTGTGCCGCCGTTCGACGCGACCGATGCCGCCGCACTCGTGCATGCGCACGCCACGCATTCTGCGCGGGCGCCTCACGAGCGTGCGCGGCACGTACCCGAGCAGATCTCGCGGATCGTCATGAAGTTGCTCGAGAAAGCCCCGGACCAACGCTACGGCACCGCCACGGCGCTCGTCGCCGATCTGCGGCGATGCGAACAGTGCTATTGCCGCGACGGTCGCATCCCGATGTTCGTGCCCGACGGGCAGGCAGCGCTGCAACGTTTGCAGCAGACTGCTCATGTGGTGGGCCGGGAAGAGGAGCTCGACGCGTTGCTCGCGCAGTACCGTGTCGTCGCCGCCGGGGGCGAGGCGCGCGTGGCGTGGATCTCCGGCAACTCCGGAATAGGCAAGTCGACATTGCTTCTGGAGGCCGTGGTGCGAATCCGGCAAAGCGGCGCGCCACTCGTGGCCATCAGCAAGGGCGAGGAGGGGAGCCGCGGAACGCCCTATGCCATGCTTTCGCAGGCACTGGGGTCGCTGCTGCAGTTCGTGCTCGGTTGCGTGGACGACGAATTCGAAATCTGGCGCGCCCGCATCGGGATGGCGGTGGCGCCTGTCGGGCGCACGCTGACGAGGTTCCTGCCTGCGCTCGCAGCCGTGCTTGGCCCGCAAGCGGCCATGCCGGAACAAGCCGACCTGGCTCCCGCGCTGGAGCGGGCCCGCGTGTTGCAGGCGCTTGCCCGGCTGATCGCCTGCTTTGCGGCACCGGAGCGCCCGCTCGTGCTGCTGCTCGACGATCTGCAATGGGCCGATGCCGGCACGCTGCAGGTACTGGAGTGTCTGCTGGTCCAGCACCGCGAGACGGCGTTGCTGCTGGTCGGCGCCTATCGCGGGAACGAGGTCGATGCGGGGCACCCGTTGCGGGTCGGCACGATGGCCGGCATTCCCGACGCGTTGACGATGGAACTGGGGCCGCTGAACGAGCGCGCGACGACCGAGCTGATTGCCCGGGCGCTGCATCACGATACCGAAGCACTTCGCCCGTTGTCCGACGTGATCGGACGGAGAACCGGCCGCAATCCGTTCTTCGTGCATCGTCTGCTGCGTCTGCTGGCCGATGAAGGCATGCTCGATTACGATGCGGGCGCCGGCCTTTGGCGCTGGAACATCGCGCGCATTGCCGCGCATCGCGGGAGCGATGACGTCGCCGCGATGTTGACGCGCCAGTTCGAGCTGCTGCCGGACGCCGCGCAATTCATGTTGCGTCTGCTGGCCTGCATCGGCCAGCGCGCATCGACGCGCCTGCTGGCCGTGGCCGCTGGCCTGACCGAGGGCGACGCGACGCAGTGTCTGCAGGCCGCGCTCGACGCAGGCAGCCTCCAGCGCGACGGCGACGACTGGACGTTCCGGCACGACCGCATTCGCGAGGCCGCTTACGCGTCGATCCCGGAGGGCGAACGGGCGCCGCTGCATCATGCGATTGCCTGCCGCTTGCTCGCGGGCGAAGACGCCTGCGCCGACGCCTTTGTGCTGGCGGCACAAGCGAATCTGGCAAGCACGGTCATCGATGCACCCGCGGAACGCCGCGCGTTCGCGCGCGTGAACCTGGATGCCGGGCGGCAGGCCAGGGCGGCAACCGCGCATCATGCCGCGCTCGGCTTTTTTCGCGCGGCACTCGATTTCCTCGGCGCACGGAACACCAGCGAGGATGGACTGAGGGCGCGCATGCTGTGCGGCGAGGCCGAGTTCATGACGGGTGCGCTCGAAGCCGCCGAAGCGCGCCTTGCCGAACTGGAGGTCGTGGCCGGGGACGGTACGTTCGGCGCCGAGCTCACGCGCCTGCGCGCGGCGTTGTACACGGCGCTGGGCCGCTTCGACCTTGCGCTCGGCGTCGGGCTCGCCTTCCTGAAGCGGGCGGGCATCGATATCCCGCCCCATCCCGGCAGCGCGGACGTGCATCGCGAATACGTTCGCCTGCGCGGCTGGCTGGACCGGCACGGGATCGAAGCGCTGCGCGATCTGCCGATCATCGCCGATCCGCTGCAGCGGGCGATCGTCGACATCTTTGTCGACCTCATCCCGCCGGCACTGTATTCGGACCAGGATCTGGTCGACGTGATTCTGCTGCGCGCGGTCAATCTCGCGATCGAGCATGGCCATTCCGACGCCTCCGCCGACGTATACGTCTGCATGAACCAGATCTTCGGTGCACGCTACGGCGATTACGCCGCGTCGCTGGCGTTCGGTGAGCTCGCGCTGCACCTGGTCGACGAGCGCGGACTCGATCGTTACCGCGGCCGTGTGTACATGGCGTACGGGACGATCGTGGTGCCGTGGGTGTTGCCGGCACGTTCGGCCCGTGGCTATATCGCGCGGGCGTTCGAGATCACGGTCGAGTGCTGCGACCACACCTTCGCGATCTATTGCAAGCGCAACGAGGCAACCGGGATGCTGTTTGCCGGCGAGTTTCTCGGCGACGTGCGCGACACCGTGGCGCGTGGGCTGGCCATCGCACGCGACGCGAATTTCCAGCTCGTCATCGATGCGCTGCTCGCGCAGCAGAATCTGGTGAGACGGTTGCAGGAAGGCGAGACCGGCGATCGCGACGCGTGGCTGCCGCCGCCGGACGAAGGCCGGCCGGCGACGCTGGTCGATCTCGCCTACTGGGTCTATCGATTGCAGGCGGCGCTGCTGTTCGGCGATCTGCCGGACGCGCTCGAGGCGCGCCGCCGCGCCGAAGCATGCGAGCATGCCGCGCGCTCGTTTGCCGAGCGGGCCGATTTGCCGTTCTACGGTGCACTCGCCCTGCTCGCGTTGCCGCGCCGTGACGCGTCGCAGGAGGCTGCGCTGCAGCGTCATGTCGAGCAACTCGACGTCTGGGCGCGAGCCTGCCCGGCGAATTTCGACGCGCGACGCGAACTGGTGCGCGCGGAGGAGGCGCGCGTGCACGGTCGATCGCCGGACGCCGCGCAAGCGTATGCGCGTGCCGTGACTCACGCGCGCGTGCATGGCTTTACGCAGGTCGAGGCGCTGGCGTCCGAGTGCGCGGCGCGATTCCATGCGGGCCGCGACGAGATCGCTGCACAAGCCTATTTGCGCCATGCGCAGGGCGCCTGGCAGCGGTGGGGGGCGCTGGCCAAGGTGCGGGAACTGCAGGCAGCGCATGCCGATGTATTCGATGCGCAAGCGTGGGAGCCCGCCGGGAATCGTTTGCACGAGCTGGATGTCCGGGCGGTGCTGCGCATCTCGAACGCGCTGGCGAGCGACATCGTGCCGGCGCGCCTCGTGGAGACGCTGTTGCGCACGACGCTCGAAAGCGCCGGGGCCGAACACGGCGCGCTCGCGGTGGTGCGTCAGGGCGTCTGGCATGTGCCGGCGCGCGCGGACGTGGTCGACGGTACGATCGTCGTGACGCAGGCGGCCGAGCCTTTCACGGCGAGCGTGCTGCCCGTGTCTCTGGTGCAGGCGGTGGCGCGTACGCAGGAGGGCGCGGTGATCGACGATGCGTCCGAGTCGCCGGTCCACGCACAGGATGCGTACGTTCGGCGCAAGCGCCCCCGTTCGGTGATGTGCGTGCCGCTGATGCGTTATGCGACGCTCGTCGGCGTTCTGTACCTGGAAAACAATCTGGCGGCGCGGATGTTTACCGCGGCGAAGGCCGCCCTGGTGGAAGTGATTGCGTCGCAGGCCGCGTTCGCACTCGAGAATGCGCGGCTCTACGAGGAACTGGTCGAGCAGAACCGTCAGCGCACACATGCCGAGGAACAGCTGCGGGCCGCACTTGCCAGCCTCGAGCGCGCCAGCCGCCTGACAGCGATGGGCGAGCTCGTCGCGTCGATCGTCCATGAAGTCGGACAGCCGATTGCGGCCGTCGATACGTCGGCGAGCGCGGCGTTGCGCTGGCTGAACCGGGAGCCGCCGGACGTCGGCGAGGCGCGGGAAATGCTCGTGCATATCAACCGGGGGGCGGCGCGAGCCAAGAGCATCATCCAGGCACTGCGCGCGAAGGCGCGCAAGGCCGCACCGCAATTCACGACGGTCGATCTCAACGAGGCCGTCCGGGAAGCCGCGACGCTCGTCGCACGGCAACTCGACGCGCTCGACGTCGAGCTGGAGCTGCACGGCCCGGACAGCCCCGTCTATGTCCATGGCGACCGGATCCAGCTCCAGCAGGTCGTGATCAACCTGCTCACGAACGGCGCCGAAGCGATGGCGGAGCTCGAGACGGTGCGTCGCCTGTCGCTTGCTTGCGAAGCGGACGGCGTTGACAGCGCACGCGTGACCGTGGAGGATCTCGGCAGCGGGATTGCGCCGGAGATTGCAGACCGGCTGCTCGAACCGCTCTTTACGACCAAGGAGAACGGGATGGGCATGGGCCTCGCCATCTCGCATTCGATCGTCGATGCACACGGCGGGACGTTGACGTTGTCGACCCGCGACGGCGCCGGTACGTGCGCGATCGTCATGCTGCCGCGCGCCGATCCCTGACCGGGCCGTCCGCCGGCGCGCGGCGCGGCGGACGGACAGGTCCTTCGCGATGTCTTCGAGCCGCCACGCGGCCATCCCTGCAAATTCACCAGCGAATACTTCGATGCCCGAAACCAGAATGCCCTACCCGAATCCTTCATCTGCGGATCGGAACGGCCGTGTCGTCTACGTCGTCGACGACGACGAGTTGATTCGTGCCGCGCTGATCGGCCTGCTGCGATCGATCGACCTTGACGTTCGCGCATTTGCATCGACTGAAGAATTTCTCGCGGCGCCGAAGGGCGCCGGACCGTCGTGCCTCGTGCTCGACGTGAGGCTGCGCGGGCAGAGCGGGATTGCGTTCCAGAAGTCGCTGGTCGAGAACGGCGGTCCGCAGATGCCGATCATCTTCATCACGGCGCACGGCGATATCGCGATGACGGTGAAAGCAATGAAAGCAGGCGCGATGGATTTCCTGACGAAGCCGTTCCACGACCAGGAAATGATCGATGCGGTGATCGCGGCGCTCGATCGCGACGCGAAACGGCTGGAGGCCGATCACTCGCTGCTCGATCTGCGCGCGTGTTGGGAATCGCTGACACCGCGAGAATGCGAGGTGCTGCAACACGTCGCGGCGGGCCTGATGAACAAGCAGGTCGCGGGGAACATGGGCATTGCGGAGATCACGGCCAAGATCCACCGCGGTCAGGCGATGCGCAAGATGCAGTGCCGCTCGGTCGCGGAACTGGTGCGCAAGATGACTGCGCTCGGAATCGGGCCGCCCGCACGCTAGCGGCGGCACCGTCATCGGGGAAAGCCTACCCCATACGTAGATATGGTGACGGTGCGGCGGCGTGGCGGTATGCTGGCAACTTGGGTAGCCGTAGTCGGGACGGTCCGTTCCGTTCACTCGCCATAAGCAGGGATGCCTTTCTCACTCTCAGCCACCGATCTCGTATCGATTGTCGACGACGACCCGTTCGTGCGCGCCGCCGCGAAAAGCTTCGTGCGTTCGCTGGGCGGGGAGGCGCACGAGTTTGCGTCGGGCCCGGCATTCCTGGCTTCCGACGTGGCGTCGCGAACAGGCTGCCTGATCTGCGACATCCAGATGCCGGAGATGGATGGCCTCGAAGTGCTGGAGCGGATCGAAGCACGCGGCCTGAATATTCCGACCATGTTCGTCACGGCATTCGCCACTGCCCGCGAGCGCGAGCGCGTGCGGGCCAGCGCCGCGCTGTGTCTGCTCGAGAAGCCGATCGACGCGCAGGAGCTCGAGACGTGGCTCGCCCGCGCGCTCGGCTACGGCTGATCCGCCGCGGTTTGCCGCCACGGCAACCTAAACCTTCGTAGGGGGTGGATGGCCGCTCGTTTGATGGTGCGAGCCCCCGTCTGCGTGTTTTCATTCTTCCTGTACCGTCCGCCGTGGCGGCGACAGGAGAACGAAGATGGCGAACCTTCCTACCTTATCGTGCGGGGCCTTGTCCGAATTCCGCATCGCGCGTCGCATACGCAACGTCGCCCGCGCAGGGTTCCCGTATGTGCGCGAGTTCATCGTGTGGCCCGTCCGTCTTGTCCTCGCCGCTGGCGTGCTGCTCGTCGCGGAGCGCATGCATGATGCTCGCGCCATGCTGCCGAACGCGTTGCCTCCCGTTGCCGGCGGTGGTCTGCTGCTTGCAAGTGCGGCCGGTATCCTGTTTGCGCTAGCGGCGGTGCTGTGGCTGCGTACGCGGAGGCTGGACGCGAGAATCCGGCAGCTCGCCGCGGCCATCGAGCATCATGGCGTCGACGCGCTGCCCGACGCACTGGTCGAACGCGGCGCGCCCTCGATCGCAAGGCTGACACGCGCGATCAACGACGCGCATCGCCAGCACGCGGAACGCGTGACAGAGTTGCTGCATGTACTGGCCGCGTACGCGCATGATCTGCGCACGCCGTTGACGCGGATGATGCTGCGTAGCGGGATGCTGGAAGATGGCGCGTTGCGTGACGCGATGGAGCGCGATCTTGCCGAGATGGGGGAACTGGTCGAAGCAAGCCTTGCCTGCGCGCGGCTTCAATGCAGCGTGGCGGAGCCGCCGCGGCGCGTCGACGCGGACGAGTTGCTCGGCGTGCTGGTCGACACCTATCGCGACGCGGGCCTGACCGTCGGCCTGGACGGGCGGGTGGGCCATCCGCTGGTGACCTGCCCGCACGCGCTGCGCCGCGTGCTCGTCAATCTGATCGACAATGCGCTGCGTTACGGCGGCGACGTCCGCCTGTGTGTCCGGGTCGAGGCAAGACGCGTGATGCTCAGCGTGGTGGATTCGGGGCCCGGCATCGTGCCGGCGGAGCTGGAGGCGGTGTTCGCGCCCTGGTATCGAGCGCCGCAGACAGCGGCGCGCGCGTCCGGATCGGGGTTGGGGCTGGCGATCGCGCGCCGTCTGACGCAGGCGATGCAAGGGGAATTGCAGTTGAACAACCGCAGTACCGGAGGCCTCGAAGCGAGAGTGACGTTGCCGCTCGCCGTCGCATGACGGCATGGGGCGATGTCATTGGCGAGCGTGACGACATTGCCCCGCCGGGCGAAGCCAAAGCGATCGTCTAGGCGTGGCGCCGGGATTGCAGCGAGAGCCTGCGTCGCTCGGTTCTCAACGAGTTGGCGCCAACTGAATTCGGTCGTCGGCTGGTGCTTTCGAAGATGCCGGTGTTTTCCGGCCTGACGGCGGCCGAAGGGGCTTGCCGTCATCGATGCGCAACGTCAGCCACGTCGATCAATCGGCGCGCCATGGAATGACACGAACCGGTCAGGTGTTATGAGCGAGTAGCACGTCAATGGGTTGGCGCGCCGTCCCTGAACCAGACCTCTTCCAGATGAATTCCATAGACTCGCGTCAGATTCCGGTTGTACCGCATCGTCCGCTGGCAGGCAGTGATCACCGAACGCTGGTACTCGCCGCGTTAGGCGGGGCACTGGAGTTTTACGATTTCGTGATTTACGTGTTTTTTGCAGCGGTGATCGGCCATCTGTTCTTCCCGCCGTCGATTCCCGACTGGCTGCGCCAGGTGCAGACATTCGGTGTATTTGCGGCAGGCTATCTCGCGCGGCCGCTCGGCGGCGTGATCATGGCGCACTTCGGCGATCTCGTCGGTCGCAAGCGCATGTTCACGATGAGCGTGATGCTGATGGCCCTGCCCACGCTGATGATGGGGCTGCTGCCGACCTATGCGTCGCTTGGCGTTGCTGCGCCCGTGCTGCTCCTGCTGTGCCGGGTGGTGCAAGGTGCGGCGGTGGGCGGCGAGGTGCCGGGGGCCTGGGTGTTCGTCTCCGAACATGTGCCGCCGCGTCATGTCGGCTATGCGTGCGGTCTGCTGACGGGCGGCCTGACGTTCGGCATCCTGCTCGGCTCGCTGATCGCGTCGGCGATCAACCATCACTATTCGCCTGCGGCAATCAGTGCCTATGCGTGGCGGATGCCGTTTGTCATCGGCGGCCTGTTCGGAATCCTGTCCGCGTTTCTGCGACGCTGGCTCAATGAAACGCCCGTGTTCATCGAAATGAAGCAGAGCCGGTTGCTGGCCGGCGAAGTGCCGTTGAAAGCCGTGCTGCGCGATCATGGCCGGGCAGTGCTCGTATCGATGATCCTGACGTGGACGCTGACCGCGGCGATTGTCGTCGTGATCCTGATGACGCCGACGCTCGTCGCAAAGCGCTTTCATATCGACCCCGCGCTCGCGCTACAGGCGAATTCGGCAGCCACGTTCTGCCTGACGATCGGATGCGTCGTCGCCGGTTCGGTGGCGGGGCGGATCGGCACCGGCCGCACGATCTTCGTTGGCTGCCTGCTGCTCGGCGCATCGTATTTCCTGATGGCCAGGCAACTCGCCGTGGATCCGTCGTTGCTGCTGCCGCTCTACGCGGTATCCGGCTTCTTCGTCGGTGCGGTTGCGGCGATTCCGGTTGCGATGGTCAACGCGTTTCCGCCGATCGTGCGCTTTTCGGGCATCTCGTTCTCGTACAACGTCGCGTATGCCGTGTTCGGTGGTCTTACGCCGGTGTTCGTGTCGGTGATGCTGAAATCGAATCCGCAGGCGCCGGAAATTTATGTGGGCGCGCTGTGTATCGTCGGGGCGCTGGCAGGTCTCGCGTTGCGCCCCGCGCGCTAGGCCGATGCCGTAGCAGGCGCACCCAGCTTCGCACCGAAGAAGTCGCCGAGCTTCGATACGGCAGCATCGACGTACGGCGCTTTGTCGTACAGGGCGACATGGGTGGCGCCTTCAACCCAGCACAGTTCCTTGGGTTCCTGCGCATTGGCGAAGGCGTCCGTCGACATCCATGACGTCACGGCCTCGGTGCCGACGATCATCAGCAACGGACGCGGCGCGATCAGGTCGATGAACCGGAATGCGTCGAAGTGTGCGATGCGATCGACACTGTTCCAGGTGAAGAAGCTGGCTGAGCGAGGGTGATGCGCGCGCGGCGAGCAGTAGTACTCCCAGCCTTCGAACAGATGCAGGTCGCCCGACCGTGCAAGTTCTTCAGTCGGGAAAATCTGAAACACGCCCACGCCGTCACCGTTGACCTCGGCAATGCGAGCCGCTGCGGCGGCATCGAGCATGCGTTGGAATATTGCGGGATCCTGATGACCATCCGCGCCGAAGCGAAACTGCAGGTTGATGTCCGCGGCGCTGACCGTCGCCACCGCCTTGATGCGACGGTCGGTGGCGGCGGCGGGAATGACGTAGCCGCCGGATGCGCAGATGCCCAGCGCACCGATGCGATTCGGATCGACGTCGTCCCGTGTCGCGAGGAATGAGACGGCGGCCTTGAAGTCCTCGATGCGGTGGGCGGGATCTTCGAGTCCGCGCGGTTCGCCCTCGCTCTCGCCCTGGTGGGCCGCGTCGAAAGCAAGCGCGATGAACCCTTGCTGGGCCAGACGCTGCGCGTACAAACCGGCAGCCTGTTCCTTGACGCCGGCGCCAGGGTGGCCGACGACGATTGCAGGACGCAGGATCCCGGCTTTGGCAGGCTGAAGGTAGAGGTGGCCGGCGAGTTTCACCCCGGCGCTGTCGAAGCTGACGAATATTTTCATGGTTGATCCAATGGCGTGCAAAAGAGGCGTTTCCCGATATCGGCCCGCAGGAGCCACCACGTCACGCCGCAGACTCGTGCGAATCACTGCCCACATACGTTCGTATGTTCATCGCCTGTTGCCTGGGCCGACGTGAAGTCCTGCAATTGCCGCTGCGCCGCTTGCAAACGGCGACAACGGAAAGGAATCCTGAAGGCGTGCAAATAGCCTCGTTGGAGAACCCGGACCGTTATGCCGTGCGCGCGTGCGTCGCGTCGCGATGCCGGTCGGGCGAAGTCGCATCGGCGGTATTGTCGCCTTGGGATTTCGACGGGCTGTTCTGGTCCGAGCGTGCGATCTGCAGCGCGGCGGCGATGTCGTCCGGATAGCGCGGTTCGCTGCGGGCCGGGTTGTAGCCGGCCTGCTCGAGCCGAACGAGATCGGCGCGCACGGCGGCGCGCGTGAGGCTGTGTCCGGCATCGGCGAAGGACACGACGGGAACGATGGCAAGCAAGGCGGCAGCGAGGATTCGAGTGGCTTTCATCTGAGGGCTCCTGAAGTCAAGTGATCGGATCGACCGTCGGACATCCGAGTCAGCGTCGTATGTCGCATGTCTTCCGCATGTCGACAGTAGAACCCGCCAACGTATCGGCGATGTTTCCGCAACCCGGGCTTCGTGCATGCTGATGTTTCGGGCGCGGCCCTGGATACGGTGCGATACAAAATCGGGCGATGCCGTATCGGTCTTGCCGCGACGGCTTCGCTCACTGCGGCGGCGGTGCGGTTCGCATCGCATCGGTCCGCGCAACGCCCCGAACCCGATCGCCACGACAGGTGGCTGACGGGGAGGGCAGCTGTGCTGCATCCGCCCGTCGATACCCCGGGCCGTGTCGGCGCGTCTGTCGTCGACGTACCAGGCCGCTGCGTTCCGGTAAGCGATACGGGGCGCGGGTGACGGCAGTGTGTGATTCAACGTCGATAGGGTCCGGTCAAACCATCGATTGCCCTGATCATCCCTTCGTACAAGTAGCCCCGTGCATCCGGTTTCGATACCTTGTCTTCACTGCGCCGCGGGTTGCGTTCGCAGTCCCGTTTCACGGCGGCGCTCAGGCGCTTTGCCCGAGAAACCCCTTACCGCTCGAGGATGAAGGCAAATGTCGATCAGTGAACGGATCCCGGTGTTCCTCGCCGTCAGCGAGGTCTTTTTTCGCGGCGCCGACCGGGACTTCGCCGGCGAAGCGCGTGTGCCGACCGTGCGCACGATGTCGATGTGCCCGGATGCCGTGTCGCCGCTTGATGACGGGCGATGCCAGTCGACCGAGCCGTGTGGTCGTCATCACGCAGTGGTTGCCTGACGGTAGCAAGGCAAGCGCTGCCGCCTCTGGCGGCGTGTGCCCAGGGACGATTGGAGGTGTTGACGCAATGAGGACGACGATGGATTTCGCGACGAGCGCGATGGCGGTGGATCCGTGGACGCAGACGCTCGGTCTGCTTGCGCAATTGAGCGGGAGCAGCGATGCGCGCGTGGTGGCGCCTTTGTGCGAGACGCAGCGCGGGTGCGTGTCCGGATACGTGGCGCACCAGCGGCCGGTGAGCGTCGTGCGTCGCTCGGGCTTGGTCAACTTTGTCGATCGTCCTACTGCAACGACCGTGACGATCGCATGGCGCGATTCGACGCATTGCTCGTACGGTGACCAGCTCTGGCAGGCGTCACGTGCCATAGTGAACGGCGTCTGTGCGGTGAGCGGGCATCCGATCCACCGTGGCGACGCCGTCTACCAGCCGCGCCCGGATCATCCGAAGCCGCTCAACGCCGACGCGATGATTCTGGCGTCGGCGTTGCAGGAGATCGAAGAGGACTGATCGATCCGCGTGGGTTTTCTGAACGGAGCCGGGCGTTTCACGAACCATCTGCCGTAGACAGAAGGCTGTATTGCCGCGCGAATTCGATCGGCACCGGATCGCCGCAGGCATGATGAACAAGCAGATCGCGGGCAACACGGCGATGGCGGACATCGCGGCCCGGATTCATCGCGTTCAGGCGATGCGGAAGATGCAGTGCCGTTCGGTCGCCGAGCGGGTGCGCAAGACGGAGGCGCTCGGCATCGGGCGCGCTTGCGCGCTGGCCTGGCCGCCGTCGTTGGGGACGCCAGACCTATACGCACATATGATGGCGGCGCGGCTGCACGGCGGTAAGCTGGCACGTCGGGCAACGGTGTTCTTGACGGGCCTGTCCGTTCGCCTCGCCATGGTGCACGGTTTGACGGTGTTGAGTGTGGTTCGACTTCGAAGACGAGGGGCGCTTGGATACGCTACAGAACATGCGGATATTTGCCAGAGTCGCGGAATGTGGCAGCTATACGGCTGCCGCGCGGCGTATGGAGATCTCCACCGCTTACGTTTCCCGGTCGGTGTCGGATCTCGAAGCGCACTTGCGCACACGACTTCTGAATCGCACGACGCGCAGGATTGCGTTGACCGAGGCCGGCGCACGCTATCTCGATCGCTGTCGCGGCATTCTGGCCGATATCAATGCGGCGGAACGCGAGGCCGCCGACACGCATGCACGTCCGATCGGACGATTGCGTATTCATGCGACACCCAGCCTCGGACAGTACTACGTCGCGCCCGCCGCGGCACTGTACCGTGAGCGTTATCCCGACGTGTCGATCGAGCTGACGCTCGGACAGGAAATTCCCGACCTGCTGAATGATGGCTACGACGTCACGGTGCAGATGACGCTCGGCAACCTCCCGGATTCCGGGCTCGTGGCTCATCGGCTGGGAACCTCATACAGCGTGCTTTGCGCGTCGCGGGCCTATCTGGAGCGCAATTCCGTGCCGCGGGACGTCGATGAACTGAGGAAGCACGCGTGCGTGCAGGTCGTGACGCCGTTCTTTTCCCCCGACAGCTGGTCGTTCGATGGGGCTGCCGGACGCGCCGAGTTTGCAATGACCGAAACGTTTTTTCGCGTCAACAACGCAGAGGCGCTGTCGGCTGCATTGGGCAGCGGAATCGGAATCGGAGCGCTACCGGTCGCGAGCGCGCTACCCGCGTTGAGGGCCGGCTCGCTGATACGAGTCTTGCCCGAGTACCGGCTGCAGACCGTCACACTGCATGCGCTTTACGCGTCGCGGCAATATCTGGATGCGAAGATCGGCACCTGGGTCGAGCTGCTGCGCGACGCGATATCGGTCAAGCTGACGGCTCAGGAAGCCGAGTTGCGGGACATGGAAACGCGCCGAAGCTGCAGCTTGGTCTGAACGCCCGTGTTCCGGATCCTGCAACCCTGGTATCCCGATATCGCATACCGGAATGGAAAAGTTTGATCGTCCGGCGGTTCTTGAACCGTCACGAAGCAGGCGTTGATTCTGTATTTCCTGCCGGGCGGCAAGATCGAGTACCGACCGCCGCCGGCAGATCGCAACCGATCGGAACGCCGATCTACTGATATCGAGGAGTGTGATGAGCATCAGGATTCTTGCAATCAGCGGCAGTACGCGCCGCGACTCGCTGAACCAGAAGCTGCTGAATGTGGCTGCGAGCGGTGCATCCGACGCGGGCGCGACGGTGACGCCGGTACGCCTCTCCGATTACGAACTGCCGATCTACGACGGCGACCTGGAGGCCGAAATCGGTGTGCCGGCGCGGGTTCGCGCGCTGCAGGCGCTGGTGGCCGCGCACGACGCGGTGCTCATCGCGACACCGGAGTACAACGGCGGCTACAGCGCATTGTTGAAGAACGCGATCGACTGGATCAGCCGGCCGCGCGAAGACGGAACGGCCGGCGCGGCATTGCTTGGCGGAAAGGTGGCGGCGCTCGTGTCGGCTTCCCCGGGGCAACTCGGCGGACTGCGCTCGCAGATGGGCATGCGGGCCGTGCTGGACAAGCTCGGGATGCTGGTGATCCCCGAATCGTTCGCGCTGAGTGCAGCGCACGACGCATTCGATGCCGAGGGGCAGCTCAAGGACGCGAATGCCGGGAAGCTGGTCCGGGGTGTCGGCGCCGCGCTGTACCGAACGGCTTCGCGTCATGCCGGCCGTCCGGCCTGATCGAGCGCGATCTTGCCGGGACCGGGGAGCGGGCCGGCAACGATGCTGTCGACGCACATACGAACGTATGCGGCGCATCACCGGAACGGTTCGTTCCTTTGCCGGCAGATTGCATGGATCATGGTGCGACCGGCTCCCGCCTTTTTCGCGGTGGGCCTGAATCGATGGGCATGGGCTCATGCGGCTGGCCGGTCGAGCCGGACGCGCGCGGCGACGCGTGACATCACGCCGGCGCGTCGCTCCGGCGCCGCCAGCTCGAATGGGCCGGATTTTTGAAAGAGGGGAGCCATGATGGCCTATCCACGCACGATGTCCCCGCGCGTCGCGTCGTTCGGGCTGCTCGCCGCGCTGCTGACTGCATGCGGATACGGCGCGACATTTCTTCTGTCGATGCATTTTCGTTCGGCAGGAGGCAACGACGTCGATACGGGGGCCGCACTGGCCGAAGCCATGGTCGGCACGCTGATCGGCCTGCCGCTGGTCGCGTGGCTTGCACACGGGATCGGGGCGGCGCGTACGACCGCGCTGGCCGCGCTGGTCGTCGGCGCGGGCGTCGTCGGCTTCGCCGTGATCGGGCGCACCGGCTCGCTGAGCGTCGTGCCGGGATTGCTGGTCGGCGTCGGTTGGGGCGGGTTCTACCTTGCGGCGCCGATGATGCTGGCGGAGCGGACTACCGATACCGAGCGCGAGCGCTGGTTCCTGCGGTTCGGCTCGTTTCAGATGGCCGGAGTCGGAGGCGGCCCGGCAGTCGCCGCGCTCGCGATACGCAACTGGCACTGGACGACGGGCACCGTTTTCTTCACCGTCGGCGGATTGTGCGCGATGGCGGCGTTGATGCTGGAATGTTTCGGGCGCCTGTCGCCTGCGCCGCTCGCCGTCGCGCCGCCGATACGGGAACGGTGGTTGCGCGAGATTCGTGCGATCGCCCGTACGCATGCGATCTACCCGATCGCGATCATCGCGCTCGGCTCCAGTGTGTTCTCGGGCCTGATGACGTTCCAGATGTCGCTGGCACAGGAAACGGGCGTGAAGGCGGGCACGTTCTTCGGCCTCTATTCGGCAACGGTTGTCGTCACGCGCTGGCTGCTCGGTGCGATCGTGATTCAGCTGCGTGTCAGCGCGACCACGCAGATCCTCCTCGGCTTCATGATCCTGAGCGTCGCCGTGACGTTCGCCGTGCCGCACAACACGATGCTTCATTCGGTCAGCGCCGTGCTGCTCGGTACCGGGTATGGCCTCATCTATCCGATCGTTCAGGCGCAGGCCGTCAACAGTACCGATGCGCGGCACCGCCACGCAGTGCTGACCTGGTTCGTGGCGTCCTATTTCGTCGGCGTGTTCGGATTTCCCGCTGTCGGCGGGCTGGTGCTGGTCAGCATGGGCAAGACGACGCTGCTGATGCTCATCGCCGCGTGCGGCATGGCCGCGCTGCTGCTGTCGATTGTCGAGCACCGGAAGCGAGCCTCGCTCGTGGCCTTCTGATGGCGCGGGAACGTTCCGGACGCGCAAGGGTTCGGAACATTCCTGCAACGGAAGCGGTGCGAGTCGGATTCCCGCAAGGCAACACGCTGAGTCATGCGGAACGGGAATCGCCGTGACACGCGTGCGCGAAGCCTTTCCGAACCCGCTGCGATTTGCGTCGCTTCAACGCGAGGATTGCAACGCTGCGGAGCGCACAGCCGCAATGAAATTGTCCCGGGAATCCGCTTCGATGCGCTTCTGGATTTCCTTCGCAGCCACCACGCCGTCTGCCATCGCCGTCACGCAGCACGGATGCATTCTCTGCGCAACCTCGCCGATCGCGAAGACGTTGGATATCGACGTTTCGGTCGTGCTGACGTCCGTCGACACGAATCCCCTGGCGTTGCGCACCAGATCGAAACCATGCATGAACTCGAGCGCCGGAGCCCAGCCGTAGAGAACCACGATCACATCGTACGGGCATCCCGAGACCGTCGACGTGCAGGGGCAAACCTCGTATGGCCCGATACGCACGTCCGTCACGGGAATCCGCTCGAGGAACTCCCGTCTCGCACGAATCGATCTCGCATGGATGTGAACCCTGGCCGCGCCTTTGGCGCGAATCAGCTCGTAGTTTTCGAACGCGTTGTCTCCACCGCCCAAGATCGCGACCGACTTGCCGTGGAAATCCCGGTCGTCGATCCGCTTGCCCGGTCCGATCACCCGATCGGGGCCCGCGAGAAGCCCGCCGTCCGCGGGACGTACGCCGGACGCGAGTACCAGGTAGGGGCTGGAAAGGAAATCTTGCCGGCCCGCGGCATCGACGACCCGGACGACAAACCGGCCGTGGTCGATCGTTGCGGACTCCACCGATGTGCGCAGGCGGCATGCGATACCGCGGGAGAGAATGTTGGCATGCATGCCGCGCGCCACGTCTTCGCCGTGCAGGCCGACCACCGGCGCGATCCAGTTATTCGGGTAGGGGTTTTCGTTTTGTAGTCCACCCAGTTTCGGGCGCCGCTCGACAATGCAAGGTTGAAATCCCAGCTGTTTGAGCCACAGGGCGCACGATGCGCCGGCAGAGCCGCCGCCCACGATAATTGCGTCAAAAGCAGACATAAGCGATATCTTTTTCGTCTCCGTCACCGGAGAAGGCGCGCGAATCAACGAGTGAAGATTTTTTCATGCGAAAGAATCTTCACCTGGCCTCGTCATCGGCGTGACGGTGCCGTCACGGCTTCGTCGAGAATCGCCCGGACTTCGCCGAGCAGCCCGGGTATCGCGCCATAGCTCGTGTGCGTGAGCCGCAGAATGCCGTCGATCGTGCACACGCCGATGGCCTGGTCGTCGGCGAAGCCCGAAGTCACGACGGGGCCCCATAGCGCTTTGAGCGACAAGCCGTCGTAAGCGGCGGCAATGGGCTGATTGCCCAGATTCGACAGCAGGACGTCGAAGGCCAGCACGGCCGACAGGAACCCGGCCGCGTGTTCGACGCTCGGCCGCGCGGACATCGCGGCATCGAGCGTTTTCAGTTCCGCTGCGACGCTCGCGCGCGTTTGAAAAGGTGCGAGATCCTGTTTGATCTTGCGAGCGACAGTCCATAGATCAGTACCGCACGGGTAGTCGTCGACCGTGATGGTCTGCGTGATGTACACGCCATTGGCGACGCCGATTTCATCGGCAAGATGGCGCAGGTCGATCGGCGTGACGGTGCGCAACGCGCGCCCGGACCATTCGCTCGACAGACGCCGGCCCGCTTCGTGAACGGCCGCGGCTACGGCGCCGTGCACGGTGGTGTGCTCGACACGCGCGCGAGCAATGAGCCGGCGCGTGGATTCAGCCGAAAGCTCGACGGCGTCGACACGCGGCACGTCCGCGGCGTCCGGGCGAAACGGCTTGGGTGCGGGCGCAGGCGGTGCGTCCGGCAAGACGTCGGTCCGGTTCAGGTCGGCGTCGAGCACGGTCTCCAGCGACTGCACCAACGGCAACGGCGCCAGCGACTCGCCCGACAGCAATCGCAGCAGATCGTCGATCAGATACGCGCTGCCCATGCCGTCGACCGCGGAATGATGCGCAACCAGGATCAGCGTCGAGTTGCCTTCGCCTTGCAGCAAGGTCGCGCGCAACAGCGGCGCTGCCGACCAGTCGAAGCGCGTCGCGATCTCGCGGGCCGCTTCCGCGCGCCACGAAGTGTCGCTCTGCTCGATCACGCGCAATGGCACCACGGCATCGGGTGCGCGATGGAAGCCGGAATTCATCTGCGCGTCTTCGGCGATACAGGTCGACAACAGCGGATGCCTCCGCTGGAGCGCGCGAAAAGCCGCATGCCATGCTGTCGGCGGAAAACGGCGGTCGATCTCCGCAACCATCGCGAAATGCGTCGGCCGATTCTGGTCGAGCAACCAGAACAGGTGTTCCGTACTGCCGAGTCCGCGGACGTATGCCGGCGCGGTCGATTGATCGTTGTCGATTTCCTGTTGCGGGTTCTGCATCGTCTCGCTCCTGCGGAAGGGGTGTCTGTATGACAGAACACGCGAGAACGGATCGCTATTCCGCCTTTTTCGGATTAGCCGATATATCGGACTGCTTTTTTGCGTCGTCGGGGCTGTAGGTCACGTAGAGTTTGGTATAGCCAGGCGTGTCGAAATGCCCCGTCCATCCGTTGGGAAGCGTGACGGCTTCGCCGGTCTTCACGACCATCACCGAACCGTCCGACGAGGTCAGCTTCACGCTGCCCGACAGAAAGTACAGGAACTCGTTGTACGGCAATCCTCGCGGCCCCTTGATTTCTTCATGCGAAGGCCCGGATCGATAGACGCCGGTCTGATAAGCCGTGTCGGTCGACGTGAACGTCACGACGTCGGCGCTCCGCTCGCCGTTTTCGTCTTTTTTCACGGCATCGGCGCGAGCGAATATCGCACCGGCCAGGTCGGACTTCGACGCCTTGATCGGCTTGATTGTTTCAGCGCGCGCGCCGGCCGAGGTCATGGCGCCGACCAACACCAGCGTTCCGATTGCGTATCTGATCATCGGTGATTTCTCCTTGGGTTTTCCTGTGGCAACGACGCAAATGGACGGGCTCGCCATTGCGGCGTCATTTCATTGGAGCGTCATTCTGTCGGAAAAGCGATTTCCATTTTGGAAAGTTATCGAAAATGGAACGGCAGATTTGTTTCTTAATGTGTACGAGACCGGAATAGATACATGGCATTGCAATAGCCCCGTTATCGAGACACACGCCAGATACGTGGCCTGGATTTAATGCATCTCAACGACTGGGTCCGATCGAGGCACTCGGGCAGACATCGCAGGATGAAGCCGCCACCGAGTACCCGGCTGGATTCGCGAAACTTGAATTGCTCCAGGAGAACGACATGAAGGCAAAGACGATCGCTTTGGTTTTTGCGGCTTGTGCCGCAGTTGCAACCGCCGCTTCTGCTTACGCAGGCAGCCCCGCCGACACGAGCGCCAACGACCATGGCGCACAGCAGGCGCGCCAGTCGGCGTCGGTCGCCCCGTCGCCGAAGGCAAGGACGCGTGCCGAAGTGCGCGCGGAACTGGTTCGAGCGGAGAAAGACGGCCAGCTCGCGGCGCTCGACAAGCTCTATCGGGGCGGCTGATTTCCGGCTGCCGACGCAACGCCGAATTAAAGCATCGCCATTCACCCACCGCTGTCACCCACCCAGTTCAATACGACACCGATCATGAGCCAAGAAACGAAAGTCCTGTACACCGGCAAGACCCGCACCACCGGCGGTCGCGATGGCGCTGCCCACAGCTCGGACGGCCGCCTGGACGTCAAGCTGTCCGGACCCGGTTCGGCCGCGCCCGGCACGAATCCCGAGCAGTTGCTGGCCGCAGGCTGGTCGGCATGCTTCATCGGCGCGATGGGCCTGGCCGCGCAACGGCTGAAGATCGCGCTGCCGCGCGACACGCATGTCGATGCGGAGATCGATCTGGCCATGAACGACGGTGCGTACTTCCTGCAGGCACGACTGAACGTCAGCGTGCCGGGCGTCGACGCCGCCGTCGCGCAAGCGCTGGTCGACGCGGCGCACCAGACCTGCCCGTATTCGAAGGCCACGCGCAACAACATCGACGTCGTCGTCGCCGTCGTTTGACTCGCCTGCTGCCGGACCCGCGCACGACGCCGTTTGCATGATCGGCGCGCCCGGCGTGGTGCGCGCTTCCAGTAAACACTCCCGCGTGTCGCGATCGATACGCGGTTTTCTTCTCGCGCCAGGATACCCATCATGTCATCCACACCGTTTTCTCCCCGTCGACGCCACGTGCTTGCCGCTTCCGTCGCTGTCGGCGCCATGGGGCTGATTCCCGGATCGGTGTTCGCCGCAACCGGCAACACGGCAATCCGTCCGTTCAAGGCCAGCGTGCCCGAGGCCGCGCTCGTCGATCTGCGGCGCCGCATCGCGGCGACGCGCTGGCCCGCCAAGGAGACCGTCAACGACGAATCGCAAGGCGTGCGGCTCGCGAGAATGCAGGCGCTCCTCCAGTATTGGGGTTCCGACTACGACTGGCGCAAAGGCGAGGCAAAGCTGAACGCGCTGCCGATGTACATGACCGAGATCGACGGCCTCGACATCCAGTTCATTCACGTGCGTTCGCGCCACAAGAACGCGCTGCCGTTGATCATGACGCACGGATGGCCAGGTTCGATTTTCGAGCTGATCAAGGTCATCGGCCCGCTGACCGATCCGACCGCGTACGGCGCCAGCGCGAACGACGCGTTCGACATCGTGATTCCGTCGCTGCCCGGCTTCGGCTTCTCCGAGCAGCCGAAAACGACCGGCTGGGGCTCGGATCACATCGCCCGCGCATGGGGTGAACTGATGGCCCGACTCGGCTACACGCGCTTCGTATCGCAAGGCGGCGATTGCGGTTCGGTGATTTCGCACCGCATGGCGATGCAGAAGGTGAAGGGGCTGATCGGCATCCATGTCAACATGCCGGCCACCGTGCCGCCGGACATCGCGTCCTTGCTCGCACTCGGCGAACCCGCGCCGGGCCGGCTGTCGCCGAAGGAAAAGGCCGCATACGATTCGCTCAACGTCTTCTACAAGGACAATTGCGGCTATTCCGCGATGATGGTCACGCGTCCGCAAACCGTCGGTTACGCGTTGGCCGATTCGCCCGCCGGCCAGGCCGCGTGGATGTACGACAAGATCTCGCAATGGACCTATAGCGGCGGCGTGCCGGAACGTTCGCTCACCCGCGACGAAATCCTCGACGATATCTCCCTCTACTGGCTGACGAACAGCGCGACGTCCGCCGCGCAGATCTACTGGGAAGATCATTCCAACAACTTCAACGCGGTGGACATTTCGATGCCGGCTGCCGTGACGATCTTCCCCGGCGAGATCTATCAGGCGCCGCGCAGCTGGACGGAGCGGGCTTACCACAACCTCATCTACTTCAACGAAGTCGACAAGGGCGGCCATTTCGCCGCGTGGGAAGAGCCGCAACTGCTCGCAAGCGAAGTGCGCGCCGCGTTCCGGACACTGCGCTGAGCAAGCAGGTTTCGACGGCGATCGCGTGCCGCGGTCGCCGTCGCGTTCCGATGCCGACGCGACGCGAGCACGGTCAAGCCAGGAATTGTCATGTCTGAATCCCCCGATACCCGAAAGGCAGCCGCGGCCATCGCGCTGTTGATACTCTCGATTGCATTGCGCCCGCCCATCGTTTCGATCGGGCCGGTGCTCGAATCGATCCAGCAGAGCTTCGGCCTGAGTTACACGCAGGCGTCCCTGCTGACCGCGATTCCGGACGTCTGCATGGGCGTCTTCGCGCTCGCCGCGCCGGGCGTCGCGCGCAGACTGGGCACGGACAACGCGGTCGTGGCCGCGCTGGCCCTGCTGGGCGTCGCGATGGTCGCCCGCGCGCTGGCCGGCTCCGCCGGCGTGCTGCTTCTGTGCACCGTCTTTACCGGCATCGGCATCGCGATTTCGGGTTCGCTGATCGGCGGCTGGGTGAAGAAGCACTTCGCGCGCGACGCGACGTTCTTCATGGGTATCTACAGCGCGGGGCTCAGCGTCGGCGCGACGGTCGCGGCGAGCGCGTCGGGTTATATCGCGCTGCATTTCGGCGGCTGGCGCGTGGCCGTCGCGTTGTGGAGCGTGCTTTGCATCACCGCGATCCTGAGCTGGCGCGGGCTGGCACGGCGCTTCCAGGACGCGAAGGCCGCGGAAGCGCAACCTCGGCAGGCTGTGCAAGCGCCGTCGGCCGTCGGCCTTCCGTGGGGCAACATCCACGCGTGGCGGGTCGCGGCTTATTTCGGCGCGAGCCAGTTCATCGTGTACGCATGCTTTGCGTGGCTCGCGTCGTCGAGTGCCGAGCTGCATATCGAGACGCTGTCGCCCGGTCTTGTATTGGGCCTCTTCACCTGCGTGTTCGCGCTCAGCAGCTTCGGAATGGGGATGAAGGCCGGTCGCTCCACCGACCGGCGCGGCCGGCTCGGCCTCGCGTCGGCCATCACGGCAGTGGGCATCGGCGGGCTGGCGTTCGCGCCGACCGCCTATCCGGTGTCGTGCATCGTCCTGATCGCGATCGGACAAGGCATGTGCTTCACGCTCGCGATGACCTTGCCGCTCGACCACACCCATTCGCCCGCCGAGACCAACGCGTGGAGCGTATTCATGCTCTTCATCGGTTATCTGGTTGCCGCATTGGGGCCGCTCGCCTTCGGGTATCTCCGCGACCGGACGGAGGGTTATTTCGCGTCCTATTTCATGCTGTTTCTGGTGGCCACGGGTATCACGCTGATGGTGCCGCTGCTTCGGCCCACGTCGGCGCCGAAAGACGAGGCCTTTCCCGCGGTTTCCGAATCGCCGTGATTTCGCGGAGGCTTCTGCGGAATTCGATATATGGCGGACGATAGCGGCGACACTAGTCCGTCACCGCGCCGTCGGAATAAAGCCGGCATTCAAGTGTTCTGGTCTGGCAAGCGGGAATCCGGCAGAGCGTCGTGTACGCCGGCTTCCGTTACCGACCGTCCTCGAGCTGCGCGAGCCTGCGTGACGTTCGGTCGGCCATGCTCGCGCATTTCGGCGTCGATCTGGTGCAGTTCGCGTTGCTGACCTATCCATCGATCGCTCGAGCATGAGCGAACGCGCTTCCCGGCCGCAACGCGCCGGGATCAGGCAATTCGGTCAACACACGACGGCGATGGAATATCTTCGCCGACCAACTGTTTACCTGGGGGGTATCGCCCGCTCAATTTCGCCTAAACCCATGGATACATGTCAGATACTGCAGTTTCTCAACGTCGGCTTGGTCGCACCGCGGGAGGATCGACGTAGATGACCGCAGCCGAACTGTCCGCCATGCTGCCTTCGATGCTCCCGCGTCTGTGGGCATTCGCGCTACGGATCTCGGGTGATCGCCACGATGCTGAAGATCTCGTGCAGTGCGCGTGCCTTCGCGCACTCGAGCGCGCGCATCAATTGCGACCGGACACCGCGCCGCTGAGCTGGATGTTCTCGATCGTCCAGTCCACCTGGCTCAACGAGCTCCGCGCACGCAGCGTGCGCAGGCGCGCGGGCATGGAGTGGGACGACGACTTCCTCGAAACCGTCTCCGATCCGGCTGCACCGACGCTGGAGCAACAGGCCCTGGATGGTCAGATCGTCAGGGCAGTGCAGCAGTTGCCTGAAGCCCAGCGGGTGGTCATGCTGCTGGTCGGCGTAGAGGGGCTCAGCTATAGCGAAGCGGCCGACGCGCTCGGCGTACCCATCGGTACGATCATGAGCCGGCTTTCGCGAGCTCGCCAGACGATCGGTTCCCTGTTCATCGATCGAAAAGAACGACGTGTGAAAAGGGCAGCGAATAGCGAGGATCGGGGGGCATGAAAATGGACGACATCCTGCTCATGGCATACGTGGATGGAGCGCTCACGTCGCACCAGCGCGAGGAAGTCGAGAGGGCGATCGGAACGTCGGCCGATATCGCCACACGCGTTGCACGGCTCGAAGCATCGGTGTTGCCGTATCGGCGTGCATTCGAGCAGCAGGAATGGCCGTCGGTTCCGCAGAGCCTGGTGCGCAAGGTCGCCGACATCGCGCAGGCGTACGCCGCGCCTTCGGACATCTCCGCGGTTGGCGTCAGTCATCCGATGGATGTGCCTGCGTCGCAACCCGAGGTGCGCGCGGCGCCGATACGCTCGCGCGTTCGCACGATGGTGCCGTGGCTCGCCGTGGCCTTCGTCGCGGGCGCGTTCTGCGGCGGCGCCATCCTGCGCTTCGCGCCGGGCGCGGCTCACGGTGGCTTCGCACCGCAGGGCGCACCTGTGGTTGCGCAGACGAAGGCGTCCCCTTGGGTCATGGCCGCCGTGAATTATCAGCGACTCTATACGCGCGACACCGTTGCTTTCGATTCGTCGAATCTCGCTGTCGCGGCGCATACGGTGGAAAACATTCGCCGTGACGACGGGCTGCCGATACGGATTCCGGACCTGCGCGCGGCGGGGCTGACGTTCAAGCGCATACAGCGCCTGCACTTCAACGACAAGCCGCTGGTGCAGATCGTCTATCTGCCGGAACAAGGCATGCCGGTGGCGCTGTGCGCGATGCAGGACGACAAGCCCGACACGGCGCTCGCCCGACAACAGGTCGGCAGCATGGACGTCGTGACATGGCGGCGTGCCCGGATCACTTATGCGCTGATCGCCCGGCCCGGCGACACCGACCTCGGCGCAATCGGCAAGCAGATAGCCGAAAACGGCGTGGGGGAAGTGCTCGGTCAGTTGCCGCATGCCGACCACGCGATCGCGAGTTGAAGGAGATCGCCGGGTTTCCAGCGCATTTCGGTCGCAAGGCGCGCATTTCCACGCCAGTTTCGCGTTGAATTCGCGGCGGCACTGCCGCCGAGCGGCGACGCGGTATTGACGCCGCTGGTGCGGCGCAGGCTTGCCGATATGCAAGCGCGCTACGCTTCGCCGGGTGCGTCGGGCGTCGGCGCGATCAGCCGTTTCAGGCTGGCGTCCATTTGCCGCGCCTGCTCCTGAAGTTCAGCGATGAACCTTCCTTTTCCGTTGGTTTGCAGACGGGCAACTTCGTTGTGCAGGACCGACGGCGAATCGCGCCGTTTCCCGCGGCCGTCCGGGCCGAAAACGGCAGCGAACACCTGGCCGCGTGCGATCACGGCCTTGCCGCAGCCTTCGCTTCCAGCATTTTCACGAGCAGACAGAGCGTCTGATTGACCGGTGTGCCGATGCCTGCGGCAAGGCCGCGCCGAACGACCGCGCCGTTCAGATGGTCGATTTCGCTGCGTTTGCCCCGCGCCAGATCCTGCGCTGTCGACGAATACTGCCCCGGCGGAATCGTCGCTTCGATTTGCTCGACGATTCGTGCGGGCGGGTCGGCGAAGTGGACACCCTCGGCGGCAGCAACGGCGATGCACTCGGCGACGACTGCGCACATGGTTTCGCTCAGTGCGGCGCGATGCGGCATCTCGCCCAACGGCAGTTGCACGATAGCCGAAACCGCGTTGTAGGCGCAGTTCAGGATGAACTTCTGCCAGAGCGTCGCGCGTACGTCGTCGGCGATCCGGGTGGGAATGCCCGCCGCACGCAGGACGCCCGCGAGCGGTTCGCTGGGCGGCGCTGCTTCGATCGCGAGATCGCCGCGGCCGTGATGCAACAGATGCCCCGGGCCGGCCATCTCGCTGGCGACATACACGGCTGCGCAAATGACGGGTTGCGAAATCTCGGCACGCAAGAGCGCGGCGTTGTCGACTCCGTTTTGCAGACTGACCACGGCGGCGTCCGGTGCGAGGATGCGGCCTAGCTTGCGCGCCGCTTCGGCGGTGTCGCCCGATTTCACGCACACCAGGACTACATCGACCGATTTGGCCGCCTCGATATCGGTCGACGCGTTGGCGGGCACGCGCTTGTCGAACGCGCGCGTCTGGAGGCGCAATCCGTTATCGCGAATCGCGTCCACGTGCAACGGCCGGCCAACGAAGACGACATCGTGGCCGTGCAGCGCCAGCATGCCGCCGAAGTAGCAGCCAACCGCGCCGGCGCCCAAAACTGCAAACCGCATGATTGCTCCAAGGGAACCCGTGAACACTTCACGCATGCACAAAGTGCACGCGCAAGACCGGCCCGTCGGGCCGTCCATCCACATTGAACACGCAAGTGCCGCTGTTTATTCCCGAAGTTGCGGAAGGTTGTCGCGCACGGTCCGGTGAATGAACCGGCTCCCATAACCGGCACGCGTCGTCAACGCGCTCGCCGCTTCGACCCCATCACCCGGGCATACCGACGGCCCGCCGCTGCCCCGATCCGGCCAAACCCCTATCCGGCGGGCCGTTACCGGCCGCGCCCGCGCATCGCGTGGCCGATTTTGTCACCATGTGGGCCGGATATGACAACGGGAATCGGCCCTCGCGGCATTACGATGGGTCACGTCGTCGCCCGGGTCTGGCCGATTTTGCCGTACCGGCCCGGTAGCGCGCCTCATTCACCGCCTGATTGGAACATCAACCATGAGCTATAACGCCCCCGTCAAGGACATGCTGTTCGTGCTGAAGGAACTCGCGGGCATCGACGCCGTTGCGCAGTTGCCGGGTTTCGAGGATGCCGGTTACGACACGGCGCAGGCCGTGCTCGACGAGTCCGCGAAGTTCTGCGGCGAGGTGCTGGCGCCGCTGAACGTCGAAGGCGACCGCAACCCGAGCAGCTGGAAGGACGGTGTCGTGACCGCGACGCCGGGCTTCGGCGACGCGTTCCGCCAGTTCGTCGAAGGCGGCTGGCAGGGGCTGCAGCATCCGGCCGAGTACGACGGCCAGGGGCTGCCGAAGCTGATCGCGACGCCGTGCATCGAGATGCTGAACGCGTCGAACCTGTCGTTCGCGCTGTGCCCGCTGCTGACCGACGGCGCGATCGAGGCGCTGCTGACGGCCGGCACCGACGAGCAGAAGCAGCGCTACGTGCCGAAGCTGATCTCGGGCGAATGGACCGGCACGATGAACCTGACCGAGCCGCAGGCGGGCTCCGATCTGGCGCTGGTGCGCTCGCGCGCGGAGCCGCAGGGCGACGGCACGTACAAGGTGTTCGGCACGAAGATCTTCATCACGTGGGGCGAGCACGACATGGCGGACAACATCGTCCACCTGGTGCTGGCCCGCACGCCGAATGCGCCGGAAGGCGTGAAGGGCATCTCGCTGTTCATCGTGCCGAAGTTCATGGTCAACGACGACGGCTCGCTGGGCGCGCGCAACGACGTGCACTGCGTGTCGATCGAGCACAAGCTCGGGATCAAGGCGAGCCCGACGGCGGTGCTGCAATACGGCGACCACGGCGGCGCGATCGGCTACCTGATCGGCGAAGAGAACCGCGGCCTCGAATACATGTTCATCATGATGAACGCGGCGCGCTTCGGCGTCGGGATGCAGGGGATCGGCGTGGCCGACCGCGCGTACCAGAAGGCGGCGGAATTCGCGAAGGAACGCGTGCAGAGCCGCCCGGTGGACGGCTCGGCCAAGCAGTCGGTGACGATCATCCATCACCCGGACGTGCGCCGGATGCTCGGCACGATGCGTGCGCTGACCGAAGGCGCGCGGGCGCTGGCCTATGTGGCCGCCGCGCACAGCGACATTGCCCACCGCCATTCGGACGAGGCGACGCGTGGCCGTCATCAGGCAATCTACGAGTATCTGGTGCCGGTCGTGAAGGGCTGGAGCACGGAGATGGTGAACGACGTGGCGAGCCTGGGCGTGCAGGTGCACGGCGGGATGGGCTTCATCGAGGAGACGGGCGCGGCGCAGTACTACCGCGATGCGCGGATCCTGGCGATCTACGAAGGGACGACGGCGATCCAGGCGAACGACCTGGTCGGCCGCAAGACGATGCGCGACGGCGGCGCGGTGGCGAAGGCGCTGATCGCGGAGATCGGCGAGACGGTGGCGGCGCTGGGCCGGCTGGATGGCGCGGCGGCCGCGTCGATGAAGGCGCAGCTGGAACAGGGGGCGCGCGCGCTGTCGTCGGTGGTGGATTACGTGGTGGCGAACGTGAAGCAGGACCCGAACGCGGTGTTCGCGGGCAGCGTGCCGTACCTGAAGCTGGCGGGCGTGGTGCTGTGCGGGTGGCAGATGGCGCGCGCGCTGGTGGCCGCGCAGGCGAACCGCGCGAGCGATCCGGCGTTCTTCGACGCGAAGATCGCGATTGCGCAATGCTATGCGGAGCACATTCTCGTGCAGGCGGGTGCGCTGGAAGCGTCGATCGTCGGCGCGAAGGGCAACGAGAGCGTGCTCGCGTTGACGGAAGACCAGTTCTGACCGATTGACGGTCGGGACGCAGGAGGAGACAGGATTTTGACCACACAGGACTTGCTCGCGCAATACGGCCCGCGCGAATCGATGGAATACGACGTCGTGATCGTCGGCGGCGGCCCCGCCGGGCTGTCGGCGGCGATCCGGCTCAAGCAGCTGGCCGCCGAGAAAGGCACCGAGATCGGCGTGTGCGTGCTCGAGAAGGGTTCCGAGATCGGCGCGCACATCCTGTCGGGCGCGGTGATGGACCCGCGCGCGATCACCGAGCTGTTCCCCGACTGGAAGGAACAGGGCGCACCGCTCACCGTCGAGGTGACGGAAGACCGCTTCCTGTTCCTGTCCGAAAAGAGTGCGGTGACCACGCCGAACTGGGCGTTGCCCGAGAACTTCAAGAACCACGGCAACTACGTGATCTCGCTGGGCAACGTTACGCGCTGGCTGGGCACGCAGGCGGAAGCGCTCGGCGTCGAGATCTTCCCGGGCTTCCCGGCTGCCGAGATTCTCTATAACGACGACGGCTCGGTGAAGGGCGTCGCGACCGGCAACATGGGCGTGGGCAAGGACGGCGAGCCGACCGAGAACTTCCAGCTCGGCATGGAGCTGCACGCGAAGTACACGCTGTTCGCGGAAGGCTGCCGCGGCCACCTCGGCCGCCAGCTGATCTCGAAGTTCAAGCTTGACGCGAACGCCGATCCGCAGGCGTACGGGATCGGCATCAAGGAACTGTGGGAAATCGATCCCGCGAAGCACAAGCCGGGCCTCGTGATCCACACGGCCGGCTGGCCGCTGAAGTCGGATACCTACGGCGGCTCGTTCCTGTATCACATGGACAACAACCAGGTCGTGGTCGGCTTCGTGGTTGGCCTCGGCTACACGAACCCGTACCTGTCGCCGTTCGAGGAATTCCAGCGCTACAAGACGCATCCGTCGATCCGCGCGTTCCTGGAAGGCGGCAAGCGCGTGTCGTACGGTGCGCGTGCGATCACCGCGGGCGGGCTGCTATCGCTGCCGAAGACGGTGTTCCCGGGCGGCGCGCTGATCGGCGACGACGCGGGTTTCCTGAACGCATCGCGGATCAAGGGCAGCCACGCGGCGATCAAGACCGGCATGCTGGCGGCCGACGCCGCGTTCGACGCGGTGCAGGCCGGCCGTCAAAGCGATGAACTCAACGCGTACCCGGACGCCTTCAAGCAGTCGTGGCTGTACACGGAGCTGTACCGCGCGCGCAACTTCAAGCAGTGGATGGCCAAGGGGCTGTATCTCGGCACGCTGATGGTCGGGCTCGAGCAGAAGGTGATGGGCGGCAACGTGCCGTGGACGCTGCATCACCGGCACGCGGACCACGAGATGCTGAAGCCGGCGTCGCAGTGCGAGCCGATCGAGTATCCGAAGCCGGACGGCAAGCTGACGTTCGACCGGCTGTCGTCGGTGTTCATCTCGAACACGAACCACGAGGAGAACCAGCCGGCGCACCTGACATTGAAGGATGCGAACGTGCCGGTGAACGTGAACCTGCGCACGTACGCGGGGCCGGAGGGGCGCTTCTGCCCGGCGGCGGTGTACGAGTTCGTGAAGAACGACGACGGCAGCGATCGGCTGGTGATCAACGCGCAGAACTGCGTGCACTGCAAGACCTGCGACATCAAGGACCCGACGCAGAACATCGTGTGGGTCACGCCGGAAGGTGGCGGCGGGCCGAATTACCCGAACATGTAACGCATCAACGCGCATGCGTGCGCGAACGAACCGGAGCAGACGATGAGCAATGCAGCGAAAGAAGTCGTGGTGGTGAGCGGTGTCCGTACCGCGATCGGTGATTTCGGCGGCAGCCTGAAGGATTTCTCGCCGACCGACCTCGGTGCGAAGGTCGTGCGCGAGGTGCTGTCGCGCGCGAACGTGCCGGGCGATGCGGTCGGGCATGTCGTGTTCGGCCACGTCGTGAACACGGAACCGAAGGACATGTATCTCGCGCGCGTCGCGGCGATCGACGGCGGCGTTGCGCAGCACGCGCCGGCGCTGACCGTGAACCGCCTGTGCGGCTCGGGCCTGCAGGCGATCGTGTCGGCCGCGCAGACGATCATGCTCGGCGATGCCGACGTCGCGATCGGCGGCGGCTCGGAGAACATGAGCCGCGCGCCGTACACCGTGCCGGCCGCGCGCTTCGGCCAGCGCATGGGCGACGGCAAGCTCGTCGACATGATGCTCGGCGCGCTGCACGACCCGTTCCAGACGATCCACATGGGCGTGACGGCCGAGAACGTCGCACGCAAGTACGACATCTCGCGCGACGCGCAGGACGCGCTTGCGCTCGAATCGCATCGTCGCGCGGCGCGCGCGATCGCGGAAGGGCGCTTCAAGGACCAGATCCTGCCGATCTCGATCCGCACGAAGAAGGGCGAGGTCGCGTTCGACACCGACGAGCACGTGCGTCACGATGCGAGCGCGGACGATTTCACGAAGCTGCGCCCGGTGTTCGCGAAGGAGAATGGCACGGTGACGGCCGGTAACGCTTCGGGCATCAACGATGCGGCCGCGGCCGTGCTGATGATGAGCGCGGACGCCGCGCGTGCGCAAGGCGTGAAGCCGCTCGCGCGCCTCGTCGCGTATGCGCACGCGGGCGTCGATCCGGCGTACATGGGTATCGGCCCGGTACCGGCCACGCAGAAGGCGCTCGAACGCGCGGGCCTGAAGATCAGCGATCTCGACGTGATCGAGGCGAACGAGGCGTTCGCCGCGCAGGCCTGCGCGGTCACGCAGGAACTCGGCCTCGATCCCGCGAAGGTCAACCCGAACGGGTCGGGCATCTCGCTCGGTCACCCGATCGGCGCGACCGGTGCGCTGATCACGGTCAAGGCGCTGTATGAGCTGAAGCGCATCGGCGGGCGTTACGCGCTCGTGACGATGTGTATCGGCGGCGGCCAGGGGATTGCTGCGATCTTCGAGAACATCTGATAATCGGACACTCAGCACCCGAACACACAGGAAATTTCATGGCCATCGAAATCGTCGGCGTCGTGGGCGCCGGAACCATGGGCAACGGCATTGCGCAGACCGCCGCCGTTGCGGGACTCAACGTCGTGATGATCGACGTCAGCGATGCCGCGCTCGACAAGGGCATCGCGACGCTGAAGGGCAGCCTCGAGCGGCTCGTGTCGAAGGACAAGCTCGACGCGGCAGCACGCGACGCGGCGCTGGCGCGCATCACGACGTCGACCGACTACGCGAAGCTCGCGTCGGCCGACATCGTGATCGAAGCCGCGACCGAGAACGTCGAGCTGAAGGGCCGCATCCTGAAGCAGATCGAGGCCGTCGCACGGCCGGACGCGATCATCGCGACCAACACGTCGTCGATCTCGATCACCGCGCTCGCGGCGCCGCTCGCCGATCCGTCGCGTTTCGTCGGCATGCACTTCTTCAACCCGGTGCCGTTGATGCCGCTCGTGGAGATCATCCGCGGGCTGCAGACGAGCGACGCGACTGCGTCGGCCGTGCGCGAACTGACCGAGCGTTTCGACAAGTCGCCGATCGGCGTGCGCAATTCGCCGGGCTTCGTCGTGAACCGGATCCTCGTGCCGATGATCAACGAGGCGTTCTTCGTGCTGGCCGAAGGCATCGCGTCGGCCGAGGAGATCGACGCGGGGATGAAGCTCGGCGCGAACCACCCGATCGGGCCGCTCGCGCTGGCCGACCTCGTCGGCCTCGACGTGTGCCTCGCGGTGATGGACGTGTTCGTGAAGGACTTCGGCGATCCCAAGTATCGTGCGTGCCCGCTGCTGCGCGAGATGGTGTCCGCAGGGCGGCTCGGGCGCAAGACGGGGCGCGGGGTGTACGACTACAGCGCGTGATGCGAGCGTCGGGCGCGGGTGGCGTGTACGCTGCCGCGTGAATCCGGCGACGGCATGAAGCCGGCGTGAAGGCCGGTTTGGCACCGCACCCCGGAGGCCGGATCTCGATCCGGCCTCCGGGGTGTTTTTTCGAATGAAATATTCGCGTCCGTTATTCGCCGAAGATCAACCGCTATGGGTTGGTGCCCGTCGCCCATACCGGTACGTGCGGTTCGCAAACCACGAGGCTCGATAAACTGCAACGCCATGGGTGACCGCCATTCGTCGTAAGGCTTCAATGGGTGCGGCACCGGGCGCCATCGAGGCGCCCGGTGCCGATCCGACGCACGCGCCGATCAGGTCTGGATCGTGTTCATCACGTTGGCCGGCGTGATGAGATCGAACACCACGGTTTCGGGAATCGCGGTGGCGCCCGGATGTGCGTTCAGATAGTTCGCCGTATCCCTCGCCTGCCGCGCGCCGATCGCCTCGCCGATCTTCACGACATCCCGGTAGTACTCGAACACGGCGTCCCGCAGCTGCGGGTCGACGAAACCGTAGCTGTCCTGCAGGAAGTCGATCGAGGGCTCCAGCACGCCGCGCCCCGTCACCGTTTCGGGGTAGGGGCCCTGGCCGGTCACCGACGCGTTGATCTGAACGTCCATGAAGTTCATGCCGCCGAGGGTCGGGTAGGTGGCCGTTTGCGACGGCAGGCAGGCCAGCACGTCGGCCGGCGTCCACCGCGAGGACAGCTTGCCCGCCGGCAACGGGTACATCAGCGTCGATGCGTTGGGCACGAACGCTGCATGGTTGTACGCGCCATCGTTGACCACCGTGTGCTGCACCGAGAACTGCCAGATGAACATCGTGAGCACGTCGCGCAGCGTCGCGACGGTCTTGACCTCGGCCGGGAAGCGATGGGCGAACGTCGCATTGTCGACGAAGTTGAATGCGGGAATCAGTTTGTCGAAAAAGCGCTGAAGCTGGATGTCCGCCGCGATCGCCGGATCGCCGTCCGGATACCGAATCGCGATGAACTTGCCGACGAACCGGAAGATCGCGTCGTACCAAAGGCCGGCGTCATGAACGTACGCGTAGGAGAACGGCGTCTGCTCGACGCCGCGCCGCTTCGTATCGGCCGGAAGGGCCTGCTCCAGGAAGCGAAAGCGATCGTTGTCGTAGTACATCTTGTCCTGCAGCTGATAGTTGCCGATCCGCCCGCACGAGAAGATCAGGTCGTAGACGAAGCCGATGTTGTACACGCCGGGTGCGCCGTTGGCCTCGCGGGTCGCCGGGAAGGACTCGGCATACGGGTCGTAGGCACGGTTGTAGATGGTCTGCTGGAATTCCACGGTCTTCACCACGTGCGGCCGCAGCAGCTTGAACACGGGGTGCTGCTGGAACGGCTCCGCGGAATGGGGCAGCGTGTCCGGGTTGAAGACCTCCTCCGAGAACAGCGCGATCGACACCATCGCGCAGATCTGGTGCGTCAGCAACTGATGAAAGCCCACGTCGTGCAGCGTCTGGCCCGCGCAGTTGGTCTGCATCTTGGCCAGCAGCCACGCATTCTCCGCATTGACCATGTCCGGAGTGAACAGCTCGCCGCCCGGTTCGAGCTGGATGCCGACCGGCATCAGCTCGTGATGGTGGTTCACGGTGAAGAAGACGAGTGGCTTGGCGAGGTAGTAGCCCACCGGCGTCACCGTGCAGGCGTCCAGGTAGTGCCGGTAGTTGGCCACGTATTGCACCGCGCCCGGCCGGCCGAGACGCGCCGCGTCGACAATGCCGGCTTCCGAAACCAGCCGGTCGAAGTCCGCCGTCGACACCTTCTCGAGCAACGTCGGCATGAAGCCCGCGAGCTGCTGCCGGGCAAACTCGTCGTCGCTCTTCAGCCAGAATTTCGGCGCGGGGATCGTCTGGAAATTGTTGCCGTAGTAGATGTCCTCCAGCATCTTCACCGCGTTTTCCATATCCACGGGCCTGGGCGGCAGCTTCGCGCGCCAGGCGACGTTGTCGTCCCAGGCCGAGTTCAGCATCGCCAGCACCTGCTTGTCGCGGTTGATGGCCTTCATGGATTGCGGCACCGTGTCGTAGTCCGCCACGAACGCGGGCACCTGGCCATCGAACACGTATTGCGCGTCGCCGTAGATGCTGTCGCCGCCGCCCGGCGGCTTCGACGCCGCATCGCGGTCTGCCAGGTTGTACGTGTAGGCATACGACATCTGGTTTGCCGTGGCCGGGTCGCCTTCGATATCCGGCGCCAGGAACTTGCCCCAGGTCTGCTGCATGGCCTCGATCTTTTCAGCCTCGCCCGCATGCAGAAGGATGTTCAGCACTGCGTTGTAGGCCGAATCCAGCGCCCCGACGATCCAGCCGTGATGCACCGAGCAGCACTCGCCGGCGAAGTTCAGGCAGCCGTCGAACTCGGGCGTCAGCAGCGTCGGGTAGAGCTGCTTGAACTGCCCCGGCTTGAACAGCGCGAACGCGCCGCCCCCTGCGTGCTCGTCCCAGAACCAGGTCTTGGTCGTCACGCCGTCCTCGTAGCCCGCGAAGTACTCGTAGACATCGACTTCGGGGTACAGGTATTGAATGCCCTTGAGGCATTCCGCGATGCGCTCCCGGTCGTCGAGCGCCCCCAGCTTGCGCGCATCGAGCGCCCAGCAATACACCTGCAGCACGCCCTGGTCCGCCGCATAGCCGTACGACGGATAGATGATCTGCCGGTTCGGGCGGTCGGTTGCCGCCGCGCCGTAGCCGCCCGTCTGCTCCTGGCGCTCGCCCGCGTCGGCCCAGAACTGGCGCTTGAAGGTCAGGAAGGCCTTGAACGACGCCATGTAGTTGCATTCGCGGATGGCCTGCGCCTTGTCGAAGGAGATCCCTTCCAGCAGGTTCACGTGCTTCTGGCCGTTCAGGTAGGCGCCGGTGGGCAGCGTGGTGACGACATAGGGATAGGTTCGCTCGTGCTCGCGGCCGTCGTGCGTGCGGCGCACCTTGACCCGCATGCCGCCCTGGCCGTCGTTCAGGCTCGGGTCGTGGCGCAGGCTCGTCACCTCGTGCTGAAGGTGCACGCGCTGCTTGTAAGCGGCCCGCGACGGCTCGCCGCGCGACGCGCCTTCCGGATAGCGGGCGGTGGATGCCGGCGGCCTGGCATCCGGCGTGAGATTGGGCGGATCGTAACGGTAGGGGCCGCCCGGTTGCGGCAACATGCCGACCTGAATCTGCGCGGTGACGCCATCCTGCACCGTGACGGCGTCCTGCAGATCGAGCACCATCCGGCACGCGTCCGGGAAGCGCTGCATCCCCTGGTCCACGGTGAGCATGTAGATCGCGTCGTCGTCCGGCCGATAGGGGTCCTTGCTGCCGCCCCAGTCATAGACGGCGATCACCATCTCCACGAATGACACCGAGTACATCCCGCTGCCGACGTTGGTGGTCTCGAGGAAATTGGCCACGGACCACGGCAACAGGTCGTTCTTCGCGCCCATCGCCGGATCGTAGTACTCGCCGAGATCCCCGAGGCGGAACTGCGTCGTCAGGTAATCCCACATCGAATACTGGTCGTACTGCATCAGCAGGTCGAAGCCCTCGGCAAACGACCGGTTGATGGCCTTCAGGAACGGCGCGTTCACCTGATCCAGCACCTTGTTGATCGGCAGGTATTGGTCGTTGCCGACGCCCTTCGGCGTCACCCAGACCAACGGCACGTCGCCACCGTTCGCCACGCCGAAGTTGAAGCTGTCCAGCGTCGACTCGGCGGCCGTCGTGGGTACTGCCATGTTGTTGTAGCGCAGCCGCTGCTGCGGCGAGTCGTAATAGAACTTCCGCCAGTACACGCTCTGGTCGTCCAGGCCGTTGCGGGCCAGCACCGCATTCACCGCCAGCGCAAGCTGCTGCACCGGCAGCATGTCCGCCGAAAACTGCGGCAGGCGCATCCCGCCGACTTCGCCATACAGGCCGGCGCGCTGCACGTCGTTCGGATCGTAGTCGCTCGAGTACCACGTGTGAATGCGTCCGCCCACGCGGTCCGACGATTCGAACAGCTCGAACTCGATGTCGAGCGACTGCAGGATCAGCCCCGCGAACATCCCCGCGAAACCGCCGCCGACGATCCCGACCTGGGGCGCGTCCGCTTTCGCCGACAGCTTGTACGCGGCAGCGCCGCGCGTCGCGCGGATTTCGGCGGCCTTCGCGCGCTGCGCTTCGATCCTGGCGCGGTAGGTGGCCCCATGGTTGGCCAGTATCCAGTTCGAGAACGCGGCGCCGAGCGGGCGCCGCTGCCGGGCGTGGCGCACCGGCGAGACGGTCGTGGCGTTGAAATGAAGGAAGCTCATGATGACCTCTTTGCGTGTGGTGTGACAGCGGGGACGGCTAAGTCATTGGGCGATGCCGATCAGTCTCCGAATCGACATCGGACACGCGACGTGCGCGGTGCGCGACGCAAATGCGTACTCGATCGACAGGGAGGCTGACTTACTTCGGGAGGGGGCGTCCGGTGGACGCGTATCGAAACGGGGAACCGCGCCAGGCGCTATTGCGACCAAAGCTGTCCATTTTGAAATGGTCTCCGTGACAGAGCTGTTCAACCCGATGGCGTGGATCGGGATTTTTTAAATAAATATTGAATTTAAAATCAACAAGGCGCGACAGCCGCCATGCAGTCGTCGGCCAAATCCGCACAACCTGGCTTTTGAAATATTGTCCTTTTACCGCTTGGAAGCCCGGCGCCATTGATGCTGTAATCAACTCGTCACATTTGCCGATTCGAGGATGTCTGATGCGTGTTTCGGCGGGGCCATTCTGATATTAGTGGTCGGGTATTTAATATTCCACCTGTTATTATCGACAGTGTTTTTAAATATTGGAATTGTCGACAGTATTTTTTCAATATTCGAGAGCGATCGGGCGGCGCCATACGATATTTCCTGATCGAAACGATACGGATGCCTATACTCGTCGATTACCGTGCTGCACATTCGAATTCGATCGACATCACATCGCACGCCGCACGCCGCACGACTGCAGCACGCGGCCGTGCCGGCGGCCGCAGAGCCTCTGCGTGTCGATCCAGTCCCGGCAAATGCTTCCCGGCGTCGTCGGGATTCATATCGGTCGAGTCGCCGGCGGGCGAGCCGCCGGTGCCGGCGAAGCGCTGACCGGCACGGGCCGGCGCCGCGTGATCGGACGCCGGCCACCGTGGCGCCCGACGCACCAGAGCAGGGAGCAGGAAGCGGCCCTCGAACGGAAGTTCGAGGGCCCCGTCGCGTCGACATGACGCGCCGCCACCGCGCTAGCGATCCGTGCCGATGTCGGCAACATAGTTTGCAATACTGAAGAATCGATAGTCGCTCAGCAAATCAGGCGCCGGGAACCCCTCCGGATGAATCCGCCCGTAAATCGGGCTGTCGGGGCGTAGGCCGGCGAGGGTCAACGCGAGCGTGAATTCGTTGAACGGCGCCATGAACTGACGCGACACGAAATGCATGCCCCAGTTGAACACCGACGGAAGCTGCTCGGTGCGCAACCACGTGTCCGGCCCGCCCGGCGCACGCGCGCAAAGATTCTCCGCCCACGGGCTATGTCCTTCCACGATGAGAAAGCCATGCTTCGCGTGGCGCTTCCAGCGGGTCAGGAAATCGATGAGATCCGCAGCCGCCACGTAACCGGGAACAAGGCCTTCCGCGTCGCTATACGCCACCTTGAACGCACGCTTGATCTGGTCGAGCGTAATCGGCAACTCGGCCCGATCCGATACCGTCAGCGCGCCCGCATAGTGCTGGTCGATAACCGCGCGCAGGCGTGCTCGATCGACGGTGCGGAGATGGCGCTCGAGGATCGCTTCGGCGTCGTCCTTGCGCCGGATGCTCAACCGGCGGTTGTGGACCAGGAACATGAAGGTATGCAACAGGTCGCTCAGCCGCGCCGGGCGCACGCTGCCGTCCGGCTGCCCGACGGTCAGGCCGCTTTCGGCCACGGCTAGGTCGTAGCGGTCGGGCTGGGAAATGTCGGCGGCGATCACGCGTACCTGCACGCCGGAGATGTCCTTCAGCGCAGACAGCGTGGCGGCGGCGCGGCCGCGTGCGGATTCGTTGTAGTCCGCGCCGATCACGAGCAGCGGATGGGTCGCGAGGTGCCGGCCGCGCCGCGTCGACGCAATGACGTATTCCGCCAGGCGCTTCAGCGCGCTGCCGTCGCCGCAGCCCATGTCGGCGATGCCGGCCGGCTGGCGATCCAGCGGCGTGTCGTCGAACAGTTCGTGCAGGATTTTCGTCGTGATTTCCTGCGACGCCGGCCCGGACCCGGCGCCGCTCGACGCATACACGTTCATCACGCGATCGATGTGGCCGTCGCTATCGATATCGAGCGGATCGGGGTTGCGGAACAGGAGTTCGTCGAGCAGCGCATACGAACGCAGATAGGACGCGGGCAACCCCGCGTAAGGGGCAGCAATCGGCCGGTGAATCCGGCCCGACTCGGTGAGGCGCACCTTTTCCCGATCGATTTCCGCCATGCCGAACTTGCACATCAGCGCCCATGCCGCGTGCAGCACGACAGGATCAGCCTGCGTCCACGCGCCGACCGCGACCCCGTCGGGCTGCGCGTCGAGCTTGCCGAGGATGCCGGGCGCCGACTGCGAGTACTGGCCATCCGGCTGCCTGTCGAACACCGGCATATCGAGCGCGACCCAGGTCGGGCCGAGCAGCAGGCCGTCCATCGCCGTGCGCAGCTGTCCATTCACCTGGCGCTCCAGATCGGTGGCCGGGAGCGGAAACTCCGGCCAACCCGCCACGCAGATCCGCGCGAGCTGCGCATACAGCACGCTGTCGTTGGCCGCCACGCGCGTTCGATGACACAGTGCGTGCAGATGCTGGAGCACCGGCGTGGCATTCGCCAGTTGCTCGAACAGCGGCCGGGCGTGCTCGACGCACGCGACGACATATTCACCGGCCGGGGTGAGCGCATATTCGGCGTCTTCGTCGCCGCGATCGAGGGTCAGCCAGCCGGCCAGGCTCATCAGGTTGAGGGCGCCCCACAGCACTCCCAGGTTACGGGTCGGGTCGGGCTGGTGGGACTCCGCGAACGCGCGCATCGCGCGGGGCGCGCCGGCCCGCAGGCCGCGGAACGCGCCGGCAAACACCAGGCGTACCAGCGTCGGCACCAGCACGATGCCGTTCGCCCAGTTGCAACTGCGCGTATAGGCCATCACGCGCTGAGCGTCGTGGCGGCCGATGCGCAGCGTGGCTGCATGCGTATGTTGCTCGAGCTTGACCGGCAGTTCCATGTCGAGCACCTCGACGCCGATCGCGGTACCGGCCGACAGGCCGAGCAAGGTGCGCGTTTCGTCGGGAAAGGCGTGGAGATAGTGTTCGAGTTGTCGGGCCAGCGCGGCGGTGGAATCACCAAGGTCGAATCGGGCGTGCATGTTGGACGGTCTCACAGGGTCGAAGGTTGGGCTGCAATGGGTGAAGGTGCATCCGGATCGGCGTGCGCGACGGCAATCGCCGGCGCGGCGCCGTGAGTTCTGGGCGCGAGATGGGCGGCCAGCGCGCGAATGGACGGGTAATCCCAGGCCGCGGACGGATCGACGGTCACGCTGAACGCCTCGCCGAATACGAGCGTCATTTCGACGGCGAGGATCGAATCGAAGCCGATCTCGGCGAACGTCGACTCGCGCGTCAATCGAAGCTTGCGGTGCTTGAGGCGTTCGCCCAGCCACGCGATGAGCCATTGTTCGACGGCATGAACCTGCTGGCGATCGAGCAGGCTCGCCGGCTCGCTCACGATCGGGGCCGCCGAACCGGCGTCTTCGCCGGCTGGCGCGTCGGGCGCGCGGGAGACCGAACGCGCGTCGGCATGGGCGTCCAGCAACGGATCGACGAGTTGGCTTGCACCCGGGATCGTTTGCTCGATCGCGCCGATCTCGAACCCGGTGCGCGCTGCCCAGTCGTTCAATTCCACCGACGTGGACAGGGCAGAGCGCAGGCCGACCTGCCGCTGCGCCGCCTCGATCGCGCGTTCGTACTGGCTCTGCACCCAGCGCAGCGCGGCATCGCCGATGCGCTGCTGCGCAGCCGCGCGTTCGATCACCGCAAGCAGCAAGCCCCATTGCGCGACCGTGCCGAGCCAGTAATTGACCCAGACGGCGGCATGCGCGGTGCCGCCGAGTTTCGACGCATTGGCGAGCCCGTCTTGCGCCAGCTGTGCGCCCAGCTCGCGCAGCTCCGTGGCCAGCACGCCGGCGCCCAGCGCATGCTCGAGATAGCGCAGCAAATCGTCGCTCCCGTTGAGCAGACGGCTGCCCAGGTGAACCAGCAGCGTTTCGGTCGGCCCCTCGAAGATGCGGGTCAGGCGCGCGTCCCGGAAGATCTGCGGCGCAAGGTTGGTCTCGATATAACCGCGGCCGCCCAGGAACTGCATCATCTCGTCGGCGGATTGCGACAGCAGCTCGGAGCCGAGAATCTTCGAGATCAGCAGGCAGTCTTCAGGCAGCGCGACGCCGAGGTCCAGCTCGGCGGCCAGGTGCTCGACCAGCGCATTGAGCCCGTCGATGCGGTCCCGCAGCTCGCCCAGGCGCAGGCGGCTCAGCGGGTTGTCCAGCAGGAGGCCGGTGCCGACCTGGCGCCGTGCCCCGTAGCGATGCATCAGCTGCGCACAGCGTTTCATTCCGCCCACGCAGACGGCCGCGATACCGAGGCGCGCAATGTTCATCGCGTGCTGCGCCACGAACATCCCTTGCCCGATGTCGCCGAGCCGGTATGCGTCGCTGATTCGTGCCCGATCCAGATGCAGCGAATTCTGGATCATGCCGCGCACGCCCATCGTCAGCTCCTCGGCGCCGATCCGCACGCCTGGCGTGCCGGGGCGCACCGCCAATCCGACCATTCCCGTGCCGTCGGCCTGCTTCGCGAACACGTTGATGATCCCCGCCCACGCGGATGAGCCGCTCCAGCTCTTGTTGCCCGTGACCAGCCAGTCGCCGGACTCGATACGCTGCGCGCGGGACGCGATCGCGCGTACATGCGAGCCCGCCGCCGGCTCCGTGATCGCGAATGCGGCGAGCATCCGGCCGCTCGCGAGGCTCGGCAGCAATTCCTCGCGCAACGGCGGCTGCGCATGCTGCATGATCGGCAGGATCCCGAGCGTGTTGTTCAACGCGACAAAGAAAGCCAGCGTCGAATCGATCGCGGCCAGCTGCGCCAACACGCGCGACATGTCGCGCTGGCCGAGGCCGAGGCCGCCATGCGAACGGTCGATCGGCATGCCGAGCAGGCCCCGGTTCCCGAAATCGAGCACGACGTGCGGCGGAATGGTGCGACGCTCGTCGATGGTGCGCGAATCGATCCGCGTGCGGGCGTAGTGCCTGAGCCAGTCGTTCAGTTCGTCGACGGTGGCACTGGCATCATGCCGGCGATCGTTGGCCGCCGGTTTGTCGATAACCGCTGCCGGGCGCGCGGGCTGCCGGCGATCGGGCGCGGGCGGTTGGACGCCGCCCTCGACGTCCCACTGCGCGAGGATCGTCAGCGCGCCGTCGTGCAACTGCGTGCGGCACGTGCTGCGGCGCACCTTGCCGCTCGACGTTTTCGGCACGCTGCCGGGCGACACCAGCACGATCGCGCTCGGGCCGATGTCGAGGCGGTTCCAGATCGCCTGGCGAATCGCGTCGATGAAGCTGTCGAGATTGCCCTTGCGCTGCGTGCGCTCGACTTCCGCCACGACGATCAGGCGTTCCGCGTCGACCTGGTCGTCCATGAAGGCCGCGCAACCGTTCGGCACGAGTTCCGGTACGCCGACGATCAGCGCGTACTCGATGTCTTCCGAGTAGTAGTTGCGGCCGGCGAGAATCACCATGTCCTTGAGCCGGCCGGTGACATACAGTTCGTTATCCAGAATGAAGCCGAGATCGCCGGTGCGCATGAATGCCTGATCCCGGTCGGCGGCCAGCGTGTGCCGGAAGGTCGAATGCGTCTGCTCGTCCAGACGCCAGTAGCCGGCGGCGATGCTCGGGCCGGCCACGCAGATTTCGCCGATGGTCCGATCGTCGCAACGCGCATTGGTCTCCAGGTCGCGCACGATCACCTGTTGTTCGCCGTCGGTGCGGCCCACACCGACCAGGACCCGCTCGCCCGGGCGGTCCAGCGGCTGCGGCGATACGCCCTGGAATTCGCTGCGCAATACGACGGATTGCCGCTGGAGCGCGGCCTGATCGACGCACAGCGTCCGGATCGGATGCTGCTCCGTGCGGCCGGCGACGTACAGCGTGCCCTCCGCCAGCCCGTAGCACGGCAGGAAACCGTCGGCGGCGAAGCCCGCGGCGGCGAAGCGCTGCGCAAAATCAGTCAGGGTGCTGGCGCGTACCGACTCGGCGCCGTTGTAGGCGACCCGCAGGCAGGACAGGTCGAGCGTCGCCAGCTGTTCGTCGGAGATCCGCCGGCAGCACATCCGGTACGCGAAATCCGGCGCGCCCGTCAGGTCCGCGCGGTACTGGCTGATCGCACGCAACCACAGGTACGGATGCTGGATGAAGCGTTCCGGGGCCATCAGCACGCTCCGGAAGCCGCCGTAGAGCGACGTCAGGATCACGCTGATCAGGCCCATGTCGTGATACGGCGGCAGCCAGCTGACGATCGTGCTTGCCTCGTCATAGGCGAGCCATTCGCGCATCAGCCCCAGGTTGTGCATCAGGTTGCCGTGCGACACCATCACGCCCTTGGGGCTGCCGGTGGTTCCCGACGTGTATTGCAGAAAGGCGATGTGGGAGGGCTGCACGCCGGCGGGCGAATGCACGGGATCCAGCCCCTGCGCGCCCCCGACGTCGAGCAGCGTGCTGCCTGATGCGTCGGTATCGGCGAGCCAGGTCGTGCAGCGCGCGTGGTCGTCGGCCGAGCACAGGATCGTGTTCGCGCCGGCGTTCTCGACGATGCCGGCGATCCGCACCATGTGCTGCCTGTTGCGCGGCGGGTAGGCGGGCACCGCAATCGCGCCCGCATAGAGGCACCCCATGAAGGCGCTGACGTAATCGAGCCCCGGCCGGCACAGCAGCAGCACGCGGTCGCCGATCTCGACCGCGTTCTGCCGCAGCAGCGCGGCGACCTGGCGGGCGCGTGCGTCGAGCGCCGCGAAGGTCATCGATTCGGCCTGTTCCTGCTCGGGCGGCCCGCTCAGGAACACGTAGGCGGTTTTGTCGCCGAGTGTGGCGGCCCGGTTCTGAAGCAATTCGCTGAGCGTGGTCGGCAAGGTCGCAGTGGTCATGATGTCGTCGGAAGAGGAATGAAAACAGCGAGCAGCGGCCTGACGCCGGGCGGCGCCCATGCGTTGCTGCGGCGGGAATCCGAAGGAGGCTATTCGGCGCGATGGAACAGATCGATCATGTGCATCATGCTTTTGAGATGCAGGAAATGCGGCACCACCTTTTCGCTTCTTGCTGCGTAACGGGCAGTCCAGTGGTGGGCCAGTTCCTGCGTGGCGGCGGCGTTGCCGCGAACCGCGCGCGCGTCGGCCTCGCGCGCATCGAGGCATGCGCGTGCATGCCGCGCGGCCGATCGGGCGAGCTCGCCGGCGAGGATGCCGTGGTGCCCCAATGCAAGCCGCGGCGCGTGCAGCTGCTCGATGACGTCCAGCGAGTGCCGATACGCAAACAGATCCTGAAAGACCAGCGGCAGCCAGCTGGTGGCGCCGTGAAACTCACCGAGCGCATCCGACACGAAACCGATGTCCAGCTGCGGGCAGTAGTAGCCGAACTGGCAACGGCTGTGACCCGGCAGTGCGATCGTGCGAATCTGCATCCCGACGCCGATGTCGAGCTGCGTGCCCGGATTGACCGGATAGAACGGCAGGTCGGACAGCTCGGTGAAGTCGACGCCGACGACGGGCGCCCACGGCCGTGACGCGTGCGCGTCGAGCTGACGGATGGTTCGGCAGGCCGACGGGCTCTGGAACGCATCGAACGCGTCGGGAGAACCGGATACATGGAGCCACGGCATGCGCGACTTGAGCGTCATCAGCAGGCTGCAATGGTCATAGTGCGAGTGGGTGATCAGCCAGTAGCGCAAATGCCGGATGCCGCCGAAGTCCCGCAGCAGATCGTGAAGCTGCTGCCACACGAGTTCCGTCATGCCGCTCAGGCCGCCCTCGACCAGCGTCGCGGCCTCGTCGTTGACGATCACGTACAGCGGCACGTCAGCCGTGCCGACGAGGGCCAGCCGCGGCTCGATCCACCCCGGGGAAGCGTTCAGCATGTCGTTCAGCTCCGATAGAGCGCACAGGCCCATGTCGCGCCCGCGCCGTAGGTCACGAAGAGGTTGAGTTGCCCGGCCGGCATGCGGCCTTGATCGCGCGCGATGGCGAGCGCGACCGGAAACGCTGCGCTCGCCATGTTGCCCAGCTGATCGACGGAGATCATGCAGCGCTCGCGGGGCAGACCGAGCCGCTCGATGACCGCGTCGAGGATGCGCAGGTTCGGCTGGTGCGGCACGACCAGGCCGATATCTCCGATCGTCAGCCGGTGCTTGTCGAGCATCTGCCGGCACGCGTCGACGATGCGCCGCGTGGCGTCTTCGAACATGGGCCCGCCTTTCATCCGGAAATGGTGCCGGCCGGCCGCGATATCGTCTTCGTCGATGAAGCGTGGGCGCCGCGCGCCGGGCGCTTCGGTGCTGAGCAGGTCGAACTGGGTGCCGTCGGCGCCGAGCGTCAGGTCGATCAGCCCGTGCGCCGGGTGGTCTGTCGCTTGCAGCAGCAGCGCGGCGGCACCGTCGCTCAGCAGGATCGACAGATTGCGGCCGGCATTGCTGGTATCGATCCGCCGCGACAGGGCTTCGGCGCAGATCAGCAGCACGTTGCGATACAGGCCGCTCGCGAGGAAATGGCGCGCGATCTCGACCCCGTAGAGCCCGCCGCTGCATTGCGCGCGGATATCGAAGCACGGAATCTCCCGCAAGCCGAGCCGGGGCTGGATGTAGCACGCCTGCGACGGATCGTGATGATCCGGCGACAGCGTATTGACGATCAGCAGATCGACGTCGTGCGCCGTGACGCCGGCGTCGGCCATCGCCCGTTCCGCGGCCGGGCACGCGAGATCCGCCAGATGCTGATCGGGGGCGAGATAGCGTCGCGCCACGACGCCGGTTCGTTCGCGAATGAACGTGTCGCTGGTGTCGATCATGCCGGCGACTTCGTCGTTGCTGACGATCCGGTCCGGCAGCGCGTGGCCCATCCCGGCGATGACGAGTCTGGCGGTCATGCCCGCACCTCCTGCTCCGTGACAGCGGCGACGGTTTCGCCCGCATCGGTCACGACGGTTTCGCCCCAGCGCCACAATTGCGCGCCGAAGCCCCAGCCGGCGCCTGCGCCGGCAATCACGACCAACGATCCCGGCCGGATCACGCCTTCCCGGATCGACTCGAACAACGCAAACGGCACGGCAGCCGACACGAGGCACGCACAATCGGCCACGCGAATCACGTATTGGTCGGGCTTGAGCCCGAGCCGCTGGGCCCATGCGCGCACGAGCAGCGCCGACGGCTGATGGAACACCATCGCATCGACGTCGGCGATGCCCGTTCCGCTCCGTTGCAACAGCCGCTCGACGATATCGGGAATGGCCACCGGCATGAAGCGCGAGATCGCCTCCTGCGCTTCGGGCTTGAGCGTGAAATACACGCCGAACGGGTTGTCGGCGTCGGTTGCCGCGTCGTCGTCTGACGCGGCCCGGGCGTTGCGCCACTGCATTGTCACGAGGTCGTAGTGCGTTGCATCGCTGCGATACGCGGCATCCAGCCAATCGGCACCGCCGGGATCGGCCGGCTCGGCGACGAGCACGGCCGCGGCCGCGCCATCGCCGAAGTTCGTCGACGATTTGCTGGTGTAGTCGACCACGGCCGACATGCGCTCCGACGAGCACACCAGCGCGCGCTTCACCCGTCCCTGCTTGATGAGGTTGGTGGCGAGCTGCAGTTGCAGCACGAAGCTCGCGCATTCCATCTCGACATCGGCATCGAGCGCGCGCGTGGCGCCGAGCCGGTCGCGCAGCGCGCGCGACAGCCGCGGCGCAAAACGGCGCCGGCCATCGGCGAGCGAGACGAACGGCGACGTCATGTTGAACAGCACCAGATCGAGTTCGGCGGCCTCCACGCCGGCACGGGCGAGTGCGTCGCGCGCCGTGCGCTCGGCCAGCGCAAGCTCGGATTCGCCGGCATCGGGATCGATCATGTAGCGCGATTCGATGCCCCAGAATTGCCACCATTCCGACGGAATGGGCTCGACGCCCGCGAACACGGGATCGTCGTTGGGTACCTGGCGTGCCGGCAGGCGGCACGCGAGACTTGCGATTCGAACGTTGTGCACCATCAGACCTCCATCGTGCTGCAGGCAATGCGCGGCCTGAACGGATCCAGCGTCATGGCGACCACCGACCGTTCATCCTCACGCAACGACATCGAATGTGCGACGCGGGACGCGAGCCACGCGGGCAACTGGAACGGGTTAGGGATGTCCGTCGAACCGGCGACGACATCGATGTGGAAATCGCGACCCACGCCGGTGGCGATCGATGGCCATCCGCTCAACCACGATTCGTAAAACAGCGTGGCGGCGCGATGGTCGATGCGGCTCCGCACCGCGTCGACCATTGCGCGCACCGCAGTGGCCGCATTGGCCGGTTCGTCGTCGAATCGACCGGTTGCGTGATCGAACCGGCTCTCGAAGCGGGCCAGCGACAGGATGCCGTTCACGCGCCGGGCGGGCAGCGCGGCGAGCGTCGCGAACGGGGGCGAATCGAGGTCCGCGTAGCGGCTGGCATCAACGCGGTCCTGGCCGGCAGGCGTCAGGACGATCGCCCCCGCGCCGTCGGCGAAGCCGCTCGTGGCCACCTGTTCGACGTCCGCGAGCGCCTCCGCGCGAACGACGAGCGCGCGTCGATAGCCGAGCTGTTTGCAATGGCTTTGCGCGAGATCGAGTGCGAGCGTCCAGTCCGCGTCGAGCAGGTCGAACACGGCCGCATGTCGCGCACGCAGGTCGCGCTGCACCGAGTGCGCCAGCCGCGGCCCGGCGATCGTCGGCGCGTCCGCCATCCGGCTGGGAGAAATCGACAGGCTGACGATCAGATCCAGTTCCGACGGCAGGCAACCGGCTTGCTGCAGCGCCTGCCTGGCTGCCTTGATCGCGTAATCGTTGGCGCAGGATTGCGCGGTGATCGCGGGGTCCGGAATGGCCACCGCGGCGCCGAGAATTTTCATAGGACGTGCTCGTTGAGGACTGCTTGATTCAGGGGGGGCGTCGCGCCATGACCCGCCTGCCGGAGCACGGCGCGCCGCAATTTGCCCGATTCGTTGCGTGGCAAACCGCCGGCGTGATAGGTCACGCGATGCGGACATTTGTACGGCGCAATCACGTTCTTGACGTGCTGCTGCAACTGCGTCGTCAACGCTTCCGAGCCGCCGACGCCCGGTCGCAGCACCACATGCGCGCAGATGAGCGTGCCGCCCCATTCGTCGATCTGTCCGACGACGCCGCATTCGGCGATATCGGGATGGCGCAGCAGCGCCTGCTCCACTTCGCCGGGAGACACCGTGTAGCCGGAGCTGATGATCATGTCGTCGGCGCGAGCCTGATAGAACAGATAACCGTCCTCGTCCAGGTAGGCGCTGTCGCCCGTCAGGTTCCAGCCGTGCTTCACGTAGTCGCGTTGCCGCGCGTCATTCAGGTAGCGGCACCCGGTCGGCCCCTGCACGGCCAGATAGCCGATTTCGTAGGGCGGCAGGCATTGGCCGTGCTCATCCAGGACGGCAAGGCGGTAACCGGGCACGGCCTTGCCGATTGCGCCGTCCTTCGCGCCGGTGTCGCCTGTCGACGCGAAGATATGCAGCATCTCGGTCGACCCGATTCCGTCGATCAGGTGCAGGCCGGTGCGCTCCCGCCACGCGTCGCGCGTCCAGGACGGGAGCGCCTCACCCGCCGACACGCATTTGCGCAGGGACGACATGTCATGCGTGTCGAGATGATCGAGCATGGCCCGATAGGCCGCCGGCGCCGTAAACAGGATGCTGACCCGATGCCGGTCGACCGCGGCCAGCAGCCGTTCCGGGCTCGCTTTCGGCAACAGCACGACGCTCGCGCCGACGCTGATCGGAAACAGCAACAGCGCGCCGAGGCCGAACGTGAACGCGAGCGGTGGCGACCCGCAGAAGACGTCATCGGCCGTGGGCCTGAGCACGTGCTGCGGAAAGCAGTGACAGGCCGCCATCACGTCGCGATGAAAATGGACGGTGGCCTTCGGTTCCCCGGTCGTCCCCGACGTGAACGCGATGAGGCAGGGATCGTCCGCGCGCGTGTCGGCCGCCGCGAATGCCGCTGAATAGCCGCCGAGCCAGCGCGCGTCCGGATGCGTGTCATCCGTTTCGTAGTACCGAACGTCGCCGCGCCACTGAATGCGCGCCATCGCCGTGTCGAACTCGGTCGACAGCCCGGCTTCGCAGATGACGTGCGTGACCCGGGCTCGCCCGATGATGGTCGACAGTTCTCCCGCGCGCAGCTTCGGCATCGTCGCGACGGCCACGCCGCCGGCCTTGACCACGCCGAACCACGCGGCGGCCAGCATCGGGTGATTGGCGCCGTGCAGCAGCACCCGATTGCCGGCCACCAGGCCCGCATCGCGGACCAGCATGTTGGCGATCCGGTTGCCGGCATCGCGCAACTCGCGATACGACCACGTGATGCCCGACTCGGTCCTGATCGCAACGCGATCGCCCCAGCCCCGTTCCTCGACTGCGGTATCCAGCAGCGCGGCGGCGCAATTGAGAAACGGCGGAAACTGCAGCCCCGGCAACTCGAAGACAAACGCCGGCCAATCTTCGGCAGGGGGCAGGTTCGCGCGGCAAAAGTCGTCCATCGTCAGCGCTCGCAAGAGTGTGAGTTTGAAGTCAGCGATAGCGGTACGGCGCCGCCGGGCCATAGGATCGGGCCCGTCCCGCGCAACCTGAATCGCGATGCCAAAGAGGCGTGGTCGGGGCGGCAGGCACCTGTCGCCCAGCGACGCACGGAGAGCCCGGTCAATCACATGATGGCTTGCCGGTTTTTATGGATTAATTCCATCTCATTTGATTTTCAAAATAAACAATAATCGATCGATTTAATGCGAATTGCTTGGGGTTGGAAATTCGTCGGTCGATTTGGTGGGTTTAAAAACGTGCCGTAAGCTTAGCGGAAGTAAACTTGGAAAGTAAATGGTCAAATGGATGGATGGTTGGAATTATTGATTGAAATCGATTCCATTAAGCATCGGCATTTGATTGAGTTAATCGATTTCGGTTAATCATCTCGCGATTTGTTGACTCCGGTGGAATCTGGCTGCCGGAGCGCTGAATAAAGCGTCGCGACGTTCACCGGGGCGAAACGAGCGTTGCGTCACGAAGCGGATTGCTTCGCGCGAAAGACGAAAGACCCGCGCTCCCGGGAGCAGCGGGTTATCGAGTCGGTTTGGATGGGAAATCAGGGGGCGGGCGCCGGGGTCTCGGGTTGCGCCCATATGGATTTTCGTAATTGTATTAACGAATATTTTGTTTCAGGTGAGAAATCGGAATGCCGCGGTTCGAGGATTCGAGCACATCCTAGCTGTCGAGCACCGATAAATCTCCCGGCAATGTCCGCTTGAACATCGCGAGAATCCTGCGCGCCGCCTTCGGCGGCAGCTCGATCGCATGCCGCACCGCCGCAGCGATCAACACCATCGTCAATTCCGAGAATGCCGCCAACTGCGAGTCGGGTACCGCCGGCGCGAGATCCCGCAACGCACCGGTCAATAGCCCGGCCAGAAACACGCCGTCCGCCCGGTCCAGTTCCTGCAGCGCGCGGTCGGCTTGCGTGGCCCGCCAGATGTCCCGCATCAGCGGCTCGTCGACGAACATCCGGTAGTAGCTGTCCGTGATGCGGGCGAGCGTGCCGTGCAGGTCGTCGAGCGTCTTCATCGCGGCCAGATCGCGCCGCACGCAGTCGTGCCCGACTGCGTTGTAGCGCTCCGCGAGCGTGCCGATCACGGCCGCCTTGTCCGGAAAGTACTGGTACAGCGAACCGAACGAGATGCCCGTGCGTTCGACGATGTCGCTCATCCGGAATGCGTCGCAGCCTTTCTCGATCATCACTTCCGACGCGCACGCGAGGATGCGCTCGAACCGCTCGCGGCTGCGCTGCTGCGTCGGCACGAGCCGCGCGCGCGCCGGTGCATCCGCTGCCGCCGCTTCGGGCTCGTCGTTCTGCCCCGATTTTTGTCGGCCCATGCCGCCTCCAGAAAAACTTGACGTTGCTAATGCGAGAGTCTATCGTGTTTTTTGAAACGCGAGACATTCTCGTATTTTAGTCAAAGGAGACGCTCATGTCGGCACTTCCCATCCTCATCGTCGGCGGTTCGGGCAAGACAGGCGCCCGCGTCGATGCACGGCTGCGCGCACGCGGCATCGCTACCCGGCCCGTGTCGCGCACGTCGGCCGTCCGCTTCGACTGGACCGAGCCCGCGACATGGCCCGCCGCGCTCGACGGCGTGTCGGCCGCGTACGTGACCTACCAGCCCGACATTGCCGTCGAAGGCGCGGTGGACGCGATCGCCGCATTCGCGCGGCTTGCGCATGAAAGCGGCGTCGAGCGCGTGGTGCTGCTGTCCGGGCGCGGCGAACCCGGGGCGCAGGCGGCCGAGGCCGCGCTGCAGGCGTCGGGGGTAGGCTGGGGTGTCGTGCGCGCGAGCTGGTTCAACCAGAACTTCTCCGAGGGTTTCCTGCTCGACAGCGTGCTGGCCGGCGAAGTCGCGCTGCCGGCCGGTGCGGTGCGCGAGCCGTTCGTCGATACGGACGATATCGCGGACGTGGCCGTGGCCGCGCTCACCGATGCGCGCTTCGCGAACCGCGTGATCGAGGTCACGGGCCCGCGCGCACTGACGTTCGCCGAAGCCGTCGGCGAAATCGCGCGGGCCGCAGGCCGGCCGATCGCTTATCGCGAGATTCCGCCCGATGCGTTCGTCGCGGGGCTGCGCGAGGTCGGCGTGCCGGAGCCGGTCGTCGAGTTGCTCGACGAACTGTTCGGCACGGTGCTCGACGGGCGCAACAGCGCGGTGACGCACGGCATCGAGCACACGCTCGGGCGGCCCGCGCGCGATTTCGCCGACTATGCGCGTGCGACGGCCGCAACCGGCGTGTGGAGCGCATGACCATGATCGCGTTCGTGACTTCCGCATTGCTGTGGGGTTCGGCCATCGGCTGCGGGCTGATGGCCGGCGTGTACTTCGCGTTCTCGACGTTCGTGATGACGTCGCTCGGACGGATCGCGCCGCAGGCGGGCGTGGCCGCGATGAATGCGATCAACGTCGACATCGTGCGTTCGCCGTTCATGCCGCTGTTCCTCGGCACGACGCTGATGGCGCTTGCGCTGGTCGTGATCGCACTGTTCGATCGCGATCAGCCGGGCGCGATGGCGGCACTCGCGGGCGGCGTGCTCTACGTGTTCGGCATGTTTGCCGTGACGTTGGCCGTCAACGTGCCGCTCAACGATGCGCTCGCCGCGGCCGATCCGGTCACTGCGCAAGGCGCGGCGCTGTGGACGCGCTACGTGCACGACTGGACGATGTGGAATCACGTGCGCACGGTGGCGTCGGCGGCCGCGTGCGTGTTTTTCATCGCGGGGATTGCGGCGCGGTAGCACCGCGGTCGAGCCGAACTCGCGCTACGCATGGAACGCCGACTGGCGAGAGGCGGGTAGTTGGGCGGGCACGATGACGTTCCGATTCACGCCGCGGTTCGAACCGCGGCTCCGTGATGTCGCGCCAGCCGTGCCGGAAGCGAAAACACCGGCGGCCTGCATGGCCAATGAAGGACGCCGGGAATCGGTGTCCGTGACGCAGCGATTTCGTTTTCTTCATCCCGGCATCCTGGACTCGCCAATGTGACAAGTGCCATGGAAGCTGCATTTGTTTCTGGTTTCCGGAAATTTATTTTAATACGACCCCGGGTTGCCAGAAAGAATGCAGCCCGGCCGATTTTTAGCTGATCGAGCCGATCACGACGAAACTGAAATTCCGGTCGCTATATTTTCCGTATGAGTCGCCGGTTTGAACCGTGGCTCCGCTGCCGGAAAGTCCCGGGAAAATCACGTTGTCCAGCGTGCTTTGCCCGCCGCCGTATCCCCATTGCGAGCCGACAATCGCGGGCGTCTTGATGAATGCGGTATTGAACGAGAGCTGGTACGTGCCGGTGCTTTCGCGTTTCACGATGAATCCGCCCGAGCCATCCACGACCGTGCCGTTGCCCTGGACGCTGCCCCACAGTGTAACTTGAGCCATGATCGTTTCTCCTTCGCTATTTTTTGAAACAATATCGGGAATTGAAACGGAATGTCGATCTTGTGTGGCCGGGATTCTCCGGATCGACAGCTGTATTGTATGTGATGGATTTTTAAAGTCAGGGTGGGTGGTAAATAATTTATTCGGATTTGTATTTTAAATAAATCGATTTTGTAGTGGATTGCGCGAATTGTTGCGTAATGTCGGCGGGTGGGTGTCGGACAGGCAATCGTTGGGTGTCGGCAACCGATAAAGGCCCGTATTTACCGGGATTTCCGTGCGAACCCGAAATGGCCGGCGTCGCGGCGCGAGACCGCTGCGGCATGAGCACGCAAGGGGCCGGCGACGCGTCAGGCGCCACGCGTCGAGTACGATGGCGGGCCCGTGCCGGCGCCCGCCCAAAGCGTGTTCGCGCAACCGGCCTTCGCGTGCAGCGCTCGCGTGCGAAAGCCGACCTCCGCGCGTCAGTACCCCGAATCGCTGCCACCCTGATCGGTGACGATCGCCACCCCCGAACTCGTGCCGAGCCGCGTCGCGCCGGCTTCGAGCATCGCGAGCGCGGCCGCGCGGTCGCGCACGCCGCCCGATGCCTTCACGCCGAGATCCGGGCCGACCGTGCGGCGCATCAGCGCGACATCCGCGAGCGTCGCGCCGCCGTGGCCGAACCCCGTCGACGTCTTCACGAACGCGACGCCGAGATCGCGGCACATCTCGCACACGCGCACCTTCTCGTCGTCGGTCAGCAGCCCCGTTTCGAGGATCACCTTCAGCGGCACCGCGCCGCACGCATGCTGCACGGCCGCAATGTCGGCCTTCACGTCGTCGGCGCGGCCGCTCTTCAGCGCGCCGAGGTTGATCACCATGTCGATCTCGCCGGCGCCTGCCGCGATCGCGGCCGATGCCTCGAATGCCTTCGCGGCCGACAGCGCCGCGCCGAGCGGAAAGCCGACCACCGCGCAGACGAGCACGCCGGTATCGGCCAGCTCGCGTGCGGCGAGCGGCACGTTCGCCGAATTCACGCAGACCGAGTAAAAGCGATGCGCGGCCGCCTGGCGGCAGAGTTCGCGGATCTGCGCGTCGCTTGCGTCAGGCGCGAGCAGCGTGTGATCGATGGTTTGAGCGAGTTGGGCGTTGGAAAGCGGCATGTTTCAGGACTCCACGGATCGCGTGCCGGAAAGGCACACGGAAAGTTGATGTTTTCACATCGGTTTGTTACAAATACGACATTCCGGCCGGGCCCGCGTGCCCGGCACGACACGCGACGAGTGCGAATGGCACGCAGGATACAGGCATGGAAACGAAGAAGGGCGAACGGATCAAGACGCTGATGAATGTGCTGCAAGGGCAGAACGCGATTCATCTGAGGGAAGTCGCCGAGCTGTTCGGCGTGTCCGAGATGACGATCCGCCGCGATCTCGCGGACAACCCGCACGGCCTCAGCCTGATCGGCGGCTACGTGACGCGCCATTTCGCCGCGCAGCGCAGCGACATCGGCGAATACCTGATCAGTGCCGAGAACAACCGGCAGACCGAGGAAAAGCGCCGCATCGGCAAGCTGGCCGCGCAGTTCGTGACGACCGGCGACACGATCTTCGTCGACTGCGGCTCGACCACGCCGTTCATCGTCGACTTCATTCCGGACGACCTCGAATTCACGGCCGTCTGCAATTCGCTGAACGTGTTCGCGAAGCTGCAGCAGAAGCCGCACTGCAGCGTGATCCTGTGCGGCGGCGCGTACCACCGCAAGAACATGGTGTTCGAGTCGGTCGCCGAAACCGGCATCCTCGACACGGTGCGCGTGTCGAAGGCGTTCATCTCGGCGGCCGGCGTGAGCGACCGCTGCGGCGTCACGTGCTTCAACTTCCACGAAGTCGACGTGAAGAAGAAGGTGATGGCGCGCGCGCAGAACCGCTTCCTGCTCGCCGACCACACGAAGTTCGACGAAGTGCGCGCGGCCTATTTCGCCGAACTGACCGACTTCAACTACGTGATCTCCGACGGGCAACTGAGCAGCCGCTACGAAACGGCGATCCGCGAACACGGGATCGCGCTCGTGACCTGATGCAGCGCGGCTGCGCATCGCGTTACGCATCGCGTGCTTCCGCCGCGCTCAGGTAGCCGGTGACCACATCGAAGCGGCGCGTCGCGCCCGGCGCGAGTGCCGCGACATGGCCCTTGCGGCGTTCGGCTTCATAACCCTCCGGCTCGCAGGTCGACGGCAGCGCGAACGCGGCGACCTGCTGGTCCGCGTTGTGCAGGATCCAGCGCGTCGCATGCGGGAACTGTTCGGGGCGGTACGCGGTGTGGAATGCGCCGCCGTCCGGATGCGCGAGCAGGAAATGCGCGACGCCGTCTGCGTCCGTTTCCGCACCGTTCATGAAAAACACGATCTCGGGGTCGTACAGCGCGGGCGTATCGAGTGTCGCGAGCCGTTCCGGTTCGCGCGCGAGCGTGGCCGTATAGTCGCGCCACGCGGCGGTCGGCTTCACGTGCGCGGGCACGCTTTCACGCAGTCGCAACCCGCCGCGCGACAGCGACTGCACGAAACGACCGCCCGGCACGTACGCGTAGTTCAGGTGTGCCATGTACATCAGGTCCATCGGTGCGCCGCCGAGATTCGTCACGTCCATCGTGATCGTCACCTGCGCGTCGTGCTCCGCGAGCCGCACCGACGGACGCGCGACGTAGCGGCTGCCGAAGCCCTGCACGTATTCGTATTCGCCGGTCACTTCGACCGTTGCGCCGTGCGCGTCGGTGCCGACGACCAGGCTCGCCCGATCCATCGGCGCGCACGGCATCTCGCCGTGCAGCGCGTGCGTGTCGTCCGGCCCCGGGCAGCCGTTGCGCAGCAGCCCGCTGTGGAACATGAAGCAGCCGTAGGTATCGATGATCGACGCCGCGCGCTTCGGCTGCCGGAACATGTGCTTCATCGTCAGGTCGCGGCCGTCGAATTCGGCGGCCCAGATCATCTGGCCGAGATACGGCAGCACGACGAGATGGCCGCGGCGATTCTCGAGCTTCAGCGCCTCGACGCCGGACGGATACGCGAACGCGGTGACGGCGAGGCCGTCGGTGCGGTACAGCGTGCGCGGCGCTTCGCGGAAGTCGTCGCGCCGCAGTTCGATCTCGCCGCGCATGGTCAGGCTCCCGACGTGTTGCGCGTCGCGGCGTAGCGTGCGGACGACGCACGGCCGTCGGCCGCCGCGTCGGGCGTCGCCGCCGGCAGGTGCCGCAGGCAGTAGAAGCCGTAGTACACGATCACGACGAAGCAGGCGAGCGGCACGACGAACGCGAGCTGCATGTTGCCGCCGGTGTGATCGGAGATCAGCCCCTGGATCAGCGGCACGACCGCGCCGCCGACGATGCTCATCACGAGGATCGAGCCGCCGTATTCGGTGTCCTTGCCGAGGCCGTCGATCGTGAGGCCGTAGATCGTCGGCCAGCACGGGCCGAGGAACACGCTCACGCACACGGCCGCATAAACGGCCGTGATGTCGTGCACGCTGATCGTGTATGCGAGCAGCGCAATGCACAGCACGCCGTAGACGATCAGCACCTTGGCCGGGCCGACGCGCTTCATCACGAGCGTCGCGATCAGCTTGCCGACGAAGAACGCGAAGAACGTCGCGAGCAGGTAGCGCGATGCGCCGCGTTCGGTGAGGCCGCCGATCTGCATCGCGAGCCGGATCGTGAAGCTCCACACGCCGACCTGCGCGCCGACATACAGGAACTGCGCGACGACGCCCGCGACGAAGCGCCGGTTGCCGAACAGGCGCGCGAGCGTGCCGCGCGCGTCGATCTGGTGCGTCGCCACGCTTGGCCCGTTGCCCTTGCAGGAGGGGTAGGGCGTGAGCGCAAATACGATGAACACGGCGACGAGCACGACGATCAGCCACTTGTACGGCTCGAGCGTGGCCTGGATCATCGCGAGCTGGTGCACGTGCGCGTCGGCCGCCGACATCGCCGCGAGCTGCGCATGCGACGCGTCGCCTTCCTTGAAGATCAGGAAGCTGCCCATGACCACGCCGGCCATCGCGCCGAACGGATAGAACGTCTGCGAGACGTTCAGCCGCCGCGTGCTGGTGTCGCGCGGGCCCATCAGCGTCGAATACGAGTTCGACGCCGTCTCGAGGAACGACAGGCCCGCGGCGATCACGAACAGCGCGACGAGGAACATCCCGTACTTCGCCGTCGACGCGGCCGGGAAGAACAGCAGGCATCCGGTCGTGTAGAGCAGCAGGCCGACGAGGATCGTCGTCTTGTAGCTGAACTTCTTCACGACGGTCGCGGCGGGGATCGCGAGGAAGAAGTAGCCGAGATAGAACGCGGACTGCACGAACGCCGATTCGAAGTCGGACAGGAAGAACGATTTCTTGAACTGCGCGATCAGCACGTCGTTCAGGTTCGCGGCGGTGCCCCACAGCGCGAACAGGCAGCACAGCAGCGTGAAGGCGAACAGCGGCGTGCGGTTCAGGTAATAACCGTCGGGTGTGTGTTCGATCCTGGCTCGGCTCATGGGTGTCTCCTTCCCAATTGTCTCGTCGATGAAGGCGCCGTTCAGAAGTCGGCGTCGCGGAGGAAGCGTTCGAACGTCGCGGCGTCGGCGTACGACTTCTGCGTGCCGAGGCCCGTGACCGAATGCGCGGCGTACGCGGATGCTTGGCGCATCGCGTCGATCACATCGCGCGACGCGGCATAGCAGCGTGCGAAGCAGCCGATATAGGCGTCGCCGGCGCCCGTCGTATCGCGCGCGTCGACCGGCACGCCCGGCACGTGCTGCACGCCGTCGCGCGACACGAGCAGCGAGCCCTTGTCGCCGAGCGTGACGAGCACGTGTTTCAGGCCGCGCGCGACCAGCGCTTCGGCGGCGCGCGCCGCGGTGTCGCGTGAATCGACCGGCATGCCGGACACGATCGCGAGCTCGGTTTCGTTCGGCACGAAGAATTCGACGGAGCGGATCCGCTCGAAATCGAGATCGGCCACCGCGGGCGCGGGGTTCAGCAAAACGGGGATGCCGTGCCGCGCGCCGAACGCGATCGCGTGATAGACGGTGTCGAGCTCGATCTCGAACTGCAGCACGATCAGCGCGCATTCGGCGAGCGTCGGCGCGGCCGCGTCGATGTCGGCCGGTTTCAGGTGGCGGTTCGCGCCCTTGACGATCAGGATGCTGTTGCTCGAATCGGGTTCGACGAAGATCGGCGCGACGCCGCTCGGCACGCCGGCGACCTTGCGCACGTGCGTGGTGTCGATCCCTTCGCGCTCGAAGTTGCGGATCGTGTTGTCGGCGAACACGTCGTCGCCGACCTTCGTCACCATCACGACGCGCGCGCCGAGGCGTGCGGCCGCGACGGCCTGGTTCGCGCCCTTGCCGCCGCAGCCGAGCTCGAAGTTCGGTGCTTCGAGCGTTTCGCCCCGGGCGGGCATGCGCGTGACATAGGTCACGAGGTCGACCATGTTGCTGCCGATGACGGCGATTGTCTCCATTTGCGTCTCTTCCTTGGTATGGGGTGCGCCGCATGCGTGGTCGGCGGCGGCCTGCAACTAATGATAATAAAATCACATTGTATGTGAGAATGCAATCTCCTGATGTTATGGGGATCACGGTCAGTGGTGGGGGAAGGTGCGGTGGTTTGGCCGTCTCGTTGCGGCTTCTGATGATTTTTTGTCTGATGTCGTATAAGAATTGCCGAGATGAAACGAGCATGACGACGGAGTTACATGCGGGATTGGCTGGCCTTTACGTGGCTCGCATTATCCGATGACAGACCACAATGGCGACCCGGCGTGATGCAATCGATCGACTCGCGTCGCATATCGCCGGATCGGATATCCATCGCAAAAATAACCATTTGGTACACGAATCGGCAGGCATTACAGTCTCGCCTCCTGCCGGTTGCGACGCCGGTGATTCCGACGTTATTTCAGAATTCAGCCAAATGAATCGTTTGACGCATTCCCGGGCGCGCACCGCCGCGGCCGTGCTGTTCATGCTTGGCGCGGCGTCCGCCGCGCATGCGGCTCAACCGGCGCTGCGCGTCGGCATCGACGCCGAATCGTACCCGCCGTTCTTCTCGAAGGACGCCACGGGCAAGTGGAAGGGCTGGGAAATCGATGTGCTCGATGCCGCGTGCAGCAAGCTGAACGTGCGCTGCGAACTCACCGACATTGCATGGGACGGCCTGATTCCGGCGTTGCAGAACCGCAAGATCGACGTGATCTGGTCGTCGATGACGATTACCGGCGAACGGCAGAAGGCCATCGACTTCAGCCGTGCCTACTACGAATCGCCAACGGTATTCGTCGGCGCAAAAAGCGATCGGCGCCGCGTCGATTGCGCGGTGCCCGCGAGCTTCAAAGGCCGCGTGATCGGTGTCGAGGCGGGCACGAACTTCTCGGCATTCCTCGACGCCCGATTCAAGCAGGACGCGCAGATCAAGGCCTTCGACAAGTTCGACAATGCGCTCGCGGATCTGGTCTCGGGCCGGGTCGACTATGTGCAGGAAGCGAAGGGGCTGTTCACGGCGTTCCTGTCGTCGCGCGACGGGAAGGATTACGAGGTCAAGACCGTGTGCGCGGACAATCCGGTGCTGGGCCTCGGCATCGGCGCGGGCGTGCGGCAAGGCGACGCGCTGCGCGGCAGGTTGTCGACCGCGATTGCGCAACTGCAGCAGGACGGCACGTGGGATGCAATCACCGCGCGCTATCCGAACCTGAAGGGCACGATCGAGAAGGGCCGCTGAAGCGATGGCCGCGGACGACTCGCTGCTGGCGCTGCTCGCATTCGGCGACGGCGGTTACGGGCGCATCTTCGCGGGTGCGTTCGCATTGACGCTGGGCGTCGCGGCTGCGTCGTTCTGCACCGGGACGCTGCTCGGCATCGCCGGTGCGCTCGGGAAGCTGTCGCGGTATGCGCCGCTCGCGTGGCTCATCCGCCTTTACACGATGCTCGTGCGCGCGCTGCCCGAACTGTTGTGCCTGCTGCTCGCGTTCTACGCGGTCGCACCGGCTGCCGAGGCGGCCCTGCGCCGCAGCGGCCTGGTGTCCGACGGCTTCGCATTCGATCCGTTCCTCGTCGCCGCGCTGTCGCTCGGTTTTATCCAGGGCGCGTATCTCACCGACATCTTCCGCGCCGCGCTCGTCAATGTTCCGGTCGGCCAGATCGAAGCCGCGCACGCGTACGGGATGACGCCGTGGCAGACCTTGATACGCATCCGGCTCCCGGCCGCGGCGCGGCTTGCGCTGCCCGGTGTCGGCAACGTGTGGCTGAACGCGACCAAGGATGCGTCGTTCATCAGCGTGCTCGGATCGTTTACGGATCTGCTGAAGGCGAGCCAGCTCGCCGCCGGTGCGACCCGGCACTACGTGTTCTTCTACGTGGTCACGGCGGCATTGTTCCTGCTGCTGAGCATCACGTCGACGGGGATCTTCGCCGCGCTCGAGCGGTACGCGAACCGCGGCATGCCGAGCGCGAGCACATGATCTTCTCGATGCCGTTCCTGCTCGATACGGTGATGCCGAAGCTGCTCGCCGCGGTGCCGACGACGATCGCGCTGATGCTGTTGTCCGGCACGGCCAGCGTGTTGCTCGGCGCGCCGCTCGCGCTCGCCGCCGGCGCGCGCCATGCGCCGCTTCGCTGGTCCGCGCGCGGCTGGATCATGCTGATTCGCGGCACCCCGCTACTGGTGCAGCTTTATCTGCTGTACTACGGATTCGGCCAGATCGTGCCGCGCGAATGGATGCGTGACAGCTGGGCATCGCCTCTGTTGCGCGACGCGTTCTGGTATGCCGTCGTTGCGTTGAGCGTAAACGAGAGCGCGTATGTCGCGACGATCCTGCGCGGCGCGATCGCCGGCGTGCCGGCCGGCGAGATCGAAGCCGGCTACGCGTACGGGATGACGCGCATGGGCGTGCTGCGCCGGATCGTCGGCCCGCGCGCGTGGCGGCTCGCGCTGCCCGCGCTCACCGGCGAAGCGATCCTGTTGCTGAAATCGACCGTCCTCGCGTCGACCATCACGGTGTTCGACGTGATGGGGACGGCCAACACGCTGCGCTTCGAGACGTTGCGCGTATACGAACCGCTGGCCGGTGCGGCGATCATCTATGTCGTGCTGGTCGCGCTGCTGACGATTCCTGCCGCTCGCCTCGAGAGACGCCTCAATCGCTACCTGACGCGCGAGTCGGACGACCGTGCACCCGCGCGCGCACGTGACGCGTCGTCGGGCGTGTGGGCGGCCCCCAACTGATTCTCCTGTTCCGCATTGAGCATGACGATGTCCGATCCTCGACCCCTGCTGTTTTCCCTCTATGAACAAGCCAGCGTCGGCTGCGGCGGTGCGCCGAGCCTCTGGACCCATCCCGCCGACCAACGGCTGCGCGCCAATACGCTCGCGTACTGGTCGGACCTCGCGCGCAAGGCCGAGCAGGCCGATCTCGACATGCTGTTCTTCGCGGACGTGCTCGGCCTGTACGACGTGTACGGCGGGTCGGCCGACGCCGCACTGCAGTGGGCGGTGGAGTCGCCGGCCAACGATCCGATGATGCTGATCCCGGCGCTCGTCGCGCAGACCGAGCGGCTGGCGTTCGGCGTGACCGCGAGCACGACCTACGAACATCCGTTCGCGCTTGCACGCCGCTTCAGCACGCTCGATCACCTGAGCAACGGCCGGATCGGCTGGAACATCGTGACGTCCTACCTGACGAGCGCGGCGCGCAATTTCGGGCTCGACCGGATGATCGGCCACGACGAACGCTACGCACGCGCGGAGGAGTTTCTCGATGTCGTGTACAAGCTGTGGGAAGGGAGCTGGGCGGACGATGCCGTCGTGGCCGACAAGCAGGCGCCGCGCTATGCGCGCGGCGACCGCGTGCGGCCGATCGCGCACGAAGGCGCGCACTATCGCGTGCACGGTCCGCACGTATGCGCGCCGTCGCCGCAGCGCTCGCCCGTACTGATTCAGGCCGGCTGGTCCGGGCGCGGCCGTGAATTCGCGGCAAAGCACGCCGAAGTGGTGTTCGTCGCGAAGTCGAATCCGCACGAGATCCGCACCGGTCTCGACGAGATTCGCCGGCTTGCAGTCGAAAACGGCCGTGCGGCGGACGACGTGAAGGCGCTGACGGTGCTGCGGATCGTGACGGCGCGCTCGTCGAGCGACGCGAAGGAGAAATACCACGCGCTGCAGCAGCACTATCACGTGCAGGCGCAGCTCGTCAGCTACGCGGGCGACACCGGCATCGACATCGATCGTTATGCGGACGACGAGCCGCTGACCACGCAGACCGAAGGGCTGACGTCCTACGTGATGCGGCCGGACGGCAGCGGCAAGCCGCTGACGGCCGGCGACGTGCGGCGCAAGTTCGCGAGCGTGACGCGCGGCACCGACCTGATCCTGGTCGGCTCGCCGGAAGAAGTCGCGGACCGGATCGCCGAGCATGCGCGGCAGTCGACGACGAGCGGCTACATGCTCAATCCGCTGATCAGCCCCGGCACATTCGACGATTTCGCCGAACTGATCGTGCCGGAATTGAAGAAGCGCGGCCTTTACCGGACGACGCCGCCGGGCGGGACCTTCCGCTCGCGCCTGCGGGGCGGCGATCGCCTGCCGGACAGTGCTTACGGTGCGTCGTTTCGGCAATCGTGATGCCCCCCGGGGCCCAAAGGACGTACGCTTGCCGCTCATCGTAGAGCAATCTCGACGCCGGGCAGCGGCCGGCGCTCGCGTCCGTTATCGTCGGTCCTGAATCGATTCATTGGCGTGAGCGGCTCGCCCGCGCCCGCGGCCCGCCGATCGTGTGTGCGCGCGACGCGTCGGTCGCGCCGGACCCTGTCGGACGGGCAATGGTCGACCGCCCCGGGAGCGACGTGCGTGTGTAACATGCCGTAATCATGCGTCGTCAAGCTCGTTTCCACGATCGGCAGCCGGACAGGTCAGAAGGCCCGATGCTTGAGTCAACGGTTTTTCGGTGTGCTCTTCCACTCCTACGGTATGCACCGGCACAGCTTCGATCATGTGATCACGAGGCTGTTTTGATTTGCTCTAGAGACATCGCGATACAGCACGGATGTCGCGACGTCGCCGTGTCCGCCGCGCGATCTGCCGTTACCGTCGCAACCAGCCTGGACGCGGGTCCGCGTCGCGTTACCTGTCGACTTCGACATCCATGTGCCGAACACATCGTTGGCTCGACATTGATGCACCAATCCGCGCACTCGTTCATGGGTAAATTCGAATTCAACGAGAACGTTTACCCGAAAATGTAACGAAATATTCGACGACTACACTGATATTCGATTGTCGATACACGCGGTTGCACGAATTTTCAATTACATCCGCTGAATACTTCCGCGGCAAACGTTCGCGAGAAATCGACGCGTATGCGATTCGCACGCGGCGCCGTCGATTCGTGTTCAGCGATCGTCGGACAGAACTCACGCAATTTCCATTGATTGCCGTCTGCATTGCGTTTAACGCGCGGCGCGCTCGGCGTCGACTTAAGCGTGCTGCCGGAATGCACGAATAATCGGAATAGCTGACCGGATTTTCGCCCGACGGCACGCAAATATCGCCGCTCTGTCAGCGGGCGCCGGCTTCAACCGAACGCGGGCGGTATCTGACGACCTGCGGTCGAAACGGGCTCCGCAGTGTCGGCGCATGGTCGCCGCGACACCGTCCCTCATCAGTTTCCGCATTGCCGAATGGCATTTACAGCGCATTGGACGGCCCCGATTCCTTCATAATCCCGTGGCGCTGGAAGGGCTTCGCGCTAACCCATTCGATATCCCGGGTCAATGATTTACGTCAATTTTGCGTCGGGTCTTGTGAATCCATTTGCATCGGATTCGACGATTGTCAATAAATAGTGCCGTATCATCGGCTTGATTGATTCCGACAACAACACGGCGAAAACAGACATTGATAAATCGGCGAACGAGGGCCGCCGCATATGATGCGGCGCAGTAATGAAGAAATGTAAGAAATTGTCAAAGGGCCGTAAGATGCAAATAGTGTCGAATCATTCATCGACGGGGTTAAGCGTGAATCGTGGTAGAGGCCCCGGAAACGGGCATCAACGAGCAAGCGTAATCATACTGTTGCTCGAAGGTTTTTCGATTATGCAGATGGGCAAGCTGGCTGCGGTTTTCGAACTCGCCAATGAACTTGGTCGAGCCGAAGGCGCATTCGTCGACCATTATGAATTACGGCTTTATTCGATTAATGGCGGCCCGGTTCGTTCGTCGTCCGGTGTCGGGATCTGGACGGACGCAGCCCGCACGCTCGAGGCAAGCACGCTTCACGCGATGTTCGTTCTGAGCGGTCAAGGCGGGATCGATGAACTCGACGAGCAGTTGATCGCGTGGCTCAGGCACGCGCATCAGCGCGCGCGTGTCGTCAGGGGCAGCAGTGGCGGCCGGAAGTTGCTGACGCAGATTCATCTGGGGCAAAAGGAGGTCGACAAGGCGTCGCCGGCGGTGGACGGCGGCGGTGCTTCGCACGCCGGACGCGACGACGTCGAACATGCCGGTGACGAGGACGACGGGCCGTTCTCGGATGCGTTGTCGATCGTGCGTGTCGACATGGGCTACGAAATCGCGCAGGAAATCGTGACGTGCATGGTGTCCGGTGCGAATCGCAAGCTGACCGACGTGCTGTTCGGCGCACGTGTCGCGCGGGCCAGCACGTTGATCCGGAGGGCGGCACATCACCTGCGCGTCAACAGCGAGAATCGAATCTCCATCGCGGACGAGGCGCAGGCCGCCGCAATGAGCGAGCGCAATTTCCTGCGGCGCTTCAAGAACGAGATCGGTGTCACGCCAACCGAGTTCGTGTTGAGAATCCGCCTCGAAAAGGCCTGCCGCATGCTGATCGAGACAGATCTTCCGGCCGACAAGGTCGCGAGACGAACCGGCCTCGGCAGTGGCGACCGGATGGCCAAGTTGTTTCGCCAGCACTTGCAGACTTCGCCGACCGAATACCGGACCGCCGCTCGAAATGGCGGCGACGCTTCGGCGGAGACGCTGTATGCGTCGGACCTGAGCGGCTGGATGAACGGCGCGACATCCTAGACGCGCGATCATCGTTCGCCACTCGAAACCGATGCGCGGAAATTCATCGCGCTGAAAATAATCCCTATCCGGATAAACAGTATTCCGTTCGAATGACACGCGGGTCATTCCGGAATAAAAAATACGGATATCCGTCGATCGCCATGCGACGAAGGTGGATTCGGCCACAATCGTGGCGCGGTCCGACACCAGCCGTCCAGAACACGTTTCCACTCGATTAAGTTATCGACTGGCCTTTCGAGGAGGCGGCACCCCGGCTCTCCTCGGAATTTTGCCTGCCGTGTCGCCGTGAGCGCACCGTGCAGGCCTTTTTATTCCGCGAGCCAGCATTCGCGCCGACGTCATCCGGCCGATGCTCGCTCGCATGTTCCGGGCGGTGACCGGCGATGCAATCGCTGCCCGGTGCAGCGGATAAGGTCGGCGAGATGAATCACGCATTGGCGGGAAATGGCGTGTCGCCATGGCGATCGGGATTCGAGAATCGCTCATCGAAATCGCACGTCATTTGGAATGGTATTTCACCGGGTCAATCGTGAAATCACTCGAATAATCCCGCCGCGAAATCGGCCTTGATTTCTTCCGCCATCAACAAGGCGAATTCGGACGCAAGCGATAAAAGCGCGAGTCGCGCCGAATATGATGCACTGCGGAAACACTGCGGAAACACTGCGGCAACGACGTCGCGACGAGCAAGCGGCAAGCCATGCGAACCCGCAAGCCCCCGGCAACGCGCCGCGGCATGACCGGACGTGCGCCCCGGGGCGAAATGGAATGCAGACGTGAAGCGCCGGTGCGCCGAGCGAACGGGTGTTGAATGATGAATTAGGAGTTCATATCAATGAATTCGTTGATCAATCGAGCGACCGATATCGGACTGATCGTGCTGGGCGCGTTCATTCCGGCGTTGATCGGCGCCACCGGCGGTGCGCGGGGATCCCTGTTCGACGGTGCGCTGGTTGCCTTTGCCGCCGCGCTGGCGTTGTCGGTATTTCCCGCCTGCGGCATCTACGAGATCACGCGGACGCGATCGCCGCTGCACGTGCTCGGCCGGACCGTGCTCGCGTGGATCGTCGTGCAGGGCATGAGCACCGCGCTCCTTTACATCCTGCATCGCGCACACGTGCTGTCGAGCGAATGGTTCGTGTACTGGACGCTCGCGAGCGGGATCGGCCTGATTGCCTTCCGCGCGCTGACGCTCGCGATCTTCGGGATGATCGAGCGTGCGGGCGGCCAGGTTCGAGCGGCCGCGATCGCGCACGCCGACCTGCGCGGCCAGCGCGAACTCGGCCACCGCACGGTCGGACGAATCAAGCAGATGGTCAAGCGCAGCTTCGACCTGGTCGGTGCGTTGGTGCTTCTCGTCGTGCTGGCGCCGGCGCTGCTGGGCATCGCATGGACCGTACGGCGCGACGGCGGCCGGGCGATCTTCGGGCACGAGCGCGTCGGCCGCAACGGCCGGCCGTTCAAGTGCCTCAAGTTCCGCTCGATGGTGACGAATGCCGATGCGGTGCTCAAGGCGCTGCTGGAGCGCGACCCGGAAGCCCGCGCGGAATGGGATCGTGAATTCAAGTTGAAGAACGACGTCCGCATCACGCCCATCGGCCGCTTTCTCCGCAAGACGAGTCTCGACGAGCTGCCGCAGTTGGTGAACGTGCTGAAGGGCGACATGAGCCTGGTCGGGCCGCGACCGATCGTCGAGGCCGAGCTCGAACGCTACGGCGCCGACGTGCGCTACTACCTGATGGCGAAGCCCGGCATGACCGGCCTCTGGCAGGTCAGCGGCAGAAACGACACCGACTATTCGACGCGTGTATCGCTCGACGTGTCCTACGTTCGCGAATGGTCGCTGCGCCGCGACATCGGCATTCTGTTCCGGACGATCAACGTGGTGTTGCGCGGTTCGGGCGCGTACTAGCCGTCGCCGCGGGCCCGCCGGGGAATGCGCGCGGCGAGCCGTCGCGATGGCAGGCGCTGCAGTTTGTAGTGGCAGGAAGCATGTCCGATCTTGACAGGGGTGCTGTACTCGCGCCGGCACGGCGCGAGGCGATCGGAGCAATTTCAAATTAGAACAAGTGCGAGGTTGTAATGCAGAGGTTGCATCAAATCGAGTCGGCGCGCTTGTCCGCGCCGCGCCGACCGTCGCGCGTCGGTCCGCTGGCGATGATTCTGCCGCTGTGCGCATTGCTGGGCGCGTGCGGCATTGCGCCAGGCATGCGCATGCAGCAACCTCCGTCGATTCCGCTGCAGAGCGGGGCCACGCCGGACGAGAATGTCGCGCTGCCGGTTCCGGTCACGAACATCGACCTGTCGCTGATTCGGCGGATGCGCGAGACGGAGCGCGGTACGCGCGGCGAAGCCCGCGACATCGTCGCGTCGCCGGACGCCTACACCATCGGCCGCGGCGACGTGCTGCAGATCACGGTCTGGGACCACCCCGAACTGGCGGCGGCGCTCGGCGCGCCCGCACAGGCCGCGCCGCGGGTGGCGGACGCGCCGCCGGGTTTCGTCGTCGACCAGGACGGCACGCTGCAGTTTCCTTATGCGGGCCGGCTGCCGGTTGCGGGGCTGACGGCCGAGCAGGTGCAGACGCAGCTCACGCGCCGTCTCGACAAGACGTTCAGGAATCCGCAGGTCACGGTGCGCATCGCGTCGTTTCGCGCAAAACAGGTTTATCTCGAGGGCGAGGTGCACACGCCGGGCTCGCAGCCGCTGAACGACATCCCGATGACGCTGTACGACGCGATCGGGCGGGCGGGCGGCTTTTCGGCGGCGGCCGACCAGAGCCGGATCGTCCTCGTGCGCGACGGCGTCGAGCGCCGGATCGACCTGACGGAGATGGCCGAGCAGGGCCGCAATCCGTCGAAGATCGTGCTGCGCAACGGCGACCTGGTGCGCGTGCTGCCGCGCGACGAGAGCGGTGTGTTCGTGATGGGCGAGGTCAACAAGCCCGTGACGGCGTTGCCGATGCGCAATGGCCGATTGACGCTGAGCGAAGCGATTTCGCAGGCCGGCAGCCTGAACGCGAACACGGCCGATGCCGCGCAACTCTACGTGGTGCGCGGCACGCAGGACGAGCAGCCGCAGGTCTACCACCTCGATGCCAGGTCGCCGGTCGCGATGGTGCTGGCCAACCAGTTCCAGCTGAAGCCGAAGGACATCGTGTACGTCGACGGCAACGGCCTCGTCCGGTTCAGCCGCGTGCTGAGCCTGTTGCTGCCGGCCATCAATGCCGGCCTGACCGCGGCAATTGCGACCAAATGATCGAATCCATTCTGATCGTCTGCGAGGGAAACATCTGCCGCAGCCCGATGGCCGAAGCGATGCTGCGCCAGGCGATGCCTGGGCGCCGCGTTGCGTCGGCCGGCCTGAACGCACTCGTCGGCATGCCGGCCGCGCCGTATGCGCAGGACGTCATGCGCCTGCGCGGATTCGACGTGTCGACGCACCGCGCGCAGCAGATCGGCCGGTCGCTGTGTACCGACGCCGACCTGATCCTCGTGATGGACAGGCGGCAACGCGCATCGCTCGAGAACCAGTTCCCGTTCGTGCGGGGACGCGTGTTTCGCGTCGGCGAGTACACGGATTTCGACGTGCACGACCCGTACCGCCAGCCGAGGTTCGTATTCGAACGCTGCGCACGGCTGATCGAGCTCGGCGTGACCGAGTGGTCGAAGCGCCTTCGTATCGTTTGACGCGGCCGTCGGTCGATACCCCACTGGAACTCATTCGCCTCATATCGTCATGACTCAACAATCCGCTCCGCCGCAGCAAACCGCCGAAGACGGCAGCGAGACCGATTTTGTCGCGGTGCTCGACATCCTGCTGGAAAGTCGCTGGCTGATCGCGACGATCACATGCGTGTTCCTGGCCGCGGGCCTCGCGTATGCGATTCTCGGCAAGCCCGTGTTCGAAGCGAACATCATGGTCCAGGTCGAGGACAGTCCCGACACGTCGGCCGCCAAGTCGTTGCTGGGCGACGTGTCCTCGTTGTTCGACGTCAAGTCGTCGGCCGCTGCCGAACAGCAGATTCTCGCGTCGAGACTGGTCGTCGAGCGCGCGGTGGACAAGCTCAACCTCTTCATCGACGCATCGCCGAAGCGCTTTCCGCTGATCGGCGACTGGATCGCCCGCCACGGCGACGGCCTGTCCGATCCCGGCGTGGCCGGGCTCGGCGGCTACGCATGGGGCCGCGAACGGATCGACGTGACGCTGTTCGACGTGCCGCGCAAGAATGAAGGCGACACGTTCAAACTGACGAGCCTGGGCGGCAAGCGCTATCGGCTCGAAGGCGGCGATCTCGATGCCGCGGTCGACGGAACGGTCGGCACGCTCGAGCACTTCCGGTCGCCGCGCGGCCCGATCGTGCTGCGCGTCGACGCGATCGTCGCGAAGCCCGGCGCCGCGTTCGTGCTGGTCCGCAACTCGCGGTTGAAGACGATCGAGGATATCCGGGATCGCCTGAACGTCCAGGAGCGCGTGAAGCAGTCGGACGTCGTCGTTGCCAGCCTGCAGGATACCGATCCGAAATGGGTCAGCGACACGATGAACGAGATCGGCCGCCAGTATGTGCGGCAGAACATCGAACGGAAATCGGCGGAGGCTGCACAGTCGCTCGAATTCCTGACCGCGCAACTGCCGCAGCTCAAGCAGCAACTGACCGATTCCGAGGCGCGCCTGACGAAATTGCGCAACGAGCACGGTACGGTCGATCTCACCGAGGAAGCGAAGCTCGCGCTGGTCCAGACCGCCGACGCGAAGACGCGCCTGCTCGAACTGCAGCAGAAGCGGCAGGAACTGATGTCCCGTTTCACCGACCGGCATCCGAGCGTGGCCGCGCTCGACGAGCAGATCGCGGCGCTGAACGGCTATCGGAACACCGCCGAGCTGCAGATCCGGCGCTTGCCGGACCTTCAGCAGGAAGCCGTGCGGTTGATGCTCGACGTCAAGGTCAACACCGATCTCTACACGGCGTTGCTGAACAACATGCAGCAACTGCAGCTCGTGCAGGCCGGCAAGGTCGGCAACGTGCGCCTCGTCGACGTGGCGGCGGTGCCGGAAGTGGCGGTGCGGCCGAAGAAGGCGCTCGTCGCGGTGGCGTCGCTGCTGCTCGGTCTGCTCGCCGGTTGCGGCGCCGCGATCGTCCGCTCGATGCTGTTCCACGGCATCTCGGATCACAACGAGATCGAGCGCCGTCTCGGCCTCGCGGTATACGCGACCGTGCCTATCAGCGAGCATCAGCGCGATCTGGCCGAGGAGGCCGCGCGCAAGAGCGGCCACAAGTCGGTCCTGTCGATCGACTTCCCGAACGAGCCGGCCGTCGAGTGTCTGAGGAGCCTGCGGACCGCGCTGCAGTTCGCGATGATCGAGGCGAAGAACAACATCGTGATGATCGCCGGCCCGGCGCCGGGCGTCGGCAAGACGTTCATCTCGGCGAACCTCGCGGTCGTGATGGCCAGCGCCGGCAAGCGCGTGCTGCTGATCGACGGCGACATCCGCAAAGGCCGGCTGCACGACTATCTCGGCTTTCCGCGCGACCGGGGCTTCACTGAACTGATCGCCGGCAGTGCGCGGGTGGAGGACGTGATGCATCGCGAGGTGGTCGACGGTCTCGATTTCATTTCGACCGGGACGATGCCGAAGAATCCGGCCGAACTGCTGCTGAACCGGAATCTCGCATCGCTGCTCGACGATCTGTCGTCGCGTTACGACATCGTCATCGTCGATTCGGCGCCGGTCCTCGCCGTGCCCGATAGCGGCATTCTCGGCGCGTTCGCCGGCACGGCGCTGCTCGTCACGCTGGCCGGCAAGACGAAGCTCGGCGAGATCGGCGAATCCGCGAAACGCTTCGCGCAGAACGGCATTCGCCTGAACGGCGTCATCTTCAACGGCGTCAATCCGCGGCTCGGGCAGTACGGATACGGTTCGAAGTACGGCGGCTACCGGTATGTCGCATACGAATACGGGACGCACGATGCATGACGCACGCGTTGCCGTCGGCGGCCCGGCACGCGATCGCGGCCGCGCGCTGCGCAGGGAGGCGCAATGATCAACCCCAGGGATTCGATCGTTTCGCTGGCCGGCGTCGTGATCGGGCAGATCGCGCTGTTCGTCTGCATCTTCGTGATCGGACGGCGGTTCGGGCCGGAGTCGCTCGGCCACTTCAACTACCTGCTCGCGCTGGCGACGTTCGCTGGCACGTTGCTCGCATTCCGCTTCGAACTCGCATGCGTGGACGACTCGCCCGGCGCGTCGTTCAACGCGTTCGTCAACGTGACGGCGCTGAGCCTGGTCGTCGTCGCCGCGTTCGCGATGGTGATCGCCATTGCCGGCCGTACCGACCTGTATCTCGTCGCGGTCTATGCGCTGGCAACGTTCGTGCAACTGGCCGCCGGGTCCTACCTGAACAGCCTGAGGCGCTACGGTTGGATCGCGCTGTCGCGCGTGGTGGTCAACGGCGTGTTCCTCGCCGGCCTCATGCTGTCGCTCGCGTGCCCCGCGTGCGGGCACGTCGACGTGTTCGCGCTGTACGCGTGGGTGACCGCGGCGGTCTCGGTCGCGATGGCCGGTGCGATCCTGCTCACCGGTTATCGCGCGGGCTATTCGTTCAGGCTTTCGCGCGGGTTCTTCGTCAGGAATCGCCGCTTCGCGCTGTATATCCTGCCGTCGACGCTGTGCGCATCGGTGCTGACCTATGCGCTGTCGATCGCGATTCCGCACTGGTTCGATGCGCAGAGCGCCGGCTACTTTGCCGCCGCCTACCGGCTCGGCTTCTTTCCGGTGTCGCTGATCGCGCAGAGCGTCGGCGGCGTGTTCCGGCGCGACGCCATCGGCGCGATGGCGCGACCGGATGCGGGCACGACGGTGCCGCGGGTGTACCGGACCTACGCACGCGCGCTCGCGGGGCTCGCGGTCGTGTACATGGCGGGTGGGCTGCTGCTGTTCGCGCCGCTCGTCGACCTGTTCTTCGGCGAAAGCTGGCGCGGCTCGGTCGGGTTCTATCACAGCCTGATGCCGCTGTTCGCGCTGCAGCTGATCTACGTGCCGCTGTCGCAGATCTTCCTGGCCGCGCGCGCGCAGCGCACCGATTTCCTGTTTCAGCTGACCTGCGGCGTGTGTCTGGCCGGCTCACTGGGCATCGCGCGACTGATGAACCTGTCGGCCCCGACGAGCGTGCAGATTTTTTCGCTGACGGGCGCGGCGCTGATGGCGGCCGGCATCGCGCTGACGTACCGGGTCCTCGGCACGAACCTGCCCCGATCCCACGCACCGGCGTGATGTCGCCGATACGAAAAGCGAGCACACCATGATCCTGATAGTCATCGATTCTCTCGAGCGCTACTACTTCGCCACCCGCCTGGTCAGCGCGATCCGGCACGAGTACGAGTTCGCATTCCTGACGAGCGAGCCCGTCGCGCATCTCGGCCTGCTGCTGGGCGGCTACCGGTCGGTGTACCTGAACCGGCTGCTGCCGATCGACGTGGCCGACAGCCAGCCGGCCGACCGCACGCCGTACCAGCTGTCGATCGAGGTGCTGAACGGGCAGATGACGGAGGCCCGCGCGAAGCGCGAGTCGGCGGCGATCTTCCATATCGCGTCGGAAGTCCTGCGCGGCCTGCGGATCGAGCAATGCGTGATGTGGAACGGGCAGCAACTCGTGTGTCGCGCGGTGCGGCAGGCATGCACGGTGTACGGCGTGGCGACCCGCTTCATCGAGATCTCGAACCTGCCGGGCAAGCTGTTCGTCGATTCGCTGGGCGTCAATGCGCTATCGACGATCAGCCGGAATCCCGATGTGATCGATCGCCTGCCGCTGCCCGACGAGCAGACGCATGCGCACTGGCTGTCGACCTACGAACGCGACAAGCGGATGCCGCTGCCGCAGGCCAGAACGTCGTTCGCGCGCAAGGCCACGTCCGCGACCAACTATCTGCTGAAGGCGCTCAGCGGCGGGGTCGCCCGGCGGCGCCTGGCCAGCGTGCGTGCGCGCAACGGGATGCCGGCGCCGCGACAGGCCACGTATATGTCGGCCGACACGCTGTCGACTTGCCGCTATGTGTTTCTGCCGCTCCAGGTGTCCGGCGACACGCAGATCAAGCTGCATTCGGACGTCGGCAATCTCGACGCGATTCGCCATGCGTTCGAGTTCGCGGCGAACGAGAGCGCCGACCTGTTCGTGAAGCTTCATCCGGCCGAGACCGATGCGGCCGAGATCGACGCGATCGTGCGCCTGCAGGAGACCTATCACTTCGAAATCGTCACGTCGCCGACGACGGACCTGCTCAGGCACGCGTATGCGGTCGTCACGATCAATTCGACGGTCGGGCTGGAGGCGATGCTGTACGGCAAGCGCGTGGTGTCGCTCGGCCGCTGCTTCTACAAGGAATTCGACCGCGACCGGCTGCTGAAGTACATCCATTCGTTCCTGGTCGATGGAATCGATTACTTCGGCGCCGGGCGGATCCCCGCCGATGCGGCGCGGCGCGTGTTCGCGAGGCGGCACTGACATGGCCGTCACGTTGCGACAGACCGCCGAGGCGATCGCCGAAGACTGCCGCTGCAATGCGTTCGTCAAGACGCGCAGCGTCGTGGTCTTCTACCGGATCGTGCACTACCTCGCGTGCAGAAGCCGGCTCACGCTGCTGGCCGGCGCGCCGCTCATCGTGCTGTACATCGTGCTGTGCGACTGGCTGATGGGCATCGAGATTCCGGTGAAGACGAAGATCGGCAAGGGGCTCACGATCTATCACGGTACCGGCCTCGTGATCAACGGGTATGCGGTGATCGGCGACTACTGCACGCTGCGACACGGCGTGACCATCGGCAACACCCTGCTGAAGGACGGCACGATCAGCGGCGTTCCGACGATCGGCGACAACGTGGAATTCGGCGTTCACAGCGTCGCGCTCGGCGCGATTCGTGTCGGCGACCGTGCGCGGATCGGCGCCGGAGCGGTGGTGCTGACCGACGTGCCGGACGGCCGCGTCGCCGTCGGCGTTCCGGCGCGCATCCTCGACAACGGACAGGAACCGAAATGAAAGTGTTCATTCTGCATCCCGGCAAGGCGAACTATCCGGAGATCGCCGCCTACGGGCGTTGCCTGCGCGCGCACGGATTCGAGGTATTCGACGGCGACCTCGACGCCTACACGCGCTTTCCGGATCGGGACAGGTGCGTGCTGTGGTGCATCATGGGCTTCTATCGTGCGTTGCCGCCCGCGAAGTTCGTGATTCACGACTATCGCTCGCTGTCGGTCGGCCGGCTCGCGGCCGTCAAGGACTACATGAAGCGGATGCTCAACGTCCGGCCCGATCTGCGGATCTTCCAGAACGCGCGCATGCGCGACGCGATGGCGTTTCGCGACGACGTGCGCTCGTTGCTGTTGCCGATGGGCGTGCCTGACTGGATCTTCAATCCGGCGGGTACCGATACCGAGGTCGCCGATCGGAGCGATGCCGACGCGGATGCCGATGCCGTGCGAACACCGTCCGGAAGGTTTTGCTATATCGGCGAAATGAGCCGTGAACGCGGCTTTCACAAGGTGCTGGCCGCCTACCGCGACGCGCGGCGCGACGCGACGGACACGCTCGTGCTGGTCGGCGACCCGGAACCCGAAATTCGCGCGGCGTTCGGCGATACGCCGGGCATCCGGTTCGTCGGCCGCGTGCCGCAGCCCGACGCGCTGCGCATCGTCCGCGACAGCGAATACGCGGTGTGCTTCTTTCCGTATCACCGGCCGCATTGCTTCCAGACGCCGACGAAGCTGCTCGAATACGCGTCGCTCGGCAAGAAAATCGTCTGCAACGATGCGCCGTCGAACGTGCGCACTGCGAACGAGCTCGGCATCCCGTGCCACGTCACCGGCGCGACGATCTTCGACGAACTGTTCCCGCTGTCGCGGATCCGCGCGCGCCGTCCCGACCCGGCCACGATGAAGTCGCTCGAATGGGGGCGCGTGATCGAGCGCTCGGGCGTGCTGGCGTATATCGATGCGGCCGCGGGGCGCGGGCCGGCTATCTGAGGGCGGGACATGAATGCGATTTCACTGTTTGCGGTTCGCGGTCACGAGCGCTTGATACTGCCCGGTGCAATGGTGCTCGGCGGGGCGTTCGCGCTGCTGTTTTCGTTCGGCGCCTTCTATTTCTACCTGCTGTTTCTGGTGCTGGCGGGGGCTGAGCGAAAGCCGGACCGATTCCTGGTGCTGGTTGCGTGCATCGGCGCTGTCCTCGTGATGGGTCCGCTGATCGCGCTCAAGTTGCCGTTCCAGGACGGCGGCAACGACAAGCTTCAGTATCTCGACTTCATGTACAAGATGCAGTCGCTCGGAATCTGGCAGTACATGATCCGGCAACCGGAGATCGTGTCGTTCTCCGTTCTGCATGGTGCCGCGAGCCTGGTCGGCGTCACCGACACCGCGTTCCTGCTGATTTTCGTCGTGTTCTTCTCCTGGCTGCTCGTCGTGATCTGGCGCGAGCAATACCAGGCGATTCCGCTGTTTCTGGTGCTGTTGCTGTCTTCGTCGTCGTTTTTCGGCACGTACGGCAACCTGATGCGGCAATCGATGGCATTTCCGCTGCTGTTCATGGCCATCTTCTCGGCGAGCAGGCGCAAGGCGGGTCTGGCCATCGTGCTGGCCGGCCTGACGCATATTCCGTCGCTGATCGTGGGCGTCCCGTTTTTGCTCTATCGGTGGTTCGGTCGGATCGCAATCTGGTGTTCGCTTGCGTTGACCGCGATCACGATCGTCGTATCGAAGCTGGCGCCGGGGCTGTTCGCTGTGTCCGGCAACGACGATTCCTATCTGTCGAACAAGATCAACCTCTACTCGACGTGGGATACCTACAGCATTGCCGGGGTGGCGGCCGTGGCGTTCGCGATCTTCCTGCTCAGCAACGGACTGTGGCGTCGTCGGGAAAAGTGGTGGCGGGGCAGTGCGGAAAGTGCGCATCACGGCCTGCGGCACTGTCTGGTCATGATGAACTTCGCCGCGCTGGCGCTGGTGGCGACCAGCGATCTGACGAAGGTGTTCGAGCGCATCTACATCTATTTCTTCGTGGTCGCGCTGATGTATCTGTCGCTATGCATGGTGCATGTGCGCCGGGGCCCGTTCAAGGCGCTGATCCTGCTCGTCGCCGTGGCATACGGCGTGTACGGATTCGCGAAGAACCTGTCGATCCAGCCGTTGCTCTATGCGGGCGACCCGATCGCGTTCCTGACCGCCAGCCTGTTCGGGATGTACAGCCATTTCATGTAACGGATGCCAATGAAAATCGCTCATTTAGTCGAATCCAGCGCCACCGGCACATTGTCGATGGTGTGCCTGATAGCGAATCGCCTTGCTCGCGAAGGTCACGACGTGCATGTCATCTACTCGGTGCGACCGGATACGCCGCCCGGGCTGGCCGCGATGTTCGACGCGCGGGTTTCGTTGCGCCACGTCCAGATGAAGGGCGAGGGTCTGCTGCGGACCGTGGGCCGGCTGCGCACGACGCTCAACGAGATCGGCCCCGACGTCGTGCACCTGCATTCGTCGTTCGCCGGCTTTCTCGGACGGCTGTCGACGCTGTTTGCGTTGCCGAAGGCGGCGTTCTTTTACAGCCCGCACTGCATTTCATTCATGCGCCGCGATATCTCGGCAGTGAAGCGCCTGGCGTTCGTCGGACTGGAGTGGATCGCGTGCGTCCGGAAGTGCCTTTACGTCGCGTGCTCGGAAAGCGAAGGCCAGGCAATCCGTGTATGGCTTCGTCAGCCGGTGGTGGTGGTCGAGAATGCCGTGGGCGACACCCCGTCGTCCGCGCGTTCGGGCGACGCCGGGCGGCCGGCGGACGGCCCCCCGTGCGTGGTGACCGTCGGCGGTGTTCGCGCGCAAAAAAATCCCGGGTTGTTCGCGCAGATCGCGCACGGCATGCGCGCGAGCGGCACGCGCTTCGTCTGGATCGGCGACGGCGACGATGCATGGAAGGCACGGCTGGCCGACGCCGGCGTCGAGGTAACCGGATGGTTGCCGCACGACGAGGTGGCGCGCCGGCTCGGCGGCGCGGACGTGTACCTGTCGACGTCGTCGTGGGAAGGCATGCCGGTATCGGTCATCGAGGCGATGCTGGCCGGACGGCCCGTCGTCGTGTCCGACTGCGCCGGCAACGTGGATGTCGTGCGCCATCTGCAGACGGGCGTGGTCTACGCGACGGCGGCCGACGCGCTCGCGTGGCTGCAGCGCCTCGCCGGCGACGCCGCGCTGCGCCGGGAGCTGGGCCGGCAGGCGAGCAGCGAGGCGCGACAGCGTTTCGGCGAGGAGCGCTTGTTCGGAGAGCTCGCGCCGCTCTATGCTGCATGGGCGACTCGCTGACAACAACCATCGGCTGCGATCGATCGACGCGATCGCGCGGCGTCCGCTGCGTCGCAACACGAACAAGGCCGATCCAATTTCGTGGAGGAATGTATGAATGTATCGATCACGCCTGACGTCACGGTCGGCAACAGCCTGCCGTTCGTCCTGTTCGGCGGCCTCAACGTGCTCGAGAGCGCCGAGTTCACGCTCGACGTCTGCAGCACGTTCGTCGAGGTCACGCGCCGTCTCGGCATACCGCTGGTGTTCAAGGCTTCCTTCGACAAGGCCAATCGCTCGTCGATCCACTCGTATCGCGGCGTGGGATTCGACGAAGGGCTCAGGATCTTCGACGAGGTCAAGCGCCGCTTCGGCGTGCCGGTCATCACGGACGTGCATGAAGTGTGGCAGGCCGAGCCGGTCTCGCAGGTCGTCGACGTGCTGCAGGTGCCGGCGTTTCTCGCGCGCCAGACGGATCTCGTCGTCGCGATCGCGCAGACCGGCAACCCGGTCAACATCAAGAAGCCGCAATTCATGAGCCCGACGCAGATCGAGCACGTCGTATCGAAGTGCCGCGAGGCCGGCAACGAGCGCGTGATCCTGTGCGAGCGCGGCTCGTCCTTCGGGTACGACAATCTCGTCGTCGACATGCTCGGCTTTCGCCAGATGCGCGATGCGACGGGCGACTGCCCGGTGATCTTCGATGTCACGCACAGCCTGCAGATGCGCGATCCGCACGGCGCCGCATCGGGCGGCCGGCGGCGGCAGGTGCTCGATCTCGCGCGCGCCGGGATGGCGGTCGGGCTGGCCGGGCTGTTCCTCGAAGCGCATCCGGACCCCGACCACGCGCGCTGCGACGGCCCGAGCGCGCTGCCGCTCGCGCTGCTCGACCCGTTCCTGCAGCAGGTGAAGGCGGTCGACGATCTGGTCAAGCGGCTTGCGCCGCTCGAGATCCGGTGAGCGGCGCGATGTATTGCGGGGCCGTGCGCCTGGTGCTGTTCGACGTCGACGGCGTGCTGACCGACGGCTTGCTGCACGTGACGGCCGACGGCGAGTTCATGAAGAGCTTTCACGCGCACGACGGCGTCGCGGTCGCGCTGCTGCGCGCGCACGGCATCCGCAGCGGCATCCTGTCGGGCAAGCACAGCGGCGCGCTGACGTGGCGGGCGGCGCAGCTCGGCGTCGACGTGCTGGTGACCGGCTGCGACGACAAGGCCGCCGGTTATGCGGATATCAAGGCGCGGCAGCGGATCGACGACCGCGAGATCGCGTATGTCGGCGACGACGTGAACGATCTGGCGGTCATCGAACGCGTCGGCGTGTCGTATGCGCCGGCCGATGCGCATCAGCTCGTCCGCGCGCGCGTCGACCATGTCGCGCGCACGGCCGGCGGCCGCGGCGTCGCGCGCGAGGTGGCCGAACATCTGCTGACCGGTGCCGGGCTGTCGCTCGACGACACCTATCGGCCGTTGCTCGAACAATGGAGCGGTCATGACGTCGTGCAATAACGGGCGGCCGGTGCGCGTCGTGATTCCGGCCCGGTACGGTTCGACGCGATTGCCGGGCAAGCCGCTCGTCGATCTGGACGGCGAGCCGATGATCGTCCGCGTGCACGCGCGCGTGCGCCGCGCGCTGCCCGATACCGACATTGTCGTCGCGATCGACGACGCGCGCATCGCGGAGGTGCTCGACGCGCGCGGCATCCGTTTCGCGATGACCGATGCCGGTCACGCGTCCGGCACCGATCGCGCGGCGGAAGTCGCGCGCGTGTCCGGCTGGCGCGACACCGATGCGGTGCTCAACGTGCAGGGCGATGAACCGCTCGTGCCGACGGCGCTGCTCAAGGCATTCGCCGGCTTCTGCGGCGCGGCGCCGGACCTCGGGGTCGCGACGGTGGCCTGCCCGGTCGGCGATGCCGCGCTGCTCGACGAGCCGGCCATCGTCAAGCTCGTCGTCGACTGCCGCGGCCGTGCGCTGTACTTCTCGCGCGCGGCGATTCCGTTCTGCCGCGACGGCCGGCCGGACAGCGCGAACGGTTCGAGCCGCAGCGTGTTCCTGCGGCATATCGGCCTCTACGGCTACGCGAACGCGGCATTGCAGGCGCTTGCGAGCGCGATGCCGTGCGAACTCGAGCAGCTGGAACAGCTCGAGCAGTTGCGCGCGCTGTGGCTCGGCACGCCGATCGACGTGATGCGCTGGCACGATGCGCCGCCTGCCGGCATCGATACACCCGACGACGTCGCCCGTGTCGTCTCCCTTCTCAAACGGCAAACCCATGATGCAACAGAACCATATTGAGTCCGCCCGGCAGGTCTTCGAGATCGAGTCGCGAGCATTGGCCGGCGTTGCCGCGCGGCTCGACGCGAAATTCGACGATGCGGTCGGGATCATCCTCGAGTCGCGCGGCCGTGTCGTCGTGTGCGGGATGGGCAAGTCCGGCATTGTCGGCAGGAAGATCGCCGCGACGCTGTCGAGCACCGGCACGCCCAGCTTTTTCATGCATCCGGGCGAGGCCTATCACGGCGATCTGGGCATGGTCACGCCGGACGACACGTTTCTCGCGATTTCGAATTCCGGAGAAACGGACGAGGTGATCAAACTGATTCCGTTCCTGCGCAGCAACGGCAACGACCTGATCGCGCTGACCGGCAATCCTGCGTCGACGCTCGCGAGCGCCGCGCGAGCCCATCTCGACATCGGCGTCGAGCGCGAGGCATGCCCGCTGCAACTCGCGCCGACCGCGTCGACGACGGCGACGCTCGCGATGGGCGATGCGCTGGCGGTGACGCTGATGCGGGCGCGCGGCTTCCAGCCGGAACACTTCGCCCGTTTCCATCCGGGCGGCTCGCTCGGCCGCCGGCTGCTGTCCACGGTCGACGACGAAATGGCGTGCCGGGATTTGCCGTTCGTGACGGAAGACATGTCGACACTCGACGTGCTGGACGCGATGACGCGCGGGCGGCTCGGGCTCGCGATCGTGAAGCGCAACGCCGGCTGGGGCATCGTGACCGACGGCGATATCCGCCGCGCGATCGAGCGGCATGGCGACGGCGTGTTGCGGCGCACGGCGGCCGACATGATGTCGATCGAGCCGTCCACGGTGCGGCCCGGCACGCGGGTCGAGGATGCGTTGCTGCTGATGCAGCAGCAGCGGATCGGCGCGTTGCTGGTGGTCGACGGCGGCGACGTCGTCGGTGTGTTCAAGAAATAGGCGCTGCCGTCATGACCCTGCCCACGCTTGCCGTTCTGACGAAACGGGCTGCCGCAATCACGCTTGCCATGGCCGCGATGTGCTGCAGTTCGTGCGCGCAGTATCCCGCCAGACCGCGCCCGCAGCCGACCCCGCCGGGCATCGTGATTGCGCACAGTCCGGCCTCGAGTCGGGTCTATCTCGGTTCGCCGGCGCTCGCGATCCTGGCGGACGGAACGTACGTGGTCGCGCATGACACGTTCGGTGCGGGGTCCGCGCAAAACACCGAGACGTTGTATGCGTCACGTGATCGCGGTCGTTCCTGGCGGAAGCTGGGCGAACTGAACGGGCAATACTGGTCCTCGCTGTTCGTCGAGGGCCGGGCGCTGTACATCATCGGGACGAGCGGGTTCTCGGGCGTGCCGGTGATTCGACGTTCGCTGGATGGCGGGACGACGTGGAGCGTACCGCGCGACGGCGACAGCGGCGTGCTTGCGAACGCCGGCCGGTATTTCACCGCGCCCGTGCCGGTGGTCGTCGCGAACGGCCGCATCTGGCGGACGATGGAAGCGGTGGAGCAGACCGGCATCTCGCCGTTCATGATGTCGGCGCCGGTCGGCAGCGATCTGCTGAAGGCCGGCAACTGGACGTTCAGCAATCGCCTTGCGCCGAATCCGGGATGGCTCGGCGGAAAATTCGGCGGCTGGCTCGAGGGTAACGCGGTGGCGAGGCCGGACGGGAGCGTGGTGAATGTATTGCGCGTCTACTACAACGCGCTGCCCGAGCGCGCGGCGATCGTGACGGTCAACGCCAGTGGCACCGTGGCCCGCTTCGATGTGGCCGCCGGATTCGTCGATATGCCCGGTGCCGGCAAGAAATTCACGATTCGTTTCGATCCGCGCACGAAACTCTACTGGTCGCTGAGCAACGCCGTCACCCCGCTCTATCGGGGCAACAACTACGAACGCGCGCGCAATGTCCTGGGGCTGATTTCGTCGCCGGATCTCGTGCACTGGACCATGCGTCGCACGGTGCTGTCCCATGCGGACTGGAGCAGGCACGGCTTCCAGTATGTCGACTGGCAATTCGACGGGAACGATATCGTCGCAGTCGTGCGCACGTCCTTCGATGATCCGGAGGGCGGCGCGCACTCCCAGCACGATGCCAATTTCGTTACCTTCCATCGTATCGTCGATTTCCGAGACGGTCCGATGGCCGACTAGCGCGTGACGATCCCGGTTGCACGGCGGATGCTTGCCGGGATCGGGGTTGATCGCGGGCTGGGCGGGTGTCGCAGGCGGTTCGAACTTACCCCGCGATGCCGGGCAGGCTGATGATTTCGTGCAAGCTGACCAGGTGGAAGCGTCCGCACAGGAACGGCGAATACAGTTCGATCGCTGCCTGAATCGGCGCGTGACGGCCATAGGCGACGGCCGACACGGCAAGCAGCGAACCGGCGGCGAGCGCGCGATACCGGGCATCGACGCGCGGCACGCCATGTCGCAGCACGAACGCTAGCGCGACCGCCGAGCCGACGATCCAGCCGGCGACGACTTCCGACGGCGTATGCGCGTCGTCGAATACGCGTGCGACGCCGATCAGCGCACCGAGCGCGAGCCCGAGCGACAGCGACGTGCGCGCCCGCACGTTCGCGCAGCCGTGCAGCGCAAGCACGCATGTCATCGGCCATACCGCCGACGCGAGCATCGTGTGCCCGCTGATCACGCGGAAATCGATCGCGCGGATCTGTACGCCGCAGCCCGCGTACAGCATCTTGGTGACGCCGACCAGCGCCATGCCGGCCCCGAGCATCAGCGCCCATGACGCCGCGTGACGCTGCCCGGTTGTCGACCGCGTCAGCCAGCCGATGCATACGACGGCAAGCGGCAACGTCATCGCCGCGTCGCCGAGATCGGAGACGGCTGCCCACATGAACGAGTCCACGCGTATCGACCGTCAGGCGACCAGCAACGCCGACATGCGCGTCTCCAGATAGCTTTCGAAGTCCGCAGCCACTTCCGGGTGCCGTAGCGCGAACTCGACCGTCGCCTTCAGATACCCGAGCTTGCTGCCGCAATCGAAACGCGTGCCGTCGTAGCGGTGGGCGAGCACCTGCTCGTCCGTCAGCAGCGACTGGATCGCGTCCGTCAGCTGCAGTTCGCCGCCGGCGCCGGGCCGAAGCGCGCGCAGATGATCGAACACCTTCGGCTTCAGCACGTAACGGCCCACGACGCCGAAATTCGACGGCGCCTTTGCCGGCTCCGGTTTCTCGACGATCCCGGACAGCTTGAACAGGTTGTCCTCCCAGCGTTTGCCGTCGATCACGCCGTACGACCTCGATTCGTCCGGCGCGATTTCCTCCACGCCGATCACCGACGCATGATAGTGATCGAATACATCGATCATCTGGCGCAGCACCGGCGTCGGGCCGTCCAGCAGATCGTCGGCGAGGATTACCGCGAACGGCTGGTTGCCGACGAGTTTTTCCGCGCACAGCACGGCATGGCCGAGCCCGAGCGCTTCGGCCTGGCGAACGTAAAAGCAATCGACGTGGCTCGGTTTGATGCTGCGAACGAGGGAAAGCAGCTTGTCCTTGCCGCGCGCTTCGAGCTCGGCTTCGATCTCGTAGGATTTGTCGAAGTGGTCTTCGATCGCACGCTTGCTGCGGCCGGTCACGAAAATCATTTCGGTGATGCCGGCGTCGATGGCTTCTTCGACCGCATATTGAATGAGCGGCTTGTCCACGACAGGCAGCATCTCTTTCGGGCTGGCCTTGGTTGCAGGCAAAAATCGCGTGCCGAGACCTGCGACCGGAAATACGGCTTTCGTCACTTTCAACATGATTTCGGATTCCATCCGTTCAGGATTAGGGCCAACGATACGATCGCGGGCAATGCAGGAATGCAATCGTCGTTCGCCGGTGCTGTGCCGCTCGCGCGAATGGTTCGCGCGTCGTCCGAAAATCGTATGGGTATTCCGGTTTCGGGTGGTGACCGAATCTAGGCTGAATCCGACAGCGATGAATCGCGAATTGCAATTGCCGATTTATCGCGTGTCGGATGCCATCTAGGAATTGTCGGCATGACGTCGATCGAATGACTTAGATTCAGGCATCTACTACTGGACGGTCCGGTAACGGCGCCGCGTTCGCGGCACACGGAATCGCCGTCGGCTCAGGAGCGGTCATGACCGGACAAGGCGATATCTTCGATGCAATCGCGGAATTCAACCGCGCGTATCTCGTGCTTGCGCAGCGCATGCTGCGTATCGACCGCGAAGAGGGCAAGCGGCAATTGGGTATCTCGGATGAAATTGCCGCGTCCATCGTCTCGTTGACGCTGGCGCAGATCGATGAACTCGCGGCCGGTGGCGAACTGGTCTGTGAATTTCGTGCCGAAAACGCACCGGGGCGCGCGTGATCCGTTTTCCGGTTTTTGGAATGAGAGTTCCGGTCGTACCTTTTCACGACATTGCATCGTGAAAATCCGGCGGTCGTATTGTCGCGCCCGTCCGGTCTTTTATAACGCCGTAAAAATATGGAGGAATCGCATGGCCGGTTATCGCGAATTGAAGGCGCAAGCCGACGAGTTGATGAAGCGCGTCGAGGAAGCGAGACTCGCCGAACTCGAGGCCGTCATACACGAGGTTCGCACCCGGGTCGCCGAATATGGCCTGACAGCCGGACAGATATTCGGTCGCGCGGGCGGTGCCGGAAGACCGGCCGTGCGAAAGACCGCGGCAGCGCCGAAGTATCGCGATCCGAAGACCGGCGCGACGTGGAACGGGCGAGGTCGCGTGCCCGGCTGGATCAAGGGCGGGCGTCGCGAACGGTTCCTGATCGAGCGCAACGCCGCTTGAGCGCGTAGCGGCAAACCGGGCCGCGACGATCGGAGGGCGAGTCGTGAATCGCGGGAACGCACCGATCGTCTGGATACGTCCACGTCGATTCGGCACTGCGCGAACCGGGCTGTGACACGGCACTCGCGGTGCTCGCGCCCGGTGCATGACGTCACGCCGATTGTGTATCCGTTGATCGTACGTTACGAGCCGACGGCGCGCGACATCGACGACGAAAGCGCCGCGTAAACGCTGGCGGGGCGCGTTCGCCGCCCCCGGAAAATACCAACGGCTTCGTCGGACCGCACGAAGCCGTTTGTGCTGAAGCCGGTCGCCGCCGAATGCGGGCAAGCCGGCTTCGACATTGCCGTCACGCGCTGACGGCCTCCCGCTCGGCATCGCGCTTGACCTGCTCGATATCGCGAAACTGCGCGGCCGGATGTTCGTCCGGTAGCCGCGCCGTGCCGCCGAACAGTTTCTCGCGCAGCGTGCCCGGCGCATATTGCGTCGGATACACGCCGCGCCGCTGCAGCTCCGGAACGAGGTAGCGCACGATGTCTTCGAAGGTTTCATGCGCGACCGCATACGCGAGATTGAAGCCGTCCACATCGGTTGCGGCAACCCATTCCTGCAGGATGTCCGCCACGGTCGCTGCCGACCCGACGAACACCGGGCCCAGGCCGCCGATGCCGCCCCAGGCCGCCAGTGCCTCGATCGTCCACGCGGTGTCGCCGCCCGCCAGGTGCTCGACCGCCGAAACGATCGCATTCGTTTCGACGCGCCTGACGGGATCGGCCGGCGCATACTGGCCGAAGTCGATGCCGGTCCAGCCGGACATGAACACCAGCGAGCCGTCGTACGACACGTAGCGGCGGTACTCGTCGAACTTGGCCTGCGCCTTCTCGTCGGTTTCGTCGACGATCACCGTGACGAGGTTGTAGATCAGCACCTTGCGCGGATCGCGTCCCGCGGCGGCGGCCTGCGCGCGCACGTCGGCCACGTAGCGCGCGAGCTGCTCGCGGGTCGGCGCGGCGACGAACACGCATTCGGCGTGCTGCGCGGCGAACGCCTTGCCGGGGCCGGACGCGCCGGCCTGGAACAGCACCGGCGTGCGCTGCGGCGACGGTTCGCACAGGTGATAGCCGGGCACGTCGAAGAAACGGCCCTTGTGGCCGATCTCGTGCACCTTCTCGGGATGCGTGAACACGCGGCCGTCGCGATCGCGCACCACGGCGCCGTCTTCCCAGCTGCCCTCGAACAGCTTGTACAGCACCTCGACGTATTCGGCCGCGACCGCATAACGATCGTCGTGCGTGCGCAAGCCGTGATCGCCGACGTTCTTCGCGCCGCTCTCCAGGTAGGACGTGACGATGTTCCACGCGAGCCGGCCCTTGGTGTGGTGGTCGGCGGTCGACAGCCGGCGCGCGAACGTGTACGGGTGCTCGAACGTCGTCGACGCGGTGATGCCGATGCCGAGATGCTCGGTCGCCATCGCGATCGGCGCGGCGAGCTGCAGCGGGTCGTTGACCGGGATCTGCGCGGCCTGGTGCAGCGCGTGGTAGTTGCTGCCCTTGTAGACGTCGTAATAGCCGATCACGTCCGCGATGAAGATCGCGTCGAAGATCCCGCGTTCGAGGATGCGGGCGAGGTCGGTCCAGTAGTCGAGGTCCTTGTACTGCCACGAACGGTCGCGCGGATGCGCCCACAGCCCCGGCGACTGATGGCCGACGCAGTTCATCTCGAACGCGTTGAAGCGGATGGTCTTGCTCATTGAACGGCTCCCGTTTCCGTGCTCGGGCTCGTGCCGTCGCCGACGCGCCAGACGAACGGCGGCGTGCGGCCGTTGATGACCCAGTCGCCGACGATCCTGGCCTTGTAGACAAGCGGATTGTGCGACGACACCGTGCGCGCATTGCGCCAGTGGCGGTCGAGCGCGGTCGTGCTGCGCGTGGCGGACGCGCCGAGTGCGTCGAACAGGCGCGTCGCGGCACGCAATACGAGTTCGGACACGACGAGCTGGCTCTGCGCGGATTCGATTTCGGCCGCGACGTTCGCGTCGTGCTCGGCCTGTTGGTCGCCGCCGAAGCGCGCCTCGTAGGCGAGCTGAAGCGGCTGCGCGGCGCGCAGCGCGAGCGCGTCGGCCGCGTACGCCCACGATGCGATCTCGCCGATCACCTGCTGCAGCTGTGCGTCGTCGCCCGCGCGCGGCGCGTTGCCGTGGCTGTACACGCGGGTGCGAGCGCGCACGAGTTCGCCCGCGTCGCGCACGATCGCGTGGCCGATGCCGGCCAGCGTCGCGACGTGGAAGAGTTGGTAGAACGCGGTCTGGTACTTGAAGCGGCGTGCGAAGTCGATCACGTCGTGCGCGTCGACCGCCGCATTCTCGAAGCGCGTCGTGCCGCTGCCGGTAGTCGTCTGGCCGAAGCCGTCCCAGTCGTCGTCGCGGATCACGCCGGGCTGCGCGGTCGCGACGGCGACGATCACGTCGCTGCCGTCATGTGCGCGCTGCGCGAACACGTCGATCCAGTCGGCGAACAGGCTGCCCGTGCTGTAGAACTTCCGCCCGTTCAGCACCAGCCGGCCGTTCTGCTCCGACACCTTCGTGATGGTCTGGCCGAGCGGCACGTCGCCGGCCTCCGACCACGCGTTGCCGACGAGCTGGCCGCTTGCGAAGCGGTCGAACCATGTCGTGCGTTGCGGCCCGGGCGGCGCGTTCAGCCAGTCCTCGACGAACGCGAAGTGTCCGCGCAACGCCTGCGGCAGATTGGAATCGGCGGCGGCGAGCTCGATCAGCAGCCGGAACAACTGCGGCAGCGATGCGCCGGCGCCGCCGTCGCGTACCGGCAGCCGTACCGCGCCGAAGCCGGCCGCCTTCAGCCAGCCGATCGCTTCGTGCGGCAGTTCGCGGCGACGTTCGCGTTCGGCGGTGCCGGTTGCGATGCGGTCGAATATCGGCCGGAACCGGCTCGCGAGTGCGTCGTAGTCGGTGCCGGTGGAAAGGTCGGTGTCTGCGTGCGACGAAGTCATGCGGATTTCCTCGAAGGGCGGGGCCGTTTGCGCCGGGAGGCCAGTATAGGAAGCGCGGGGCGGGCGTTCCAATAACGGATTCGCAGATCGTTATCGTCGATCAGCATTACGCGGAACGGCCTGGAACACCCCGGCGCTCGGGCATCGATTGCGACGCAGAAGCACGATGTCGCGTGCGAGACTCTCCATGTCGTTTGTGATCCGAAGGAATATCGTTCCGAGAATCGCTCGGTTTGCCGACCTGCAACGTGCTGCTAGATTGAGTGCTATCGCCATTCGACAGGAGAGCCCGATGTCAGATACGAGCGCCACGATTCAGGAGCGGTCGGCCGATCAGAAACCGCAAGTGGCCCGCGTGATCGCCGACGATGCGCAGGCGATCGCAGCCGCGCATGCGCTGGCGCAGCGGCTTGCGGAAGGCGCTGCCGAGCGGGACCGGGAGCGCCGGTTGCCGCGCGACGAGATCGAATGGTTCTCGCAGTCGGGGCTATGGGCGATCACGGTGCCGAAGGCATACGGCGGTGCGGGCGTATCGCATGTGACGCTCGTCGAGGTGATCAGGATTATTGCGGCGGCCGATGCGTCGCTCGGACAGTTGCCGCAGAATCATTTCGGGCTGGTCGACGTGATCGCGCTGGCCGGCACCGACGCGCAGAAACGTCATTTCTTCGCGGAAGTGCTGAGCGGCAAGCGGTTCGGCAACGGTTTCTCGGAGAAGGGCACGAAGCACGTGCTCGATCTGAAGACGCGCGTGCGCCGCGATGGCGACGGCTATGTCGTCGACGGCACGAAGTTCTACTCGACGGGCGCGCTGTTCGCGCATTACGTGCCGGTGCTCGGTCTCGACGACGCGCAGCACGCGTGGCTTGCCTACGTGCCGCAGCCGAGCCCGAGGCTGACCGTGATCGACGACTGGTCGGGGTTCGGGCAGCGCACGACCGCGAGCGGCACGGTGGTGCTCGACGGCGTGCGCGTTCCCGCGTCGCATGTGCTGCCCGCGCAGCGCGTGTCGGACGAGCCGACGCTCAATGGCCCGCTGTCGCAGATCATCCAGGCGGCGATCGATGCCGGCATCGCGAAAGCGGCCATCGACGATACGCTGGCGTTCGTACGCACCCGCACGCGGCCGTGGGTCGACAGCGGCGTCGAACGGGCGGCAGACGATCCGCTGATTCTCCGTGAGATCGGCCGTCTGCACATCCAGCTTCATGCGGCGGAAGCGCTGCTGGAACGTGCGGCGCGCACGCTCGACGAGATCGGCGCGCGCGGCACGGTGACCGACGACGATGTCGCGCGCGCGTCGGTCGCGGTCGGCGAAGCGAAGGTGCTGACGACCGAGATCGCGCTGCTCGCGGGCGAGAAACTGTTCGAACTGGCCGGCACGCAGTCGACGCTCGCCGAGCATAACCTCGACCGGCACTGGCGCAACGCGCGTACGCATACGCTGCACGATCCGGTGCGGTGGAAATATCACCTCGTCGGCAACTACTACCTGAACGGCGTGCGTCCGGCGCGCCATGCGTGGAATTGATCCGCGCACGTTCGTCGGCTTCAACGACGTGCTGTTTGCGCGCAAGATCGTGATCGTCGTCGGGCTCGGCGTCGCGGCGCGTGCGTGCCGGTCGCTGTTGCGGGAGATCCTGCCGCATGAGCGCGCCGGCGCGGTGATTCTCGCGTTCGCGGTGCGCTCGCGCAGATGCGACGCCGTCTGACGCAACTACGCGGCGGTGCACACGACGCTCACGCGTACGCGTGGATCAGCGTGTCGAGATTGCGTTGCGCAAGCGGCGTGAGCGGCGCGAATTCCGCCGATTGAAACAGCGGGACTTGCCTGCGCAGATGTTCGAGCGCCTGCTTGCGGCCGGCACGGAAGGCCGCCGACGGCGCGTCCGGATCCTGCGCCCATTCGCGTGCGATCGCGCGATCGTACTCGCGCAGCCGGTCGGGTGCGGCCGCGAGGATCGCGAGATCGGCGTCGAGAAAAATCCACCCGGCGCGCTGCAAGCCCGGATCGGACGCGAACGTAGCGGGCAGCCGGTGCGACTTCGTCGCGAGCACGAGATCGTGTGCAGCGGACACATGCGATGCGTGCGCATGCAACCACGACTCGGTGCAGCGTTCGTTCGTGACCTGCACGAGCCAGTGCGCACTGCGCGCTTCGTTGTCCGCATAGTCCGGCAACGTCGTCGCGTAGACGAAATCGTGTGCCCATACGGCGAGCTCGATGGCCGGCCACAGTGGTTCCGCGCGATACGGCGCGAGGTGCGCGAACAGTTCCGCCAGGTGCGCGAGCGTGTGGTAGAAGCGCTGCGGCTCGTTGTATGCACGCTCGACGAGCGGCCAGACAGCAGCTGTGCCGAAGCAGGCGTCGCAGGATGCGCGCAGCGTGCGGGCGAGGTCGGGGGCGAGGGCGTTCATGTCGACGATCGGTTCGGGCGAGCGATGCACGCAGCATAACAAACGCGGCGGCGCGTGCTGCGTCTATACGTTGACGGTACCGCGCCCGAGTTCGATCACGCGCCCCCCGACACCGATTTCGCCGTTCGCGCTGACCGACAGCCGCAGCCGACAAGGCCGGCCCACGGCGTCGCCCTGCTCGACCTGAAAGGCCGCAGGCAGATCGTGTCGGGCGGCAAGCAGCCAGCCACCGAGGTTCGCACAGGCCGACCCGGTGCCCGGGTCTTCCGAAATGCCGCCGCCCTGTTTCACGAAGAAATAGCGGGATACCACTTTCCCGGGGCGCCCGGCGTCGAACGCGAACACGTAGGCGGTCTTGCGGCCGAGACTGCTTTTCGGCCAGATGTCGACGCACGCGCTGTCGGGCTGCGCGCGGCGCACCGCGTCGGTGTCCTTGAGTGCGACCAGCAGTTGATCGGCGCCTGTATTGATCCAGATCGGCGGTGCGAGCAAGTCGTCTTCCGTCAGCCCCAGCATTGCCGCCGTTTGGGCATCGGACAACTCGCACGCTGCCGTCTTCGGCATGCCCACGTGCGGCGCGATGAACGTCCACGCGTCGTCGTGTGCAGTGACGTGGACCACCCCGGCCTTGAATTCGAGCGCGAGCGCGTCGCCGGCACTCAGCAGGTCACGCACGACATGCGCAGTGCCGAGCGTGGGATGGCCCGCAAAGGCCATCTCGTACCCCGGCGTGAAGATCCGTACCCGCGCGTGCGCGCGGTCAGACGGCAACACGAAGGTCGTTTCGGACAGGTTGAACTGCACGGCCAGTGCCTGCATCGTTGCGTCGTCCATGCCGCGCGCATCTTCGAATACGCAAAGCGGGTTGCCGCCGAACGTCGATTCGGCGAATACGTTCAGCAGGCGGAAGGCATACGTGGTCATTCGAATCTCGCGTGGGTGTAGCGATCGCCGGTCTTTGGGCAGGGGATTATCGGCTGTCGGTGTCGACGCCGGGAATGCATGTCGTTGCGATGCAGTACGCCATTGTGCCCGCAAGATTCGATGAAGGGTGCGGCATGCGTGCCGTTTGAATTTCATGCATGATCAGGTTTCTCCGATGTGTCGATGGCAATCCGATCCGGGAATTCAAATTCCCGTACTACCGGCGGATATTCTTGCGTTGGAGCAGGCAGTCGCGCTTGAATGCGCGCGATGTGCGGTCGCATCGCGAACACCGTTTCACCCGATTTCGCGACAACGACACCGTTCCCCGGCAACCCTGTCGGGTTGGGCGCCGCCCGGAGCTTGCAGATTCAAGCGCGCAGGAGGAAGACATGGCATCCGACAGTAGTGTCCTGGAAACGATCGTGCGCGGCGTGGAACGCTTCCGGATCCCGGCCGAAACGGATTGGCCAGCGGCGAAGCGATACCTTGCGGACAACGACGGACAGTGGAAATTCTCGGCTGTCCTGGTGGCGATCGTTGCGCGGCACGAGCCGACGATCCTGCTGACCAAGCGTTCGTCGGGGCTCAGCGAATATTCGTCGCATGTGAGTTTCCCGGGCGGACGTCCGGCGGAATCCGACCGCGATATCGGCGCGACTGCATTGCGCGAAGCGTTCGAGGAAATTCGCCTCGAGCCCGGCGCGGTCCGGGTGATCGGGTGCCTGCCGATTCATAAAACCCGAAAGCGCCATCACGCGATCTTTCCTGTGATCGGCATCGTGCCGGAAACGGCCGAATGGGAAGCGGCGCCGGCCGAAGTCGAGGAGATCTTCGAGTTTCCGTTCTCCGCGCTGCTGAATCCGGATCTGCCACGGCAATACAGCGAAGGCGAACGCACGGGCGCCTGGTACTGGGCGGATCAGGCGCAGGACATCTGGGGCGTGACCGCGTTCATCCTGAAGTCGCTGGCAGGTCTGGTTCTCGACGCTGCGTGACGAACGCGTGTGCTGCGATCGGGCTCCGACGCACTTCAATGCGAGGACACATAAACCGCATCCTCGAATGCCTCCGGAATCGCGAAACTCGCGCGCATGCGCTGCGTTTCCTTCGCCGGCGTCAGACCGAACAGACGTTTGAATTCGCGGCTGAACTGCGACGGGCTCGTATAACCCACCGCATAGCCGGCCGCCTCGGCCGTCAGTTCCTGGCGCACCATCAGCAGCCGCGCCTGATGCAGGCGCGTCGACTTCAGGTACTGCATCGGCGACACCTGCGTGATTGCCTTGAAGTGGCTGTGAAAGCTCGGCACGCTCATGCCGGCTTCGTCGGCCAGTTGCGACACGTCGAGCGGCTGCGCGTAATCGGCATGGATCACGCGCAGCGATCGGCCGATCCGGCCGAACTGCCCGCGCATCGCGAGTGCGCTGCGCATCGCGCTTCCCTGCGCGCCGGTGAGCACGCGGAAATACAGCTCGCGAAGCAGCGCCGGGCCGAGCACCGCGGCTTCGAGCGGCCGCTGCATCGCCTCGACGAAGCGCAGCACCGACGCGTGCATCGCTTCATCCATCGGGGTCGACATCATGCTCCTGGGCGCCTGCACGTGTTCCGCCACGCCTTCGCGGTCGATCTGCGCCGCGAGCTCGGCGGCCATCGTGAAATCGAGGTGCAGATACAGCGCGAGCAGCGGGCGCTCGGGCGTTGCGTCGGTTTCCATGCTGAACGGGACGGGCACGGACACGGCGAGGTAGTGGTGTTCGTCGTACAGATAGCGTTCGCCGCCGAAGTATCCGCGCTTGCAGCCCTGGCACACGATCACGATTCCCGGGTCGTACAGGACCGGCGTGCGCGACAGTGCGCGGTTCGAACGCAGGATGCGGACGCTCGGCAGCGCGGTCAGGTTGTAGCCTTCGTCGGGCGCCAGCGTGCGCAGCAGCGTGACCAGGCGCTTCCGGTTTCGCGGTGACGGCGACAGCGACGGATGGCGGGCGGAGGTGGACTCGGTGCTCATAGTTTTGTGCAAGAAAATCAGCGGAATCGGGCTTATTCGACGTTGATCGTCAGACTAGTATGCATGCTTCAATCGACATTCGGGAGAAGCGAACATGGCATCCGGCAACATCATGCTCATCACCGGCGTCAGCAGCGGCTTCGGCCGCGCGCTGGCACAGGAGGCGCTCGCGGCCGGCTACACGGTGGTCGGCACCGTGAGAAGCGCGCAGGCGGCACGGGAATTCGAAGCCCTGTCCGCGCAGGCGGCTTTCGCGCGCGTGCTCGACGTGACCGACTTCGATCGCATCGACGGCATCGTCGCGGAAATCGAAGCGAATGTCGGGCCCGTGGACGTGCTGGTGAACAACGCCGGCTACGGGCACGAAGGCGTCATGGAAGAAGCGCCGCTGGCGGAGATGCGCCGGCAGTTCGACGTGAACGTATTCGGCGCGGTCGCGATGATGAAGGCCGTCGTGCCGTTCATGCGTGCGCGGCGGCGCGGCCGCATCCTGAACATCACGTCGATGGGCGGCCACATCACGATGCCGGGGATCGCTTATTACTGCGGCAGCAAGTTCGCGCTGGAAGGCATTTCCGAAACCCTCGGCAAGGAACTCGAGCCTTTCGGCATTGCGGTGACGGCCGTGGCGCCCGGTTCGTTCCGCACCGACTGGGCCGGTCGCTCGATGGCGCGCACGCCGCGCTCGATCGCCGACTACGACGCGACCTTCGACCCGATCCGCAAGGCGCGCGAGGAGAAGAGCGGCAAGCAGTCGGGCGATCCCGCGAAAGCCGCGCGGGCGATGCTCGCGGTCATCGCGGCGGAACATCCGCCCGCACATCTGTTGCTCGGCAGCGATGCGTTGCGGCTGGTGCGAGACAAGTTGTCGGCACTGGAACAGGAAATCCGTGCATGGGAGGCCGTGACGGTGTCGACGGACGGCTGACGGCTGACGATCGGCCGGGCGGGGCGCACGAATCCGGATGCCCCGTTTCGCACGGGGCGTCGTTGACGCGATGCAGCACGGCAAGAAAACACCTTGATCGACAGTCGGTCCGACTTGCCGTGCATCTCGTCCGGGCGCACCGGCGTGGTGCGTATTCCAGGCGCTCATTCACCGTCAGCGGATGGTCGGCAGTCGCGGTGCACCGTCGCATCGCGGTTTCACAAAAATGCTGATAATGGCTTTCGGCCGTACGCCGTGTTCGTCCAACTCACCACAGGAGTCAATCGCGATGCCATACGTCACTACGAAGGATAACGTCGAGATCTTCTACAAGGACTGGGGCCCGAAGGACGCACAGCCCATCGTCTTCCATCATGGCTGGCCGTTGTCGGGCGACGACTGGGATGCGCAGATGCTCTTCTTCGTTCAGAAGGGCTATCGCGTGATTGCGCACGACCGGCGCGGCCACGGCCGGTCGGCGCAGGTGTCGGACGGCCATGACATGGATCATTACGCAGCGGACGCGTTCGCGGTCGTCGAAGCGCTCGACCTGCGCAATGCGGTGCATATCGGTCATTCGACCGGCGGCGGCGAAGTGGCCCGCTACGTCGCGAAGCACGGCCAGCCGGCCGGTCGTGTCGCGAAGGCGGTGCTGGTCAGCGCGGTGCCGCCGCTGATGCTGAAAACCGAATCGAACCCCGAAGGCTTGCCGATCGAGGTGTTCGACGGCTTCCGGAAGGCGCTCGCCGACAATCGCGCACAGTTCTTCCTCGACGTGCCGACCGGCCCGTTCTACGGTTTCAACCGGGCCGGCGCGACGGTGCATCAGGGCGTCATCCGGAACTGGTGGCGGCAGGGGATGGAGGGCAGCGCGAAGGCGCACTACGACGGCATCAAGGCGTTTTCGGAAACGGATCAGACCGAGGACCTGAAGTCGATCACCGTCCCGACGCTCGTGCTGCATGGCGAAGACGACCAGATCGTGCCGATCGCGGATGCCGCGCTGAAGTCGATCAAGCTGCTGCAGAACGGCACGCTCAAGACGTATCCGGGTTATTCGCACGGCATGCTGACGGTGAACGCGGACGTTCTCAACGCCGACCTGCTGGCGTTCGTGCAGGCGTAACGGCGGCGGCAGGCGATCCGGCAGCGCCGTTGGAAACGGCTGTCGGATCGCCTGCCGCATCTACCGGTCCTAACCGCGTTGAGGCGGCGGCCCGGATACGTGACCCGAGGCCGAATTTCGTGATCGATCAGGCAGTGAGTCTCGCGTCGATAGTGTCGGAATCCTGCCTGGCTCGACGCACCGTGGCCGGAGGTTGATAGCGATGTGCGCCATGGAGCCGGCGCTCACCTCGATCGTCAGTCACTCGCGGGTGTATTCATCGATCACACCAAGCATCTTCAACGCCCGTCCATCCACCAACTGGTCGTGCACAAAGTCGTAGCGCCAAACCGAATTCGGTTGCGTCGCACCGGGCAGGCGAATGTCGTTGCCGCAATCAACCGAAAGAAGCGCCGCGTTGCGGGCACGAATGCGTCACGCCTCACCGTTTTTTGAACTGCAACAAACAATGGGGTTGGATTGAGAAATGAAAATCCAGCCCCTGGTGCCGAATGTCGGTAGTTTCCGGATTATTGAAAGTTTATCGAATGGCAAAGCGGGTGGCCGGTGAGCCATTCGCGCAATTGTTGCCGTAGACAAACAGGTTTCTATTTTCGGAATATGCCGAATAAATCAGCGGATAAACTTCCTTCGCGCTGAATGAATAGGCGCCATCGCCAATGGTCACCAGCAGGTTGCCGGTGGCGTCGGTTTCGATCTTGTCGATCTTGCCGGCCTTGCAAAGTGCCTGCGCGAAAGCGCACGAGGAGGCGAACATCAGGGCTGAAAAAAGCACGGTCGCAATCTTTTTCATGTTTATTCCTAGGGTAATAATGAATGGAGTAACGCGGTTTGGTGTCGCATGGCCATGCCCGGAACTACATGCCTGCTTTTCCAGATCGCTGATTTTCGAGTGTCGAGAAATATGCGATGGCCTCGTCAGGCAAAAAACTCGTGAAAATAAATGTATAAAATAATATTCTTGCACCTCCGTTGTCTCGTCGATTTGGAATCGCGATGTTGCGGCGCGGAACACAGGCTATTGATTGGATTCGATGGATTCCAATCGAATTAATTTATCGGCTTCTTGATCCGATAATTTTTTGAATTAACTATGTTTTCGTAAATTTTCGATGAAGCTGTTTTTGTTTATTGATTGCTGTTGGAATTTGAATAATCGGCGATGAATATTGATGCGATGGTTGATGGTGTTGCGAGCGGGAGGACCAGGCGCACGGGATCGCCGGCCGCACGTTTCAGCGCAACCCGTTCAAGCGCATGCCCGGATACGTCAGCCGCGGCATCCGGCTTTCGACGAATACGTGCGGTTCGCGCACCTGCGATCAGCCGTTCGTCGAGCCGCTTCACGCGGTGTGTGTTCTCGCCGAACTTGCCTGCGCCGAGCAGGGTCGCGCAAGCGCAGGATTCGCTGAAAAGATCGACGGTGTCGACATCCATCCGCACGCTCGCGATCTGCACCTCTTGGGCGGGCCGCGTCTTGCGAAACGCGGCGAGCGCGTCGACTCCACCGGGGGCTTGCGTTTGATGCGTCCAATCGCTTTCCCTTGCTTTGTCCGCATGAGGCTGCCAATACCGGCCGGACGCGATGTGTCGGACTGTCGACCGGGCGCTCAGGGCGCGGTTCCGGTATAGCGGCCCGGGCGATGCCATGCGACGACCATCGCGCTCATGGCGATGGCGCTGATCGCCGACCAGCCGACGCGATCGACCTGAATGACCAGCGTGGACGTCAGCAGGATCGTCGCGTCGATACACACTTGCGTAATACCGGCGTTAATGCCCCGCACGCGTTGCAGCCACAACGTGACGACACCGGTACCGCCGACGCCCGCGCCGTGCCGCGCGAGCGCAAGAATGCCCATGCCGCATAGCGTGCCGCCCACCAATGCCGCGAACAGCGGGTTCACGAAGGCAATTTTCAGTGTCCGGGGCATCGCCGCGAGGGCGAACGTGATGCCGCAGCTCGCGATCGTCGATTTGATCGCGAAACGTGGCCCCATCACGAAGTGCGCGAAGATGAAGAACGGCAGGTTCACCAGCGTGAAGATCGTACCCACCGACAATGGACAGAGGTACGAGACGAGCAGCGCAATGCCGGCGATCCCGCCGGTGACAAGTCCGGCCGCCTTGAGCAGGACGAGCCCAATCACCACGAAGGCCATGCCGACTATCATCCCGTAGATGTCTTCGAGCACGGAGTGCGGCGTTGCACTTTTGTCGCGTGTCGGAATGGCGCCGGATACGGCGCCTGATTCGTGCTTCATGATGTCTGCAGCCACATCGGGACGGCGGATCGAATCCTCCCAGGTCGATCGCGCCGCGGGTTCCTGGTACGTGCCGATGTCTCCGGGCGGCGCGTGTCAGGCAGCTTACTCAGGCAATATTATTTGGGCAAATAACTCAAGCGACGTAATGGACCCGGCCGAACGGATCGGCAACCTTGCTGCGCCGTATGCGGGTCGAGTGCCGTCGGGAGGCTACAGGTACCAGTCGATCGTCTTCAGGATGCCCGTCTCGAAGGTTTCCGTCGGCTTCCATCGAAGTTCGCGCTCGAGCTTGCCTGCGTCGATCGCATAGCGGCGATCGTGACCGGGGCGGTCGGCGACGAAGTGCTTGAGGCGCGCGTGCGGTGCGCCCTGCGGCCGCCGCACGTCCAGCAGCGAGCAGATCAGGTCGACGATGTCGGCGTTGCGCCACTCGTTGCATCCTCCGACGTTGTATGTCTCGCCGACCGTGCCGTGCCGGATCACGGCATCGATCGCCCGGCAGTGATCATCGACGTAGAGCCAGTCGCGGACGTTGGCACCGTCGCCGTAGAGCGGAATGGGGGTGTCGTTGATGCAGTTGCGGATCACCGTCGGGATGAACTTCTCGTCGTGCTGCCGCGGGCCGTAGTTGTTCGAGCAGTTGGTCGTCGTGACGGGTAGCCCATACGTGTGGAAGTACGCGCGCACGAGATGGTCGGAGCCGGCCTTGCTGGCGGAATACGGCGAATTCGGCGCGTACGGCGTGGTTTCCGAGAACGGTGGATCGTCCGGGGCGAGCGATCCGTACACCTCGTCCGTGCCGATGTGATGGAAGCGGCGCTGCGCGTGCACGTCGGCGTTCCGCCCCGTCATCCAGACCGTGCGCGCCGCGTCGAGGAGGGTCCAGGTGCCGACGACGTTCGCGCGGACGAATTCGCCCGGGCCGGTGATCGAGCGGTCGACATGGCTCTCGGCGGCAAAGTGGACGATCGTGTCGATCGCGTGGTCGTGCAGCAGGCTTTCGACGAGCGGCCGGTCGCAGATGTCGCCGAGCACGAACCGGTGGCGGCCGGTGTCTTCCGAGCCCGAGAGATGGTCGAGGCTGCCGGCGTAGGTGAGCAGGTCGAGATTGATGATCTGGACCTGCGGGTCCGTCGCGAGCAGGTAGTGGACAAAGTTGGCACCGATAAACCCGGCGCCGCCCGTGACGAGGACATGTTTCGGTCGATGGCTCATGAGGTTCGTTTCCAGGTATCGAGCACGTCGGCGAGCGCCGGGATCCAGCACGGCGCCTCGATGCCGAAATGCTCGCGAATGCGGGTGCAGTCGAGTGCGGAGTTCGCCGGCCGTGGCGCCGGCAGCGGATAGGCGGCCGTGCGGATCGGGCGCACGAGCGGTATGCGATCGATGAGGCCGGTGCGCCGTGCCTGCCCGAAGATCGTCTCGGCGAAACCGTGCCAGGTCGTGACGGGTGTGCCGCACAGGTGGTAGGTGCCCCAGCGCGTCATCGCACCCGTGCGATGGCGATCAGCGATCGCAAGCAGCGCGTCGGCGACTGCGCCGGCGTGCGTCGGGCCGCCGTACTGGTCGGCGACGACCGCGAGTTCGTCGCGCTCGCGGCCGACCCGCAGCATCGTGCGCACGAAATTGCCGCCGTGCGCGCCGAACACCCACGCGATCCGGAGGATCAGGTGCGCATCCGGCAGCCGCTGGCGGACCGCTTCCTCTCCTGCCCATTTCGTGTGTCCGTAGACACCGAGCGGCGCGACACCCGCCGCTTCGTCGTACGCGCCTTGTGCACGGCCGTCGAACACGTAGTCGGTCGACAGGTGCAGCAACGGAATGCCGGCCGCGGCGCACGCGTCGGCGAGCGTCGCCGGGCCGGCGCAGTTGGCGCGCCATGCGGCGTCGGGTTCGGTTTCCGCGCGATCGACGGCCGTCCACGCGGCCGCATTGATCACGAGCGTCGCGCGGTGCGTGGCGAGCGCATCGCGGACGGCCTGCGGATTGGCGATGTCGAGTTGCGCACGGGATAGCCCGATGGCCGGGCGCGCACCCGCGCGCAGCAGGAGTTCACGACCGACCTGGCCGAGCGCGCCGGTCACGACGATCGTCATCGCGGGGCTCCGTGAAGGTCGGGCGACGCCGGCGTAAGGTCGCGCAGGCGCGGCTGTCGGAGATCCTTGTCGGACAGCGCAAACGGCACGTCGAGCGCGGGCCATTCGATGCCGATGTCGGGGTCGTCCCAGAGTACGCCCGCGTCCGACGACGGATCGTAGTATGCGGTGCACTTGTACGCGAAGTCGGCCTCGTCGGACAGCACGCAGAAGCCGTGCGCGAAGCCTGGCGGAATCCACAGCTGGCGGTGCGACACGTCGTCGAGCACGGTGCCGAACCAGCGCCCGAGATGCGGCGAACCGGGCCGGATGTCGACCGCGACGTCGTACACGGCGCCGCGCGACACGCGCACGAGCTTGCCCTGCGGATGCCGGAACTGGTAGTGCAGGCCGCGCAGCACGCCGCGCCGGGAGCGCGAGTGGTTGTCCTGCACGAAGCCCGCGTCGACGCCCGCGTCGCGCAGCCAGGACTCGCGATAGCTTTCGACGAAGAAGCCGCGCGCGTCGCCGAAGCTCGCCGGTTCGATCAGCAGCACACCCGGCAGCGTCGTCTCGATGACGGACGTCATGCGGCAACCTCCTTGTTCAGGAGGTCGAGCAGGTAACGGCCGTAACCGCTTTTCGACAGCGCGTGCGCGAGCGCTTCGAGCTGTTGCGAGTCGATCCAGCCGAGCCGGTACGCGATTTCCTCGGGGCACGCGATCTGCAGCCCCTGGCGTGCCTGCATCACCTGGATGAAATTCGCCGCATCGAGCAGCGACTCGTGCGTGCCGGTGTCGAGCCACGCATAGCCGCGGCCGAGGATCTCGACGTTCAGCTTGCCGTGTTCCAGATAGGCGCGGTTCAGGTCCGTGATCTCCAGCTCGCCTCGTGCGGACGGGCGCACCTCCTTCGCGAGCGAGACGACGTCGTTGTCGTAGAAGTAGAGACCCGTCACCGCGTAGTGCGATTTCGGTTCGCGGGGCTTCTCTTCGAGATCGATCGCCCGCCCGTGCTCGTCGAACGACACGACGCCGTAGCGCTCCGGGTCGCGCACGTAATAGCCGAACACCGTTGCGCCTGTCGTACGCGCGGCGACGCGCTGCAGCAGTGCCGACAGCGCCGGGCCGTGATAGATGTTGTCGCCGAGCACGAGCGTCGCCGCGTCGTGTCCGATGAATGGCGCGCCGATCACGAACGCCTGCGCGAGCCCGTCCGGGCTCGGCTGAACCGCATACGAGAAATTCATGCCCCACTGTTCGCCGTCGCCGAGCAGTTGCCGGAACGCATCGAGATCGCGCGGCGTCGAGATGATCAGGACGTCGCGGATGCCGGCCAGCATGATCGTGCTGAGCGGGTAGTAGATCATCGGCTTGTCGTACACCGGCATCAGCTGCTTCGATACCGAATGCGTGAGCGGATGGAGCCGGGTGCCGGATCCGCCCGCCAGAATCAGTCCCTTACGGCCAGTCGCTGTGTGCATGATGTCCTCGCTGTGATGAAGAAGGGCGGGCCGCGTGCGCGTCAACCCGGATCGATGCGTCGGAACACGATCGCGAAGCCGGCCAGGTAGACGGCGGCGATCACCGCGAAACCGGCGGCGGTCGCGCGGTCCGGGTCGGCGATCGCGTGCAGCACGACCGACGCGATCGCGACGCCGACCAGCGAACCGATCTGCCGGCTCGCGTTCAGCGAGGCGGCGGCGAGATTCGCGTCCGCGGGGCCGGCCGACTGCATGACGACGAGATTCATCGCGGGGATCGCCTGGCCCGCGCCGAAGTTCGCGATCCCGACCGCGATCGCGAGCGCCGTGTAGGGCAGCGCCTCGATGCCGATCAGCGCGGCGCTGCCGAGCGTGGCGAGCGCGAGGCCCGCGAGCAGCGTGCTGCGCGGGCCGAGCCGCGCGCTCACGCGGGCGGACGCGAGATTGCCGATGCCGAACATCGCCATCAGCGGAAACAGTTCGAAGCCGGCGCGCAGCGCGCTCGCGCCGCGCGTCTGCTGCAGGTAAAGGCTCAGCAGGAAGATTTCGGCAAGGATGCCGAAATTGATCGCGAGCCCGAGCAGGCCGCCCGCGACGAAGCGCGGGTTGTGCAGCAGCGCGGGCGACAGGATCCGGTGGCGGGCGCGACGTTCGCGCCATACGAATGCGGCGCCGGCGGCGAGCGTCGCGGCCGCGCCGGCGACGATGGCGGGCGAGCGCCAGCCGGCGCCCGGCCCCTCGATCAGCGTATAGCTGAGCGCCGCGAGCGCGAGCACGCCGAGCAGATGGCCGAACGTGTTCAGCGGGCCGGGATGGCGCGGCGCGTGCCCGACGTGGCGGCGCGTGAGCCACAGTCCGGCGAGGCCGACGGGCAGGTTGACCCAGAAGATCCCGCGCCAGCCGATCGCGTCGACGAGCACGCCGCCGACGCACGGCCCGATCGCCATCGCCGCCGATACCAGCGCGCCCCAGATGCCGATCATCCGCGTGCGCAGCGGCCCGGCCGGAAATGCCAGCGTGAGCAGGCTGAGCGAGCTCGGCATGAAGAGCGCGGCACCGACGCCCTGCAGCAGCCGCGCGCCAACGAGCATGCTGCTCGTCTGCGCGGCAGCGCACAGCACCGACGCGGCGACGAACAGCGCGAGCCCGGCGACATAGATCGCGCGCGGCCCGTAACGGTTCGCGAGCGCGCCGCCGAACAGCAGCAGCGCGGCGAAGCTGAGCGTATAGGCGTCGACCACCCAGACAAGTGCCGTCAGCGACATCTCGAGACTCGCCTGCATCGCTTTCAGCGCGACGTTCACGATGGTCACGTCGAGCATCGCCATCACGAAGCCGCAGGCCAGCGCGACCATCACGCGCGCCGGTTGCGTGGCGGTCGCGCCGGCAGCAGCGGCGGTGTTCGTGCTCATGCCGCGCGCCCGCCGAGATAGAGGTGCCGCATCTCGTCGCTGTCGAGCAGTTCGGCCGACGTGCCCGTCAGCGCAACGCGGCCCATCGTCAGCACCACGCCGCGATCGGCGATGCGCAGCGCTTCGATCGCGTTCTGTTCGACCATCAGCACCGCGATGTGCTCGGTGTCGCGCATCCTGACGATCGCGTCGAACACCTCGTCGACCATCTTCGGCGACAGGCCGGCCGACGGCTCGTCGAGCAGCAGCAGCACGGGGCGGGGCATCAGCGCACGTGCGAGCGACACGATCTGCCGTTCGCCGCCCGACAGCGCACCCGCGGGCGACCGGTAGCGGCGCCGCAGCACGGCGTATTGCTCGCACAGCTCCTCGATCCGCGCTTCGCGCGGGAACGCGGACATCGCGTGGCCGCCGAGCATCAGGTTCTCGCGAACCGTCAGCGTGCCGAACACGTTGTCGGTCTGCGGAACGAAGCCGATGTCGTGCTCGCGGATCTTGCGGTGTACCGGCACTCGCGAGATGTCGCGGCCGTGCATCGCGACCGTGCCGGCGCGCGGCAGCACGAAGCCGGCGATGGCCTTGAGGAGCGTCGACTTGCCGCAGCCGTTCGGGCCGAGGATCGTGACGATGTCGACCGGCCCGACGGATAGCGATACCCCGTGCAGGATGTCGATGTCGGGTGTGTAGCCGGCGATCAGATCGCGGACGTCGATCATGACACCCCCAGCGGACGGCGCGCATGCGCCCGGCCCAGGTAGGCATCGAGCACGCGCCGGTTGCTCTCGAGTTCGGCGGGGCGGCAATCGGCGATCGCGGCGCCGCGATCGAGCACGATGCAGCGATCGCACAGCTCGCGGATGAAGTGCATGTCGTGCTCGATCACGACGAGCGTGACGCCCTGTCCGCAGATGCGGCGCAGTTCGGCGACCAGCTCGCCGCGCAGGTTGGGGTGAACGCCTGCGGTCGGTTCGTCGAGCAGCAGCAGCTTCGGCTCGGTCATCATCGCGCACGCGATGCCGAGCAGCTTCTTCTGGCCGCCCGAGATCGCCGCGGCGCCGAGCTGCGCGACGTGCGCGAGCTTCAGCTCCTCGAGCAGCGCGGTGGCGCGTGCGCGGGTTCCGGCTTCGAGCGTGCGCGTCGCGCGACCGCGCAGCAGCGCCGCGATCGGGCCGTGACGGGCCGACGACGCGGCCATCGTCAGTTCCAGCACCGACATGCGCGCGGGCATCGACGGCAACTGGAACGTCCGGCGGATGCCGAGCCGCGCGATCCGGTGCGGCGCAAGCGTGTCGATGCGGCGCCCGGCGAAGCGGATCGCGCCGGCCGCGACGGGAGCGAAGCCCGTGATCGCGTTGAGCGCCGTGCTCTTGCCCGAGCCGTTCGGACCGAGCAGCCCGACGATCTCGCCGGCGCCGACGGACAGCGTGAGGCCGGACAGCACCGTGTTGTCGCCGTAACGTATCGTGACGCCTTCAAGGTCGAGCAGGGCGCTCATGGGTGAACCTCCAGTCGTTCCGGCACAAGGCCGCGCGGGCGCCACAGCACGCACGCGAGCAGCATCAGGCCGACGAGGCCGAGGCGCACCGCGCCCGCGAGGTCGCTGCCGACGCCGAGCCAGTCCTTCAGAAACGGTGCGAGCGCGTAGACCGCTTGCACGATGAGCGCGCCGGCCAGCACGCCTGCGTGGCTGCCGAGCCCGCCGACCATGACGATGGTCCACAGCGCGAAGGTTTCGGAAGCCACCATCGCGTCCGGGCCGACGTAGCTGATGTACCAGGTGAGGAGCGCGCCCGCGAACGCTGCGGGCAGCGCTCCCGCGACGCTCGCCCAGGTCTTCAGCGCGACCGGGTCGTAGCCGAAGCAGACGGCGAGCGCGGGCTCCTCGCGCATCACCTTCAGCGCGCGGCCGAAGCGGCCGGTGGTCAGCAGCCGGCATGCGGCGTATGCGACGGCGAGGCCGCCGGCCGCGACGGCGAGGAACGCGAGGTCGGCCCACGGCGCGCGCAGCCCGGGAAAGAGCGGCGCGATGCCGCCGATGCCTTGCGCGCCGCCCGTCAGCCAGCCTTCGTTCAACGCGAACGTGCGCAGGATCTCGGCGATCGCGAGCGTCGCGATGCCCCAGTAGTCGGCCGACAGATGGCGGCCGAGCCGCGCGATCGCGACGGCCAGCACGCTCGCCGCGCCCGCCGCGAGCGCGAGCGCGGCCGGCAGCGGCCAGCCGAGCTGCGACGCGATGCCGGCAGCATAGGCGCCGAGCCCCGCGAACGCGACGAAGCCGAAATTGACGAGCCCCGCGTAGCCGGCCTGCAGGTTCAGGCCGAGCGCCATCGTCGCGTACAGGCACGCGACGGTCAGCAGATGGACGATGAAACTAGACACGACGCACCTCCCTGTCGAAGATCCCGTACGGCCGGAATGCGAGTGCGACGAGCAGGATCGCGAACGACACCGCGCCGACGTATTCGACCGGAAAGAACGCGAGCGGCCGACCGACCAGCCCGCCGAAGTCGACGTCGAGCGCCGTCGTTTCTGCGAACGCGATCAGCAGTGCGCCGGCCGCCGCGCCGAGCGGATTGCCGAGGCCGCCGAGGATGGCGGCGGAAAACACCGGGATCAGCAGCCCGTAGCCGAGGTTGACGTGCACGCTTTCGGTCGCGCCCAGCATCGTGCCGCCGAGTGCCGCGAGCACGCCGCTTGCGAACGTGATCACGTTGGTCACGCGCTGCGCGTCGATGCCCGTCGCGAGCGCGAGCGCGCGATTCGACGCGAGTGCGCGCATCGCGCGGCCGAGGCGGGTGCGGTACAGCAGCAGCGCGAACACGCCGAGCGCGGCGGCGCCGCATGCGATCGAACCCGCCTGCGAGGACGATATCGCGACGCCGCCGACCATCAGCGGCGGACGCACCGCCTGCGCATACTGCAGCGGCCGCGAGCCGGCGGCGCCGAGCATCAGCGCGACCGCGAGCAGCGACACGGCGAGCGAACCGATCATCGCGGCCGCGCTGCCCGAGCGCAGCAGCCGCGTGAACACGAACAGGTTCAGCAGCGTCGCGGCAAGGCCGACCAGCACGCACGACACGGCGGTCGCGAGCGCGAACGGCAGGCCCGCGCGCTCGAACCCGAGGGTCGCGAACGCACCGATCATCGCGTACTGGACGTGTGCGATGTTCGGGAAGCGAATCAGCGAATACAGCGTCGACAGGCCGACCGACACGAGAAGCAGGTCGGACGTGCGCATCAGGACATCGATCAGGAATTGCAGCATCGCGTTGCTCCCGATGGCTAGCGCGCTACCGCGCGACGACGGATTGCCGGTACGCGACCTTCTCGTACGGCTGCACCGTGCGCTGGCCGTCGGCGTCGAAGGCGATCGTGCCGGTCACGCCCGTATACGGCTGGCTGGCCGTGAGCGCCGCGCGCACCTTCGCCGGATCGGCCGATTGCGCGCGATTGATCGCGGCGGCGGACAGCATCGTCGCGTCGTACGCGTAGCTGCCGAACGCCGAGCGCGGCGCCTCGTGGTAGGTGGCGCGGTAGTCGGCCGCGTACGCGGCGGCGCTTGTGCCGAGCGCGGCGACCTCCAGGCCGATCTGCCCCTGCGCGATCTGGGCGGGCGTGTCGCTCGTGCACATCGTCAGGTAGATCCCGTACCACGGCTGCTGGTTGAGGCGCATCTCGAACGCTTGCCGGTTCAGCGTCGCGGCTTCCTGTCCGTACGCGCTGTACACGTAGCCGTCGGGCTGTGCGCGCGATGCCTGCTCCAGTTCGCGCCGGTAAGTCGATTGGCCCTCGGTGTAGAGCACCGTCGAGACGATCGTGCCGCCGAGCGCCTCGAAGCGCTTCTTGAACTCGGCCGCGATGCCCTGGCCGTAGCCGTTGTTCGGCGCGATCAGCGCGACGCGCCGCAGTTTGCGGTCGTACACATCCTGCGCGGCGAAGCGCGCGGACAGATCGTCGAGACCGATTGCGCTGAACGAGCCCGCGCCGATCTTGCGAACCTGCTGGCTCGACGAGCCGATGTTGATGTGCACGTCGCCCTGACGCACGAGGAATTGCCCGACCGGAATCGTCACCGACGAAGAGAATTCGCCGAGCACGAGCGGCACGCGCTCGACCGTCGCCAGCTTGCGTGCGGCGTCGAGCGCCGTGTTCGCCGTGCCGCCCGAATCCTCGATCCGCACCTGCAGCTTCTGCCCGAGCACGCCGCCTTGCGCGTTGATCTTCGCGACCGCGAGCTCGATCCCGCGCCGCTGGTCCTCGCCGATCGACGCGCTTGCGCCTGTCAGCGGCAACACGGCGCCGACGCTGACGTCGGCGCGCGCAGGAAATGTCGCCCACGCGCCGAGCGCGACGCAGATCCCGAGACTCCAGCAACCCAGCTTCATTTTTGTTCTCCTGAATGCGTGTTGAATTGCGTTTGAAATACAAAAGTGTCGACAGAATCACAGAACAAAATTCGTTGGCAAACATTTTTTGGAGCGCTGGGGCGAAGTCCGCAAGACGCACCGATTTGTGCGAGAAAATGCCTTGTTTAAAGGCAAAAAATGCACAAACCAAGAGACGGTAAACACCAACGACGGGCATATGCTCCAGATTGGAGCAGCCTCGAATATTTTTAAAAAAGTGTATACAGTTATGAATACGGATGCTTAGAATTCAACCCACTCGACACGGGAAACGGAGGCGGTGCGATGGAGATCAAGCGATATGGCGCAGGGGAACGGATGAGCCAGCTCGTGGTTGCGGGCGGCTTCGCGTTCATTGCCGGACAGGTTGCCGACGACACCGCACTCGACGTCGCCGGCCAGACCCGCCAGATCCTCGACAAGATCGACCTGCTGCTCGACGGCGCGGGGCTCGACAAGCGCCGGATCGTGTCCGCGAACATCTGGCTTGCCGATCACCGGAGCTTCGCCGACATGAACCGGGTCTGGGACGCATGGGTGCCGCAGGGCGATCCGCCGGCGCGCGCATGTGTGGAGTCGGCGCTCGCGTTTCCCGAGTACACGGTTGAAATCGCGGTGATCGCCGCGTTCTAGCGGAGGCGAATGATGAGGACGGTCGTGCTCGGAGGCGGTATCGTCGGTGTGACGACCGCATATTTTCTCGCGAAGGCGGGCGACGAGGTAGTCGTGGTCGACCGGCGCGACGGCGTCGCGCTCGAGACGAGCTTCGCGAACGCGGGGCTGATCGCGCCGGGGCATTCCTATACGTGGGCGTCGCCGCGCGCGCCGAAGATCCTGCTCAAGTCGCTGTTCTCGGACGGGCAGGCGCTGCGCCTCAAGTGGTCGACGGACTGGCGGATGTGGGCGTGGTGCCGCCAGTTCCTGCAGAACTGCACGGTTGAGCGGTCGCGCCGGAACACGTCGATCAAGGTGCGGCTGTGCCGCTACGCGCAGCAGCAACTCCAGTCGGCGACCCGCGACGAGCGGCTCGCGTACGACCGGACCAGCGGCGGGCTGCTGTACCTGTACCGGGATCCCGCGTCGTTCGAGCGCGGCGTTGCGAACATGCGGATCCTGTCCGAGAACGGCCTGCCGCTCGAGACGCTCGATCCGCGCGCGGTGATCGAGCGCGAGCCCGCGCTCGCCGGCGCGGCGGGCGAGATCGCGGGCGCGATCTACTGCCCGTCCGACGAGAGCGGCGACGCGCATCTGTTTACCCGCGCGCTCGCCGAGCGCTGTCGTGCGCTCGGCGTCGAGTTCCGCTTCGGCGCGACGATCGACGGCGTGCGCGCGAACGCGGACGCGGTGGACTACGTACAGACGTCGCAGGGCCGCGTGAGCGGCGACCGCTACGTGCTCGCGCTCGGTGCGTACTCGCCGTTCGTCGCGCGCCGGCTCGGCTACCGGTTGCCGATCTATCCGGTGAAAGGCTATTCGGTCACGCTGCCGATCGACGCGCGCCACGAGCCGCCGACGCTCGGCGGCGTCGAGGAAAACCAGCTCGTCGCGTGGGCACGGTTCGGCGAGCGGCTGCGCCTGACCGCGACGGCCGAATTCGGTGGCTACGACACGACCCACACGCCCGCGGACTTCACGCACATGCTGGCGACCGCGAAGGCGCTGTTTCCGAACGGCGCCGACTATACGAAACCGTCGTACTGGGCCGGGTTGCGGCCGATGACACCGGAAGGCACGCCGATCATCGGCGCGACCCGGCACCGCAACCTGTTTCTCAACACCGGGCATGGTCACATGGGCTGGACGATGTCGTGCGGTACCGCGAAGATCGTCGCCGACCTGATCCACGGCCGGCGGCCCGACATCGACATTACCGGGATGACACTCCAGTGAGCGAACTTCTTTCGACCCCTGTACAGCGCGGCGCGGATTCGTACGCGCGCTTCGGTTTCTCGCTCGATGCGGGCATCGCGCGCCGCGCGGCGATCGGGCTTGTCGTGCTCGCGACCGACCATACGATCGAATACGAATGGCGGCGCGTGCTCGCGCTCGACGGCGTCGCGTTCTACGAGAGCCGGATCGCGAACTCCGCCGACATCACCGCGGAGACGCTCGCGCGGATGGATGGCGGGATCGCGGCGGCCGTCGAGCTGATCCGCCCCGGCGAGCGCCTCGACGTGGTGGCGTTCGGCTGCACGTCGGCGTCGATGGTGCTCGGCGAGGAGCGCGTGTTCGAGCGGATCCGCGAGGCGCGGCCGGGCGTCGCGTGCACGACGCCGATCACCGCGGCGCGGGTCGCGCTCGGCGCGCTGGGTGCGCGCGGCGTCGCGCTCCTCACGCCGTACGAGCGCTCGATCAATGAAGCGATGGCCGCCTACCTGCGTGCGCGCGGCGTCGACGTCGTGCGAGCGGGCTCGTTCGAGCACCGCGACGACAACGAGGTGGCGCGGATCGACCGCGCATCCATCGAGCGCGCGGTGCTCGCGCTGGCCGCCGATCCGGCGGTGGACGCGGTGTTCGTGTCGTGCACGAGCCTTCGGCTCGTCGACGCGCTCGCGGAGATCGAGGCGCGTGCCGGCAAGCCGGTATTGTCGAGCAATCACGCGCTCGCGTGGCATGCGCTGCGGCTCGCCGGCATCGACGATCCGGTGCCGGGCTTCGGGAGCCTGCTGATGCGATGACGGTTGCTGCACGAGAGGCGTCCGCAGGCCGGTCCATGGCCGATAATGACGGTCGCCGACAGACGAAGGAGGAGGCGAGATGGTAGCGAATTCCGTGCTTGGCGGCCGCGAGGCACTGGCGCCCAGGCGCGCGGGCCTGACGGTCAACGAGATTTACGAGCAACTGAAGCAGATGGCCGTGCTGTATACGATCCGGCCGGGCGAGCGGGTCAACGAGCTTGAACTGGCGGAACGGTTCGACGTCAGCCGCACGCCGATCCGGGAGGCGCTGAACCGTCTCGTCGCAGAGAACCTGCTGGTATTCGTGCCGAATCGCGGATTCTTCATCCGCCAACTGGAAGGGAAAGACGTGTTCGATCTCTTTGAGCTGAGGCGTTCGATCGAGTCGACCGCGGTGATGCTCGCGTGCGAGCGGGCGTCCGACAACGAAATCAAGACGCTGCGCCGCTTCTGGCGGCAGGTGATGAAGAGCGCACCGCGGATGCCGTCGTCGGAGCTCGTCCTGAAGGACGAACTGTTTCACCTGGAACTTGCCGCGCTGTCGGGCAATGCGGAGATCGGGCGCGTACTGCAGGGAATCAACGCGCGGATTCACTACGTGCGATGGGTCGATGTCGACCAGCGGCGCGACGCGGCCTTCACCGAGCATCTGGAGATCCTCGACGCGCTCGCCGCGCGGGACACCGAACGATGCGTCGCGTTGACCGACACGCACATCCGCTGGCGGATGGAGGAAATCACGCGCGTCGTGGCAGCGAGCGTCGTCAAGCTGTACGCGAAATAACGGGCGGTCCCCGGCGCACGCGCGCCCGGAGAGACCGTGCCGACGAGACGCAAGGCAAAGGAGGACGGGCCGCCCGCCTGCCGGTGCGGCGCATCGCCACGCTTTCGTTACGAGGTGCCGTCATGAAACATGGCACGCTGGTCACGCTGTACAAGCCGTCCGCGGCGCAGATCGATCATCTGCTGGGCCTGCCCGCGCACAGTCCGGCCGTCGTCGCGGTCGACAACTCGCCCGTCGTCGATCGCGAACTGCACGCGCGGCTCGCCGCGCACGGCGTCGACGTGGTCGCGAACCACAACCGCGGCGGGATCGCCGGCGCGTTCAACGCCGGTGTGGAGTTTCTCGTTCGCCGCGGCTGCGACGTGTTTTTCATCTTCGACCAGGATTCGACCGTGCCCGCCGATTACTTCGAGCGGATGCTCACGGGGTGTGCGACGGTCGGCGATACGCGCTTCCTGGTCGGGCCGCGCATCTTCAACCGCAACTTCCGGCGCAACCTGCCGCTCTTCACCGTACGCCGCTGGTCTGCGCGGATCACGCCGATCGGCGACGGCGCACGCGGCTTGCTGCCGTGCTCGGTAATCATCTCGTCCGGCACTGCGATCTCGCTCGACGCATATCGCGCGCTCGGCCGGTTTCGCGAGGATTTCTTCATCGACCATGTCGACGCCGAGTACTGCATGCGCGCGCAGGCGAACGGCGTGCCGGTGTGCGTGAATGCGGACGTGTCGCTGCCGCACGAGCTAGGCAGTCCGTCGGTCCGGCAGCACTGGCCGCGCGTCGAGATCTTCGACCAGAGCGCGCTGCGCCATTACTACGCAGCCCGCAACTGCATCCTCGTCGCACGCGACTATTGGCGCCGCTATCCGGCCATGCTGCTGATCAACCTGATCACGCTGAAGCACGTTGCCTTCATCCTGCTGCATGCGCGCGACAAGCGAACCAAGCTGCACGCGATTCTGTGCGGCGTGACGGACGGGCTGCGCGGCCGCTACGGGCGGGTCTGACCGAATCGTGACGATGTGCGGAATCGCGTTTCATTATTTCCGTAATCCTAAATGAAATGAGGCTGACAAGATGATTCATGACACGCAGGCAACGCGCCGTTATACGGGCGCGTTTTCCGTCGCGCCGACCATTTTCGCCGAATCCGGCGAATTGGACCTGGAAGGGCAGATGCGTTGCGTCGACTTCATCATCGACGCGGGTGCAGACGGGCTGTGCATCCTCGCGAACTACTCGGAGCAGTTCTCGCTGTCCGACGACGAGCGCGAGCGGCTCACCGGGATGATCCTCGAGCATGTCGCGGGCCGGGTGCCCGTGATCGTGACGACGACCCATTTCAATCCGGTGATCTGCGCGGCGCGCAGCCGGGCCGCACAGGCGGCCGGCGCGGCCATGGTGATGATCATGCCGCCGTATCACGGCGCGACGATTCGCTGTGGCGAGGCGGCGATCGGTGCGTTCTTCTCGGAGGTCTCCGATGCGATCGACATCCCGATCATGTACCAGGACGCGCCGATGAGCGGCACGCAGGTATCGGCGGCGTTCCTCGCGCGGCTCGCGCGCACGATTCCGAACCTGCGCTATTTCAAGATCGAGGTGCCGCAATCGGCGGCGAAGCTGCGCGAGCTGATCGCGCTCGGCGGTGACGCGATCGAGGGGCCGTGGGACGGCGAGGAGGCGATCACGCTGCTCGCCGATCTCGACGCGGGCGCAACGGGCAGCATCCTCGGCGGCGGTTATCCGGACGGGCTGCGGCCGATACTCGCCGCCTATCGCGCGGGCCGGCGCGACGAGGCGGTGGCCGGCTACGAGAAGTGGCTGCCGCTCATCAACTATGAAAACCGGCAGGCCGGGCTGCTCGCCTGCAAGGCGCTGATGAAGGAGGGCGGCGTGATCGCGTCGGACGCGCCACGGCGCCCGCTGATGCCGCTGCACCCGGAGACGCGTGCGGGCCTCGTCGAGATCGCGCGGCGGCTCGACGCGCTCGTGCTGCGCTGGGCGCGCTGACACGCCCGTATTTTTTTCTTTCCCTTCGAGGAACGTCCTGATGAGTATGCCAACGATACGACACATCCGCGCGCTGACGGTGCGCGGCGGCGGCGCCGACTACCACGACCAGGGCGCGGACCACTGGATCGACGATCACATCGCGACGCCGATGGCGCGTTACCCGGAATACCGGCAGAGCCGGCAGTCGTTCGGCATCAACGTGCTGGGCACACTCGTGATCGAGATCGAGGCGAGCGACGGCACCGTCGGTTTCGCGGTGACCACGGGCGGCGAGATCGGCGCGTTCGTCGTCGAGCGCCATCTGGCGCGTTTCATCGAAGGGCAGCGCGTGACCGACATCGAGAAGATGTGGGATCAGATGTTCTGCGCAACGCTCTATTACGGGCGCAAGGGCGTGGTGCTGAACGCGATCTCCGGCGTCGATCTCGCGTTGTGGGACCTGCTCGGCAAGGTACGCGGCGAGCCGGTGCACCAGTTGCTCGGCGGCAAGGTGCGCGACGAACTGCAGTTCTATGCAACGGGGGCGCGGCCCGATCTCGCGAAGGAGATGGGGTTCATCGGCGGCAAGCTGCCGCTGCATCATGGCCCGGCGGAGGGCGACGAAGGCTTGCGTCGCAACCTCGACGCGCTGGCGACGATGCGCGATCGCGTCGGCGCGGATTTCTGGCTGATGCTCGACTGCTGGATGAGCCTCGACGTGCGTTATGCAACCCGGCTTGCGCACGAGGCGCGCGCTTGCGGGCTCAAGTGGATCGAGGAGTGCCTGCCGCCCGACGACTACTGGGGCTACGCGCAGTTGCGCCGCGCGGCGCCGCCCGATCTGCTCGTGACGACGGGCGAGCACGAGGCGACGCGCTGGGGCTTCCGGATGCTGCTCGAGATGGGCTGCTGCGACATCATCCAGCCCGACGTCGGCTGGTGCGGCGGCCTGACCGAACTCGTCCGCATTTCGGCGCTCGCCGACGCGCACGGCGTGCTGGTGGTGCCGCACGGCTCGTCGGTCTACAGCTATCACTTCGTGACGACGCGGCACAACAGCCCGTTCGCGGAATTCCTGATGATGGCGCCGCAGGCGGATCGCGTCGTGCCGATGTTCGATCCGCTGCTGCTCGACGAACCGGTGCCGACGGGCGGACGGATGAAGGTGCCGGATACGCCCGGCTTCGGCGTGCGGCTCAATCCGGCCGTGCGTACCGAGCGGCCCTACACGCACTGAGCCGCCGCGATGAAACTGCTCGAGAACAAGGTCGTTATCGTCACCGGCGGCTCGCGCGGCATCGGCCGGGCGATCGCGCTCGCGTGCGCCCGCCATGGCGCCGACGTCGTCGTCAATTACTGGGCCAACCCGTTGCTGCCGGCGCAGTCGGATCACGCGCTCGACGCGCTGGTCGACGAGATCGGCGCGACCGGCCGGCGCGCGCTCGCGGTGCCGGGCGACATCGCGCGGCCGGACACCGCAGACGAGCTGGTCGCGCGGGCCGTCGATGCGTTCGGCCGGATCGACGTGCTGGCGAGCAATGCCGGGATCTGTCCGTTCCATGCGTTCCTCGATCTGCCCGCCGACCTGCTGCGACGCACGATGGAGGTCAACCTGCACGGGGCGTTCCACGTGACCCAGGCGGTCGCGCGCCGAATGGCCGCGCAGGGCGACGGCGGCGCGATCGTCGCGACGAGTTCGATCAGTGCGCTCGTCGGCGGCGGCATGCAGACGCACTACACGCCGACGAAGGCCGGCGTGCATGCGCTGATGCAGTCATGCGCGGTCGCGCTCGGCCCGCACCGGATCCGCTGCAATTCCGTGCTGCCGGGCACGATCCGCACCGAGATCAACGAGGCGGATCTCGCGGTGCCCGGCAAGGCCGAGTACTTCGAGCAGCGAATTCCGCTCGGCCGCCTCGGCGAGCCCGGAGACGTCGCGGACTGCGTGGTGTTCCTCGCGTCGGACCTGGCGCGCTACGTCAACGGCGCGGCACTTCTCGTCGACGGCGGCCTCTACGTGAACCTGCAATGACGGGGGCGGACATGGAGACGATCGCTTTCCGGATGCGGTTGCATCCCGGGCAGAAGGACGAGTACCGGCGGCGCCACGATGCGATCTGGCCGGAGCTGGCCGACGCGCTGCGCGCGGCCGGCGTGGCCGATTACTGGATCTTTCTGGACGACGAAACGGATTGCCTGTTCGCTGTCTTGAAACGTCCGGCCGCGCACCGGATGGCCGAACTCGCGCAGGCCGACGTGATGCGCCGCTGGTGGGCGTACATGGCCGACCTGATGGCGACGGACGGAGACGGGCGCCCGCTCGAAAAACATCTGGAACCGATGTTCCATCTGGCGTGATTACTGGGAGGCGTCATGCAGGTCGTCGATCCACATGTGCATTTCTGGGATGCCGATGCGTTGAGCTACGGCTGGCTCGACCGCGCGCAACCCGCGTTCTCCGGACCGGTGGCAGCGTTGCCGCGCGCATACGGCCCGGCCGACCTGCGCGCGGACGCGGGCGAGATCGACATCCTGAAAGTCGTGCACGTCGAAGCGATCCATGACGCGTGGACCACGCCGAGCGAGGTCGAATGGGTACAGGCGCTCGCCGATACGCCGGCGAGCGGCGGCATGCCCGAGGGCATTGTCGCGGGTGTCGACCTGTCGCATGCCGACGCGCCTGCGAGGCTCGAGGCGGCCGCCGCCTGCGCGAACGTGCGCGGCATTCGCCAGGTCCTGAACCGTCACGCGAACCCCTGGTACAACTATGTCGATCGGGACTATCTCGACGATCCCGGCTGGCGCGACCAATTCGGGTGGCTCGCACGGCTCGGGCTGTCGTTCGACCTGCAGCTCTATCCGTCCCAGGTCGGGGCTGCGCTGGCGCTGGTCGACGCGCATCCGGACACGGTCTTCATCGTCAATCATGCGGGCATGTTCGTCGACCGCGACAGCGTGCACGGCTATCGCGCATGGCGCACCGGGCTGCACGGGCTTGCCCGGCGCGAGAACGTCGTGCTCAAGCTGAGCGGGCTTGCGATGTTCGATCACCGGTGGACGGTCGAGAGCTTCCGGCCCTATGTGCTCGAGGGAATCGATGCGTTCGGCGCCGCGCGATGCATGTTCGCGTCGAATTTTCCGATCGACCGGCTGCATGCCGGGTATCCGGCGCTCTGGCGAGCGTATTCGGAAATCATCGCAGGGGCGAGCGACGCCGAGAGGCAGTCGCTGTTTGTCGGCAACGCAGAGCGGATTTATCGCATCTGATCCCACGCTGCATCAAAACCCTCGAGTTGCGTTTGCATCTCCGTGGCTGTGCCGGCACCGTGATTTGCAATCAAGCGTGAAGACCTACGGCGCGCGGACGGCTACGAAGTCGACGCATATCGCTGGGCCCGGGCTGAATCCGGTTCGGGAGCAGCGCGGACGTCGCCGCGTTTCCGCCTGCTAGTTGTTGCGCAGGAACACGACGTAGCCGCGGAACCACGGATTCGCCGCGAGGTAGGGCGGCGCGTCCCATTCGCCGCCCTGGATCACGCCGACCCGAAACGGCAGTTGCAGCCGCGCGACGCGCGGCAGGTAGGCCGCGTAGTCGGGGATCGTGCTGCGCCCCTGGTAGGTCTGCACGACCACTTCGTCGACGATTCCCCTGAGCTGGTTGACCTGGTCGGTATCGATGCGGCTGCTCCAGTCGAGCAGCCCCGTGATGCTCAGCCGGCAATCGGCGGGCAGGGTCTCGCGCAGCGTGCGCAGGAATTCCAGGTAGTCCTGCAGATGGCGCGTACGCGCATCGAAGTCGATCTGGATGCCCGCGATCGTGCGGCCCGACGCGCGCCAGCGCGTGAGCTGCGCCAGCATGATCTGCGTGACGCGCGGCGTCCAGCGCAGCGTATGCGCACGATAGACGAGCCAGACGTGCGCGTTCGGCGCGGGCGGCAGTGCGACACCCTGCGCGATGACGCGTACCTGCGATTCGTCGCGCGGCGACGCTTCGATCTGCCCTTGCAGCACGTACACGGCGCGTGCGCCGCGTACGACCGCCTGCGGCTTCACGCCGGCCCACAGCCAGAATGTGTCGTACTGCACGGGATCGACGGTGCCGGCCAGCGCGACGCGCCCCGCCAGCAGCAGCGCGACGCACGCGATGCGCTTCACGCCGTGCTCACCAGTAGTAGCGGAGCTTCTGCGCCCACGGGCTGCCCGGATAGCTGGCCTTCAGCGTATCGAACCAGCGCTTGCGCGTGTTCTTCGGCACGTCCTTGCCGCCGCATTCGTTGCTGCCCCCCGGCGCATAACACTTGATCGCGCGGTAGAGCGCATACGCGCGGTCGTTCGGGTTCGCCTGCGCATCGGCCATCACCGTCACGTAGCTCGACATCCGCTCGTACGGCTTGCCCGCGAACTGCGACGGCGCTGCGCCGAGCGTCGGCGGTACGCGCGTGGCGGTCGTCGACGATGCGTTGCGTATCCACAGCGGCACCGGATCGCTTTCGAGACCGGCCGCGGGCGGATGCAGGCGCGCGAAATCGGCGAGGCAGTTCAGCCCTTTCGCGTCGCCGGGGTTCTGCTGCAGCGTCGTGGCGATGTCGCGCGCGGACGGGCACGTGTAGCCGTCTTCGTTCCTGGCGCCGGGCGCGATGAACGGTTTCAACGGATCGGCAGGCGTGCCGGACACCAGCGCGGCATCGGCGAGGAAGTCGGCATAGTGCGAGCGCGTGAGCTCCTTGTACAGCAGGGTGTACAGCGCGGTGTCGCGTAGCGCGCCGCCGGCCGCCGGGTTCTGCGCCTGTGCGCGCAGCAGGTCGGCACTGGCCGAACGCTGCAGCAGGATCGCGCGGAGCGCGGCGTTCTGCACGGGTGAATCGTCGGCGAACGCGTCGTTGACGAGCCCGGCCTGCTCCAGGTTGATCGCGAGCGCGAGTTCCAGCGCCTCGCGCTGGAAGCGGAATTTCGCGAGCGGGATCAGGTCGCGCCACAGCTGGCGGGCCTTGTCGGTCTGGCCGCTGTCCTCCAGCGCGAACGCGCGCAACGCCTGCTGGCTCAGGCCGAAGTAGTCGAGCGGCGCGGCGGGCGTCTGCGGCAGCAGTTCGAGCGCGGCATCCGGCTTGTGCCCGATCTGGACATACCAGGTCGCGAGCAGGTAGTCGTAGAGCGCGGGCGCGTTCGCGAAGCGCGGCTTCTGCGCCTGCAGGTCGTCCAGCGTCAGCGGCTTGCTGCGGCTCGAATTGCTGCTGTCCGACGTACGCATGCGCAGCAGGTCGACGGTCGCGAGCACGGTCGGCGACTGGATCTGCGCCGCGTCGAGTTCCGACCCGAACAGCAGCTTGCTGTCGAGTTCGTTTGCCAGTTGCATCAGCGGCACGTTCGACGTCGCGGGCGACCAGCGCGCGAGCGCGTGGCCGTAGAGGTCGGCCTGTTGCGTGACGTTTCCGCCGAGCCACGCGACGCGGCGCAACAGCCCGGACGCCGACACCGCATAGTGCCCCTGCGGATACACCTTCAGGTAGGTACGAAACACCGTGTTCGCGGCGTCGAGCGACACCTTCGTCACGCGCGCGCGCGACGGGGTCGGGCTGTCGTTGTCGAACGCATTGGCTTGCGCGGCATTCAACTGCGCGCGCCCGGTCATGTACAGGCCGGTTTCCTTCAGCCACGGGTTCGCGCTGTGCGATGCGTTCGCGAACGCCTGGGTCGCGGTCAGGAAGTCGGCGCGGTAGAACGCGTTGGTGCCGTCGAGGTACGCGGCGAACTGCTGACCGAGCGGCGACTTGACCGCGGGCCGCGTCCACGCGGCGCTCGCGCCGCCCGCCGCACAGGTCTTTTGCGCGATGTCGGCGCGCGCCGTGCGCAGGCGCGTGGTTTCGTCGGCAGGGATGCCGCCGGCGGCAGTCAGCGCGTCGTTGAACGCGTCGGTGCCGGCCGTCATGCTGCGGCAGATGCTGCCTTCGCCGTCGGCGTACTGATTTGAAGGCGCATCGGTATCAGACGCGCCACCGGTCTTGTCGGGCTGCTTCTGGCCGATGTAGATCCACCCGGAAAAATCCATCGGGAACGGCACGACGATCTGGTTGATCCGGTCTTTCACCGGGATCGTTTTCGGGTCCGGAAACACCTGCGCGACCTTGCTGCTGTCGACCATCATCAGCATCGCGTTGATGCGCGTGTCGTTGGCGGGGCTCAGCATCGGCAGGTTGGCGCAGGAGTAGGCGGTCTGCCGGAGCGTGGTTGGCGCATAGCAGCCGTCGTCCCCGCTGGCATGGGCGGCCGGAATCCAGAACAGGCCGGCCGCCAGCGCGGCGAACAGGTGTCGGTGCAGCAATGGGTTTCTAGGCATTTTTTTCTTGTGCCGGGTGTGGGGCCGCAGCGGCCGGGTCTCTCAGGCGAGGCGTTTCGCCCCGGCGCGTATCGTACCGCACCCGCCGCCCTGGCCGCGAGCGCGCGCAGGCCGGCCGGCGATCGCGTCGAATGCGGCCCGGCGAAATGGAAGTCCACTCACTGTAGACGTAACGCCACCTTGAATCCGGTTCGCTTGAATTAAGATTCAGCCGGCAGTTGCGGACATCCGGCGACGGACGATGTTTCGTCGTCGTGGTCCGCAGGGGGCGGTCTGCCGAAAGCGGCGTTCGCGTCGATCCGCGCGACGGAATCGATCATGACGGGGAGGCGAACGAATGCCGGTTTCCATGCCTGTTCAATAGTATTGCTTATCAATAGGCCGATCGACGACGCACGTCGTTTCGGCAAACGGCAGACGAGAGTGCGCCGGCAAACGAAAACAAGAGGATTCCGATGAAATCCGTTACATGGATGGTCATGGCAGCCGTTCTCGCGCTGTCCGCATGCGGCGGCGACGACGTCGCCACGAACGGCGGCGCGTCGCTGTCGACGCCGAACAATCCCGGTTCACCTTCCGGCTCGACCTCGCCCGGCGGCGGTTCGAATGGCGGGCCGACGGGCGGCGGGACCACGCAGCCGCAGGCCGGATGGTCGAAGGCCGCCGCCGTGGACGGCAAGGGGCCGGAGGGCGAGCCCAGCGTGACGATCGACGCGAGCGGCAACGCGCTCGCCACCTGGATGACCAACGGCACGACCGGTACGACCGGCAACGAGATGTGGGGTGCGCGCTATGTGCCGGGCTCGGGCTGGGGAAGCGCGACGCGGCTCGACACGAGCGACGGTTCGCATGCGATGAACGCGCTGACCGGGGTGCAGCCGCAACTGGTCGGCAACGCGAGCGGGCAGGCGGTCGCGTTCTGGACCGAATGGACGCCGGGCCCCAACACGTACGCCCTGTGGGCGCGCCCGTACACCCCGAATGGCGGATGGGGCACGCCGGTCGCACTGGTGCCGGACATGGCCGGTTCGTCCTATTCGGCCGGCATGGACAGCCAGGGCAACGCGCTCGTTACATGGACACAGTCGATCAGCCTGCTCGATACGCGCATCGCGTGGACACGCTATACGCAGGCCGGACAGTGGTCGCCGACGGCGCTGGTCCAGATGCCGGTGCAGACCGGGCCGGGCGCGGTGACCGGCGATACCGACAACGTGAGGCCGATGCTGTCGGTCCTGTCGTCCGGCCGCGCGGTGCTCGCGTGGCGGCAGACCAACCATACGAAGTCGGCGCTGTGGACGGCCACGTACGACGCAACCAACGGCTGGACCAACGTCAATCAGGCCGTGTCGAACACGAGCCTGTTTACGACGATCATCTCGCCGGTCGCAGGCATGGACGCGAAGGGCAACATCACGCTGATCTGGGGGCAACTCGACGTGACCGGCGGGAAGATCCTCACCACGACGATGTCGCAACGCTACGTATCCGGAACCGGGTGGCAACCCGCGCAGCCGGTGGCGCCCGCGATCGCGGAGCCGACCGGTTTCATCGCGACGCCGATGCTGACCGTCAACGAAAACGGCGTGGCCGCCGCGATGTGGGCCGAAGGAGGCGCGGTCCTGCAGGCGAGCGTGTCCGATCCCAGCGGTAACTGGGGGCCGCTGCAGAGGCTGACCGAACACCTGAACGGGGCGGCGCTCCAGTACCCGCCGCTGGTGATCGACGCAGCCGGCAACGTGACCGTCGCCTGGCAGGACACGGGTACACCGAACGCGTCGGTCCTCCTCGTGGCCGGCTATCGGAACGGTGCGTGGAGCACGTCGACGCTGGATCCGCAGGACGGGTCATGGCCGGCGCTGGCGGTCAACGCCGCGGGGGCGATGGCGCTCGTCTGGCAATCGTTCGTCGCGAACGTCGGCAGCCAGATCCAGTCCAGTTTTTACACGCCGGGCTCGTAATCGTGCCGCGTCGGGAATTCGAAGGAGAAGTCATGAAGCAAGTCTTGCAGTGCGCCGTCACCTTGCGGACCGCGCTGGGCGCGGCGGTCGCCGGCCTCGTGTTGTCTGCGTGCGGCACGACGCAGATGAATATGGTCGACGTCCAGACGTCGACCGCGAAGACGCTCGGGCTGGCGTCGTCGGACGAGATCACGATCGCCAACGTGCAGTACGGGAAGAAGGACGCGCTGGGCGGCCAGAAGGTGAGTTACGACGCGACGACCGGCAAGGGGCGGCGTTTCGGCTGTACGGTGTTCATGATTCCGGGGCTCACGCCGATCGACCGGCCGACGTACAACAACTGGGAATGCCATCCGCAGCGCTGATGGCCGCGATGACGACGACGCCCGTCGCAGGGCGTCGGTCGACCGCTTCGGTGGACGATATGCCGCGTCGGCCTTGCGCCGGCGCAGTTTGGTCCGATAATCGACGAACCGATTCATCCTTTCCCGTCGGCTCGATAAAAAAACTGTCATGGATCAAGCGGCATTCGTCCCTGTTTTCAAGTTTCGCACGATCGACTACCCCGAACCGGACCGGTTCCACGTCTGGGTCAAGGACATGCTGTGCGACTACCGGCTCGATGACGACGGCGGCCACGGCGCGTTCGACGCGGAAGCGAGCGGCGCGGCGCTCGGCCCGTTGATCCTGTCGGGCCGGCACTGGCGGTCGCGCGCACCGACCTATACGGTCCACCGGACCACACGGCGGATCCGGCTCGACGGCCAGGATTCGATCCGGTTCACGCTGCTGCTGGGCGGGCGCCTTGCGAGCCGCATCGGCGGGCCGGAACTGGTCAAGGGCGCCGGCGACCTGTTCGTCTACGACGTCGCGCAGATCAACGATTGCAAGGTCGACGCCGGCGACGTGATCAGCCTGGTCGTGCCCAGATACCTGCTGCCGAGCCACGCGGCGCAGTTGCACGGCCAGACGCTGACGAGCGGCGTGGGCCGCCTGCTCGGCGACCAGATGCTGTCGCTGTTCCGGAACTTGCCGAACCTGCGCATGCACGAGGTGCCGAGCATCGTGCAGTCGGTGTTGCTGCTGCTGGCCGCGGCGGTGTCGCCGACCGCGCAGGCGCTGCACGACGCGCGCGGCCCGATCGACAACGCGCTGGTCGAGCGGGTCCGGCGCTACATCGACACGCATCTGCTGGAGCCCGACCTCACGCCCGACCGGATCTGCCGCGACATTGGCGTGTCGCGAGCGCGGCTCTATCAACTGTTCAAGGAAGAGGGCGGCGTGATGCGGCAGATCACGCGCAGGCGGCTGCGTCACGCGTACCACGTGCTGGGCGATCCGCAGCGCAGGCATCAGCGCATCGCGGAAATCGCGTGGGCGCACGGCTTTCCCGACGAAAAGTATTTCCACCGGGTGTTCAAGGCGGAGTTCGGCCATACGCCGAAGGAAACGCTCGAATGTGCGGCCGCGCCGATTCTGCTGCCTTGCGACGCGGTGGAGGATCGATGGGCCGACGGCAGCCGGCTGGCGGGGTGGACGCTGCCGTTCGGCGTGCTCACCAACTGAGCGGGCGGCGCGTTGCCGTTGCGTGACGGCCCGGCTCGTGCATCACGCCCACACGCTGCTCGCGACACCATCGTCGGCGACATCGTCGATCGCGGCCCGCAAGTCGTCGATCGCCACCATCAGTTCGCGGACCTGCCGCAACGACGGATATTGATGCAGCACGGCATGCCATTGCGGCAGCGCCAGCAGCGCGTGCCAGATGACGCCGAGGCCGCCCGGATCGACATCCGGCTGCCGTGCGAGCGCGCTTGCGTATTCGAGGCTCGCCTGCGCCGACAGCAACTGCATCCGGCTCGCGGCGCCCAACAGGCGCGGCGTCGCGTCCGCGGACGCATCGCAGCAATAGAGCACTTCCCGTTGCAGTGCCGCGTCGTCGGTCGTCAGCGAACGGAGCGACGCACCGTGCACGCGCACCGTGCCCTGGTGCGTCTCGAACGAATAGATCGTGTCCGCGTCGGCCTGCGCGAGCAGGTTCAGGCCGCGCAGCAGCCGCGGCAAATCGGTCGTCGCCGCATCCGCGGACGCCTTCGCTTCGACGAGGAAGCGGACGTTCCATGCGGGCGCCGCTTCATCGCCGCGCGGACGTTCGAGCAGGATCGCATCCCATTCGGTCTTCGCGCGGTCGTGCCGGCCCGGTATCGATGACGGCACGCGCATCGATGTGACCACCCGGTACGTGCGCTGCTCGTCCACGGCTTCGAGCCTGCCGGCCAATGCGTCGAGCACCTGTGCGGCCAGCGCTTCGACGGCCGCGCCGCGCTGCTGCGATGCGGCGCCCTGCGCGACCGCGATCGTGCTGCCTTCGAGCGGCCCCTGGCGTACCCAAAGTGCGCGGTATCGACGAACGTGCTCGTCCGACGCCAGCGCATCGAGACGCAGCAGGCGTTCGAGCGCCGCACCATCCTTCAGCTTGGCGATGTCCTGCGCGAAAGCGGCGTCGGTCGCCATGTCGGGCAGCGCGAGCAGGTGCTGCAGCGTGGCATGGAGATCGGCCCACGACGCGGACGTTGCGGCCGCATGCAGCCGCGCGAGCCCGTCGCGCTGCCACGCCTGGGCACTGCGCTCGAGTTTGGCCGGGTGCGCGATCGCGTTGACGGCCGAGTGCAGCGCGCGCCGGTCCTGCTCGCCGTGCGCGTGCAACGACGCGTATTCGCGCACGCTCGGCGCATCGTGCCGCAGCACGGCAGCCTGGAAGGCGGGATCGCCGGATTGCCTGTCCATCGCGTCGCGGATCATCCGTGCGAGCGCATCGACGAAGCGCTGCTGCAGTTCGATGCCGGGAGATTGTCCGTCGCTCCGCGTCCGGCGCGCTTCCTCGATCACGATTGCAAGGGTGGCGGCCGGGTTCGCGGCGTCGGCCGGCGACGACGCGCGGTCGAGCGGCGGCAGCCGGTAACGGCGAGCGACGGTGCGCAGGACTTCGTCGAGCAGGGCGGGCAGCGGTGTCATCGACATGGCAGGTATCGGGGTGGATGCGGTTCGCAGGCCCGGTGTTCGGGCCGGGGCGCGCGTTGATGTGCAACGTTATCACGCCGGAGCGGGCCGGACAGGCAGGGTGGCGGTGCCGTCCTTCCTGACTTCGACGCAACCGGCGATGCATCCGCCGACCTCGGCGACGATCAATAGTCGCAGGTTTGTCCTGCACGTCACGTCGACCAAGGAAATCAGGTCGGGCCGCAGCGCGCCCGACACATCACGCCGTCAACGTCACCGATAAACTGCCGAGCTCGCCGAAGCGGACCGTCAGCGCATCGCCGAGCGGCACGTCGATCGCGCCCGCGTACGAACCGGTCGTCACGATCTGGCCGGCGCGTACCGCATCGCCGCGCGACGCGAGGAAATTGACGAGCCACACGAGCGGCTTCAGCGGATCGCCGTCCGGATGACGGCCGTCGATCGCGCGGTTCAGCGCGCCTTCGAACGACAGCGCCAGCGTCGCGAGCGGCACGTTCAGCCCGTCGTGCACGACAGGGCCGACGCACAGCCCCTGGTTGAATTGCCCGTCGGCCAGCAGCTCGAACTTCGACGCGCGCGCCGGTTCCGCATAACGGCAGCCGAGCACTTCGAGCACGATGCGCACTTCGCGGATCGCGGCGCGCACGTCGTTCTCGTCGTACGGCTGCTCGCGCGCGGGCAGGTCGCGATCGAGCACGAACGCGATTTCCGGTTCGATCCGCACGATCGGCCCGCCGACGACGCGGTACGGCGCATCGGCTTCGCGGATCGTCGACGCGAAGATCGGCGCGAGGATCACGCGGTCGGGCGGCGGCAGCGCGCATTTCCATCCGCCGACGGGTTCGCCGAGCAGGTCGGCGACGCGCTGCTGGATCGCCAGCGCGGTGTCGACGTCCTCGGGGCGCAGCGCATCGGGTAGCAGCGGGCCGGGCGAGCCGGCATGGCGGGCGGCGACGAGATGCTGGGCGGCGCCGTCCACGCGTTCGGTAGTCGTTGTCATGTCGGTTGAGCGAATTGAAAGTGAGCCGGCAAAAAAGGGCCGGACGAAGGTTGAAGCTCCGATGATAGCGCCTTCGGCGCGGTCGCTGCGCGGCAGCCTGTCGCCGGCCACGCGCGCAACACCGGCAGCAGGCACGAAGGGCGGACACGTGCGGCGCGTCGCTTTGCCACATGGCCGGGTTCCCGCGACGCTTGATCGCCGTCAACAACCGAACCGGTCGTCGGCCGATGATGGTGACATGGCTGCGCGCGATAGGGCGCGCGGCAGTTCACCCCAGCGAGGTTCGCATGTACGAGAAGATCATGGTGGCCGTCGACGGCAGCGCTTCGTCGAAACAGGCGCTTGCCGAGGCAGTGAAGGTGGCACTGGCGGGCGACGCGCACGTCAGCGTCGTGTATGTGGTCGACAAGTCGGTGCTGTTCACTTACGCGGGCCGTTTCGACCCGCATGCGCTCGTCGAGGAAATCCGCGAAGACGGCTGCAAGGTGCTGCGCGAAGCCGAACAGATCATCGCGTTGGCCGGCGCGAAGGGCGAAGCCGAACTCGTCGAGACCGAGAGCATCGGCGAGGACATCGCGGAACGCCTGCAGCGCTACGTGAAGGAGCGCGGGATCGATCTCGCGGTGGTCGGCACGCACGGGCGGCGCGGTATCCGGCGCGTGCTGCTCGGCAGCGTTGCCGAGCGCTTCGTGCGCGGCTCGACATGCCCGGTGCTGCTGATTCGCGGCGACGATGCCGATGTTCCAGTTGCCGCTGCTGCAGCGTAACGCGGCGGGCGCGCGATGATACGCCGCCAGTACCGGATCGTCGTCGCGGCGATCGCCGTGTTCGTTTCGCTCGCGGGAATGATGGCCGTCGTGACCGGGCTGCTGTTCGATTCAGGCGTGGCGCTGCGCGGCGGTGCGATCGCGTTGGTCGCCGGCGTGGCCGGCTTCGTCGTGATGCTCAATCCGGGTGCGAAAGGCGAGGAGTGACGCGGGCGCGGTTGGCGGGCTTCTTCCGGTCGACGGTGACGGAAGCGGCCGGCAACCGCTTTCCGAACGACCGGCGATAGCCGCTGCCGCGCCGGTCTCGTCGCTTCGCGCAGCGCTGCCGCGCTGTTTCCCCGTTTACTCGCTTGCCGTACCCGGCGCTTTCGCGTTGTCCTGCCCGACCTGTATCTCCAGCCGCTTCAACGTCTCCTCCAGCTCCGCGTTCTTCGGCTGAATCTGCCGTGCCTGCGCGAACGCATCGCGCGCTTCATCCTTCCGGCCCAGTTTCCACAGCACTTCGCCCTTGTGCGTCAGGCCCGTCGCATGCGCTTCGCGCGCGGTGTTCGCGTCGTCGCCGTCCTTCGCGAAGATCGCGATCGACCGGTCGAACCACGTCAGTGCTTCGTCGTTGCGGCCGAGGCGATACAGCGCCCAGCCCTTGCTGTCGAGCGCATACGCATCGTCCGGCGATTTCGCGAGATGGGCGTCGATCATCGCGAGCCCGCGCTCGACTTCCACGCCCGCATCGGCGAGCCGATAACCGATGTCATTCAGCCGGTCGTCGGGGATGTCGCCGAGGTCGAGCACGGCGGCGACGCGGCCCGCGTCGTGCCCGGCGATCGCGAGCGACAGCAGCTTGGTGACGATCTGTTGCCGCAATTCGGCGCTGATCTGGTTGCCGTTCGCCACCAGGCTGCCGAGGTATTGCGTGTACAGGTCCGGCGCGCCCGGAGCATTCGCGCCGTTCGCGATGGCCGCGCCCGGGCCAGCGCACCAGTCGGCGTCGGCGGAACCGGCCAGCATCCCGGTGTAGAGGTTGAGGTTCCGCGGCGTGCGCGATTGCGCGTAGTAGGTGTAGCCGTTCTCATCCGAGTAGCCGCACGCGAGATATTCGTTTTCCACGTCCAGCACATACGGGAAGTGGCCGAGCGGCTCCTTGCCGGATGGATCGACCAGCCGGAACGATTCGCCCATGTCGCCTTCGCCGACGATCGCGTTGAACACCCACTGCTTCTGCGGATGAACTTTCGGCAGCCGGATTTTGACGGTGCGCCCCGCGGCGTCGGTCGTGCCGAAGATCACGCTGTCGTGCTCGCTCGGCTTGACGGGCAGGCCCGCGATGACCTGACCGGGCAGGAACAGCCGGTACCGCGCATTCGGCAGCGGCTGGTGCGTGACGGGGTCGCGCAGCACGAACTGGTGAACGTGAGCGCCTTTCCCGAGCGGCGCCGTCGGTGCGATGTAGGTACGCGCGTGTGCGGCGGGCAGGGCGGTGCAGCTCAGGGTCGCGGCAACGAGCGCGGAGAGAAGGCGGGATGTCATGAATTTGCGGTTCTTGTAGGTAAGGGTTTTATTGACCGACGGCCGGAAATGCACTGAACAACCCGCGCAACCTTCGATAAACGACGGGCTGCGGCTTGCGAATCCCGATGCGGATAGCCGGATCGTCCAGCGCAATTCAATGCGGATGCCGCCCGCCGCACCGTGATGCGTGGAAGCGGCGGACGGGCGACACGCGAATGCAGCGCGCAGCATAACAGGCACGTGTCGTGCACTCGCGTCGATCGACACGCCGGACGCCGCGCCCAACGTTTCCGGTCGCGCTTGCTTCTGTCAAACTGGCGCCCATGAAACCGCGCCTCGCCCCACCGCCTTCCTCCGATTCCGCGCCTGCACCCGCAGGTTTTCCCGACGCCGACGAACTGGCCGCGCTGCGTGCGTGGTACGCGGGCATGACCGTGCGCCAGGCCGTCGAGCGCTACCTGCCCGATCGTCTCGGCGAAGGACGGTCGGCGCGCGGCGTGATCGGCGACATTCGCCGTCGCCTCATGCGCGTCGCGCGGCAGGCCGGCCGGCCAGATGTCGCGGAACAACTCGGTCATCCCGACGGTGAGCGTTTACGGGAGGCGAAGGCCGCAGCCGAAGCGATCGGCCTGCTGCGTCATGCGCGCGCGCCGATCCCGCAGATCAGCGACGACGTCGGGCTGTGGCTGCCCGCACGCGCGGTCGCTGCGCTGCGTGCGCACGGGATCGCGACGCTCGCCGATCTGACCGTGCGGATTCCGCGCCGGCGCCAGTGGTGGAGTGCGATTCCGGGCCTCGGCATGGCCGGCGCGCGACGCATCGAGGCATTCTTCGCCGCGCATCCGGACCTGACCGAACGGGCGCGCGCGCTGATCGCCGCGACGCCGCGCGGCACCATCGTGCCGTGGGAGCAGTTGAAGCTGCCGCACGAGGTCGACGGCTCGGCCGGCACGTTCCGCGCGCCGCGCGCGACCAGCACGCTCGACGCGGACAACGATTACGCGGCCGTGCACGCCTGGCTGTCGCTGCACGAATCGGCGGCGACGCGGCGCGCATACCGGAAGGAGGCCGAGCGGCTGATCCTGTGGGCCATCGTCGAGCGCGGCCGTGCGCTGTCGTCGCTGACGACCGAGGATGCGGTCGCGTATCGCGCGTTCGTGCGCCGCCCGACGCCGCACGAACGCTGGGTCGGGCCCGTGCGGCCGCGCGGCGCACCCGACTGGCGGCCGTTCTCGGGCGGGCTGTCCGCGCGCTCGGCGGCGTACACGCTGTCGGTGCTCGGCGCGCTGTTCCGCTGGCTGATCGAGCAGCGCTACCTGCTCGCGAATCCGTTCGCGGGCGTCAAGGTGCGCGACACGCGCGGCGCGAACGCACTCGACACGTCGCATGCGTTCACCGAAGGCGAGTGGCTGCTGGTCCGCACGATCGCCGACGGGCTCGAGTTCCGCAAGGACGTGTCGTCCGGCTGGACGCTTGCCGCCGCGCAACGGCTACGCTTCATCCTCGATTTCGGCTATGCGACCGGGCTGCGCGCGAGCGAGCTGGTCGGCGCGACGCTCGGCGACATCGAGACGGACGCGCACGGCGACGCGTGGCTGAAGGTGATCGGCAAGGGGCGCAAGGCCGCGCGCGTCGCGCTGCCGCCGCTGGCGCGCACGGCGCTCGATCGTCACCTGGTCGCGCGACGGTTGCCGGTCACGCCGGCGCGCTGGCGGCCCGATACGCCGCTGATCCCGAGCCTCGCGGAAGACGGCGCGGCCGCGATCACGAGCGTGCGGCTGTGGAAGGTGATGCAGCGCTTTTTCGCGCAGACGGCCGACGTCGTCGATGCCGATAACCCAGCGCTCGCGCAGAAGCTGCGGCAGGCGAGCCCGCACTGGATGCGTCATACGCATGCGACGCACGCGCTCGCGCGCGGGGCCGAGTTGACGACGGTGCGCGACAACTTGCGGCATGCGTCGATCTCGACGACGTCGATTTACCTGCATGGCGACGATGTGAAGCGGGCGCGGCAGATGTCGAGTGCGTTTGCGGCCGACAAGTAGGCGGAATGTGCGGGGGCGTCACGTCTGCGCCATTTTTTCGTGAAGCGCTATCGGGCGATTCATCGGGCCGCGATGTAACTGTCAGGCGTGTCAGGAGATTGTTGGCCTGGAAGGCGCACCCGCGTGCCTGAATGCGCTTTCCGTCGACGCATGGATGACGCGCCGCAGCGTATCTGCCGACAAGACGGAACGGTCCGGCGCACACGGCGGTCATAAACTTTTTCACCAGGAGCAGCGGATGGCATCGAGCCAGGGTACGGTCGATTTCATCGTCGAGCAGATGGCGGCGGCCGGCACGGTATCGGCCCGCAAGATGTTCGGCGAATACGGCATCTATTGCGACGGCAAGATGGTCGCGCTCGTCTGCGACGACCGGCTGTTCGTCAAGCCGACACCCGAAGGCCGCGCGTTTCTCGGCGCCTGCGAAGAAGGCCCGCCGTATCCGGGCGCGAAGCCGCACCTCGTCATCGCCGGCGATCGCTGGGACGACCGCGAATGGCTGTCGGCGCTGATCCGGATCACTGCCGCGCAGTTGCCGGTGCCGGTGAAGCGAAGCCGATAGCGGCCGTGCGCGACGCGCCACGTCGCGTCACGTCGTGCACTGCGCAGGCGTATTCTGTGACACATGCGTGCGACCACCGCGCGCCCGGAGGGAGCACAAGAATGGAAACATCCGGACATCCGCGCGGCAGGTGGCTTGCCCGTCGCGCCTGGCACGCGCTCGTCGCGGCCGTTTGTGTCGGCTGGGGCGCGCTGTCGTTCGGCGCGGAAGGCGCAGGCGGCGCGGCGGCGCTGCTCGACCGTTACCACGGCCTCGGCGCGCAGCTGAAGGACAACGCGTTTCACCGGCCGCTGTACCTCGAATCGTCGGAGGCGTCGTCGTCGCTGAAGGGCGACATCTACGCACTGGTCGACTATCCGTTCGCGGTCGTGAACGGCCAGCTCAACGATCCCGCGCAAGGCCCCGCGAACTGGTGCGCGGTGCTGATCCTGCACCTGAACACGAAGTACTGTCATGCGTCGAGCGGCAGCAACGGCCCGGTGCTCGACGTGAACGTCGGCCGCAAGATCCAGCAGAAGCTCCCGGATACCTATCGCCTGCAGTTCCGCTATCGCGTGGCGGCCGCGACGCCCGACTATTTCCAGGTCGACCTGACCGCCGACAGCGGCCCGATGGGCACGAAGGATTACCGGATCGCGCTGGAGGCCGTGCCGGTCGGCGCGTCGCGCACGTTCCTGCATCTCACGTATTCGTACGGCTTCGGCACGGTCGGCCGGATGGCGATGAAGACCTACCTCGCGACGGTCGGCAGCGACAAGGTCGGGTTCACGGCCGTCGGCGGCGCATCGGCCGCGCAGCCGCAGTACATCGGCGGCGTGCGCGGGCTGCTGGAGCGCAACACGATGCGCTACTACCTCGCGATCGACACGTATCTCGCGACGCTCGACAAGCCGCTCGACCAGCGCCTCGCGCGCTGGTTCGACGCGACCGAGCAGTATCCGCAGCAACTACACGAAGTGGAAAAGAGCGCGTATCTGCAGATGAAAGCGCAGGAAGTGCAGCGGCAGCAGGCGGAGCGGTAGGCGGCGCCGTCCGCCGGCTTGCCGCTCAGTTCGACGCGCCGCCGACCGTGCGGATGCTGTGCCACTGCCCCTGTTCGACGCGGAACAGCGTGTAGGGTGGCTTGATCAGGTCGCCGCGCTCGTCGAACGAGATCTTCCCGGTCACGCCCGTGACCGACACGCCCGGCAGGCTCGCGACGACCTTGCCGCGATCGACCGAATCGGCCTTGCGGATCGCCGCGATCATCGCGAGCGCCGCGTCGTACGCGAACGGCGCATACAGCTCGACGTCCTGGTTGAAGCGCGCCTTGTAGCGCTGCGCGAACGCGACGGCGGACGGCAGCTTGTCGAGCGCCGGGCCCGGTTCGAGATCCTGCGTGCCTTCGCCCGAATTGCCGGCGATCTTCAGGAATGCATTGCTTTTCAGCGCGCCGGCGCCGAACAGTTGCGCGCGGATGCCGAGCGAGCGCATCTGCTTGACGAGCATCGCGCCCTGTTCGTCGAGCCCGCCGAAGAACAGCAGGTCGACGTTGTTGCTCTTCATCGTCGTCAGGATGCCGCGGAAATCGACAGCCTTGTCGTTCGTGTATTCGCGGCCGACGATGCTGCCGTGCGCGTCCTTCACGCCTTTCTCGAACGCGTCGGCGAGGCCCTGGCCGAACGCGGTGCGATCGTCGATGATGCCGATCCGCTTCGCCTTCAACTGCTCGACCGCGAAGCGGCCGGCCACCACGCCGCCGATGCCGTCGTGCCCCATCGTGCGGAACACGTTCTTGAAGCCCTGCATCGTCAGTTGCGGATTGGTCGAGCCGGGCGTGATCATCGCGACGTTCGCCTGCCGGTAGACGGCCGACGCGGGGATGCTGCAGCCCGAGTTGTAGTGGCCGATCACGCCGATTACGCCGTCGTCGACGAGTTTCTGCGCGACCTGGATCGCGATGCGCGGATCGGCCTGGTCGTCCTGCACGTCGAGCACGAAGCGCACCGGCTTGCCGCCGATGGTCGGATGCTTCGCGTTTTCCTCGTCGAGCGCGAGTTGCGCACCGTATTGCAGGTCCTTGCCGACGCGCGCGACGGGCCCCGTCAGCGGGCCGGCGAAGCCGATCTTGACGGTTTCCGGGTCCGCGGCCTGCGCGGACGCGGCGGCCGTGCCGATCGAGCAGACGGCCAGCCAAACCAGCCAGTTACGACGATTCATGATGCATGCCTCCTTGCAGTGGTTGAAGTCGCGGCGCGCGTCAGAATCGCGCGGCCCGGTATGGCGTGAGGTCCAGCGGCGGTGCGCGCTGGGCGACGAGGTCGGCGACGATCCGCCCGGTGATGCCGGCGAGCGTCACGCCGAGATGCTGATGACCGAATGCGTGGATCACGCGCGCGCTGTCACGTGCGTGGCCGATGACCGGCACGCCGTCCGGCAGCGTCGGCCGGAAGCCGAGCCAGCTGCGCGTCGGCGCGCCGAGCGACGGCAGCGCCTCGCGTGCCGAGCGCGTGAGCAGCGCGACGAGCGAGCGGTTCATCGGCGCGTCGAAGCCGCCGAGTTCGACGGTGCCGGCCGCGCGCAACCCTTCGTCGAGCGGCGTCATGTAGAAACCGCGCTCGGCCCAGCCGACCGGCCGCGTGACGATCTGCTCATGCGCGGCGAACTGCACGTGATAACCGCGCTCGGTATCGAGCGGCACGGCGTCGCCGCACGCAGCGGCGAGGTCACGCGAGCGGGCGCCCGCGGCAATGACGACGTGGTCGAAGGCGCGCACCGAGCCGCCCGCATGCACCTGAACGCCGTCGCCGACGGGCTCGATCCGCGCGACGCACTCGCGTTCGAGCGTCGCGCCGCCGGTTGCCAGATGCGCGAACAGTTCGCCGAGAAACCCGTGCGGATCGGAGAAATGCCAGCTTCCGACGAACAGCACGCCGCGCGCGAAGATCGGCGCGAGCGCGGGCTCGAGCCGGCGGATCGCGCTCGCGTCGAGCAGCTCGAACGGCACGCCGAGCCGGCGTCGCAGCGCGAGCGACGGCTGCGCGGCATCGAACGACGCCTGCCGCGCGTACAGGTACAGGCATTCGCGCGGCCGCACGAACGCCGCGAGCCGCGGCGGGGCGAGCAGCGGCGCATAGCCGTCGGCGGCGCGCGACAGCAGCGCGGCCAGCGCACTCGCGCTGCGTACGTGGCGCGCGGGCGTCGATGCGAGCAGGAACCGCGCGAGCCACGGCGCGCCGCGCAACAGGTATGGCCAGCGGATGCGCAGCGGGCTGTCGGCGGCGAACAGGAAGTGCGGGATGTTGCGGAACACGGACGGGCCGTTCACCGGCACGCAGCCGTATGGCGCGAACGTCGCGGCGTTGCCGAACGACGCGCCGTGGCCGACGCCGGCCGGATCGAACAGCGTCACGCGATGCCCGTCGCGCTGCAGCCATGCCGCCGCGCCGAGCCCGATGAAGCCTGCACCCACGATGGCGACGTTCGCCATGACGCATCCCCTCCGGCACACATGGTTCACACAAAGTTGCGATTAAGAATCACACAGTAATTTTTTGTGTGCAATCAAAATGAGATTGTGTGGCGCTAGTGTTTACCCGATTTCAACTGGCTGATTCAACAGACTTTTCTGCTGACGTTTGACGGGGAAGGGATGTCATATACAATCGCTGGGCAGGCAAAAATGGCAGACAAACGCTTTTTGTGTGGTCACAGGCGATAAATGGCATCAGACAAACTTTCCGGCGAGCGCGACAGCGGCGAGCCGGTGCAGGCGAAGCGGCCGACTTATGTCGAGGTATCGAGCTCGATCGAGGAGGAAATCCGCAACGGCACGTATCCGCCGGGCAGCCGCCTGCCGCCGCAGCGCCAGCTCGCGACCGAGCTCGGCATCAACGTGTCGACCGTGTCCCGCGCCTACAAGGAACTGCAACTGCGCGGCCTCGTGATCGGCAGCAAGCGCCGCGGCTCGCTCGTCACCGGCGGCGCGATGCCGAGCATCGCGCCGGCCCGTGCATGGCTCGCGGCGGGCAACGGCGTGATCGACCTGACCGTGAACCGCCCGGCGACCGGCGAATTTCTCGCGAGCCTCGCGCGGACGTTCGGCACGCTGCCGAACGACCCGCGCTTCGCCGCGCTGCAGGAATACCAGCCGCCGCAGGGGCCCGACTGGGCGCGCGCGGCCGGCGCACAGTGGCTTGCCGCGCCCGGCTTCGCGCCGTCGAGCGACCAGGTGGTCGTCACGAGCGGCGCGCAGCACGGGCTGTATGCGGTGCTGAACAGCCTGATCGGCACCGACGGCGTGATCGTCGCCGATCGCCTCACGTATTACGGGCTCAAGGCGCTCGCGCCGGTGTTCCAGTTCGAGATCGTCAGCGCGCCGTCCGACGACGACGGCCTGCTGCCCGACGAGATCGAGCGGATCTGCCAGCGCATGCCGGTCAAGGCGATCTTCGTCGTGCCGAACCTGCAGAACCCGACCGTGACGACGATGAGCCTCGCGCGCCGGATGGCGCTCGTCGACATCGCGCGGCGCCATCACGTGACGATCATCGAGGACGATGTGTACGGCCCGCTCGTACGCGACCGGCTGCCGGCGATCGCGGGGCTGTGCCCCGAGCTGACGTTCCATATCGGCGCGACGTCGAAGATCCTCGCGCCGGGGCTGCGCCTCGGCTACCTGAGCTGCCCGCGCGACAGTGTCGCGCTATGTGCGGAAGCGGTGCGCACGACCGCGTGGATGCCCGCGCCGATCTCGATGCTGATCGCGACGGTATGGATCGAGGACGGCACCGCCGAGCGGATCATGGCCGCGCAACTCGCGGAGATCCGCGCGCGCGTCGATCTCGCGCGGGAACTGCTGCCGGCCGGGCAGTTGAAGTCCGACCCTGCGTGCATGTTCGTGTGGCTGCGGCTGCCGCCGCCGTGGCGCGCCGACGACTTCGCCGCGAACGCGAAGGCGCGCGGCGTGATCGTGATGCCGTCGTCGACGTTCGCGGTCGACCGCGCGGAAATCGAACACGGCGTGCGCATCAACCTCGCGTGCCCGGCCACGCGCGACGAGCTCGTCAACGGGCTGCGGATTCTGTCCGGCACGCTGAAGGACCGGCCGCGCGCGCTGTTCGGTTCGATCTGACGGCGGGCGCTCAGTCGAGCAAGCCCGCGACGACGTCGACGATCCGCTGCAGCAGCGCTTCGTCGTAAGGCAGCCACGGCACCGCGCGCAGCGGCGACGGCGGCGGCTCGGTCGCGGGTTCGACGGGCTCGCCGTCGCGCGTCACGCGGCCGGTCGCGCAATGCACCGACCACGCGCCGACGCGCACATGGCGTTCGTCGATCGCCATCCTTCCTTGCGCAATCGCGTCGGCGAACACGAGCGACAGCACGTGCTTGCGATGGCGCGCCATCACGCCCAGCGGCAAATCCGACAGCCGGTTCAGGCGCTGCCAGCGTTCCGCGTCGATGTCGCGCTGGCGAACCGGATCGACCGCGAGCGCGGCGGCGGTGGCCGCGCGCGTCGCGTCGTCGTCGAGCGCGAATGCGGACACGCTGACGAGCAGGTCGACCGCGCGCGCCACTTCCGAGAACACGACACGATCGATCTCGCCGATCGGCAGCGGCACCCAGCGCCGCTCGTGCCGGCGTTCGACGTGCAGCCGGCGCGACGTGCCATGGCTTTCCGAGCCGGGATAGAGCCGGGCATCGACGACGAAGGTTGCACGCACGTCGCCGAATTCGCGGACGAGCCCGTCGTCGTATGCGCGGATCGACCAGCCTTCGCGGCGCGCGACGCCGAGCAGCGGCCGGCTCGACAGCACGTGACCTTCGAACATTGCGGAATCGCTGGCCGCGGCGTCGCTTTCCTCCGGCACGTAGTACTCGCGGAATGCCTGCCTGATTGGCTGCCGCAGCGCGCGGCCGACGATCGCGCGCTGCCACGCGAGCCGCTCGTCCGCATCGGCCAGCAGCGGGTGCCATAAGCGGATGTCGCTGTCGTCGGCGATGTCGCACGCGTGCCCCGCCGCGTCGCGCAGCACGACCTTGCCCTTCGCGACGTCAGGCATGAACGACAGCGTCGTCCCGTCATGGCCGCGCGCTTGCCAGATCATGCGCGTCGAGAACGCGGCGCCGGCCGGCGCATCGACGAGCCGCTCGCGCCATTCGGCATGGCCGAGCGTGATCGGCTGCCAGAAGCCCGCTTCCATGCACGCGGCGAGCATCGCGAGCTGCTTGTTGTCGGGCTTCGCGTCGAGCGTCATGCGCAGCGCGGTATGCGGCCGCTCGCCGAGCGCGCGTTCGGCCGGCTTCAGGTTGCGCGCAAGCTTCTTCTGCACGCCGGCATGACGCACGGCGGCCAGCGCGTCGCGCAGCGCGCGCACGCTCTCGGGTGTCGGGATCGTCTCGACCGCGTGGCCGAGCGCGATCGCGAGCGACTGCGACGGCGCCGTCTTCGCGGCGGTCGGCGCGACGCACACGCCCGTCAGCAGCGGCCCGATCAGCGGGCGCAGCCACGCTTCGTCGCGATAGGCGGCCACGCGCGCCGCGCGGGCGACGACCTGCGCGTCGTCGGTCGTGAACGCGCGATCGGCCTGGTACGGAACGGTGCCGGCATGAATCGCCGCGACTTGCCGCGCGGCCTCGGTCAGCGCGTCGCGCGCGAATTCGACGTACGCGGCGTCTTCCGCGAGCGTGACGGCCGGATCGCTGAAGTCGATCCACAGCCGCTTCGGCGCGAAATAGCCGTCGTGCGTCGCGGCCAGCGCGAGCAGCGCGGCCGGCCCGAGTTCGGGCAGCACGTTGAGTTCGCGCACCCGAAACGGCGAATCCGCCAGCGCTTGCGCATACGCGTCGCGTCGCGCCGAGAAGTCGCGGCGGCCGGCGAACCAGTCGAGCGCATACGCGCCATACGCGGACGCGGCGCGCAGGCCGCCTTCCTCCGGTTCGCCCGCGATGCGCGCAAGCTCGGCCTGCAGCGCGGGCGACGGCAGCGCGTCGAGGCAGGGCAGTTCCTGCAGCGCGCGCTGCCACGCGCCGGGAGGGATATCGCGGAACAGTTCGAGTGCGGTATCGGCGTCGACGAGCGGCACGAGGCCGAGCGCATCGATCTGCCCGTGCAGCCAGCGCACGAATTCGGCGCGGGGGTCGTCGTACGCGAAGTCGCGCTGGATGATCTCGCGCTCGGTGCGACGCAGCGCCGGCCACACCGTGCCGAGCGTGTGCGCGTCGAGCGTCGACAGGTCGATCGGCGTGCCGGTGAAGCGCGGATGGTCGGCGGTGCCGGTCAGCCGCGCAACGAGCAGGGCGGCGAGCGCGCGGTCAGTCATATGCGCTCTCCTTGCCGGCGGCGCGCGATGCGCGGATGTCGGCGCGGCGGCTCGCGCGAGCCGATTCGCGTTCGACCGGCGCGCCGCTCGCATCGGGGAGGTCGATGACGATCTGCACGCCGAGCCCCTGCAGGATCCGGAACACCTTGCCCCACCGGACGGTGCCCGCGCCGCCTGCGGCCTTGACCATGACCGATTCGCTACCGCCGAGACGGCCAGCCGCATCGTTCTGGCGCCATTTCCGTACTTTCCGGGCCGCGCGGATCGCGCCGCCAAGGCCGGATGCCTGTTCGATCGTGTGCTGCATGGTCGGACTCCACCCGTGAAAACCGTGCGACCGCACAGTATTGCACCCCAATTGCGATCGTCGGACGAAAGACCGTGCGGCCGTCGCTTCGGGCCGGCGCCGGCGGCGCCGCGCAAGGCTTCCGGCCGCCCGGTCATTTCATAAGACGCACAGTTATCCCGTCATACGCGATTCGCGCCGAACTGTACTCTTGTTCGCACGATCGATGTGTGTGCTCGTCGCCGACTGTTCTGCTTTTAAGATTCCACCATCAAGTGCACAGTGCCGCAGATCCAGTCATACCGGAACCCTGCCGGCGCATCTTCAAGAGAGAGCCAGTGCGATGGAAAAAGCAAAACCGGAGGGAAAGATCAGGAATCACGACGGCCTGGTCGGCGGGTGGAACACGCGCGTGTCGGACGCGCGCAGCATGGCGGCGCGGCGGCGCATGCCGACGGGAGGCGCGCGATGAAACTCTATGAAAAACTCGCGGACGATATCGAGCGCCTGATCCGCCAGGGCGTGTACCGGCACGGCGACCGGATTCCGTCGGTGCGGCAGGCGAGCCAGCAGCACCGGATCAGCATCACGACCGTGCTGCATGCGTATCTGCTGCTCGAAAGCCGCGGGCTGCTGGAAAGCCGGCCGCAGTCGGGCTATTTCGTGAACCTGCGCCGCGACGACAGTCATGCGCCGGTGCGCGAGCTGCGACCGTCGAAGCCGATCGCGATTTCGTCGTCGGTGGACGTGAGCCGGCTCGTGCTGTCGACGCTGCGCTCGATCGGCACCGACGACGCGGTGCCGCTCGGCTCGCCGTACCCGGACCCGAGCCTGTTCCCGTTCGAGAAGCTGAACCGCTACGCGTATGCAGCCGGCCGCGACAAGTCGCTGTCGGGCGTGACGGACGGGCTGCCGCCCGGCCATCCGCGGCTGATCCGGCAGATTGCGCGCCGCTACCTGGAAAACGGGATGTCGGTGGACCCGAACGAGATCATCGTGACGGTGGGCGCGACGGAGGCGATCAACCTGTGCCTGCAGGCGGTCGCAAAGCCGGGCGATACGATCGCGGTGGAGTCGCCGACGTTCTACGCGATGCTGCACGCGATCGAGCGGATGGGGATGAAGGCGATCGAGGTCGCGACGCATCCGGAATACGGGATCGACATCGCCGCGCTGGCCGCGATCGCGAAGTCGCAGCCGATCGCCGCGTGCATGGTGATGCCGAACTTCCAGAACCCGCTGGGCTTTCAGATGCCCGACGAGCGCAAGCGCGAGCTGGTCGAGTTCGCCACGAAGGCCGGTATGCCGATCATCGAGAACGGTGTGTATAACGAACTGTATTTCGGCGATACGCATCCGAGTTCGTTGAAGTCCTACGACCGCAGCGGAATCGTGCTGCATTGCTCGTCGTTCTCGAAGAGCCTGACGGCTGCATACCGGATCGGCTGGGCATTGCCGGGCCGCTATCGCGATCAGGTCGAGAAGCTGAAATTCCTGAATACGCTCGCGACGCCGTCGTTGCCGCAACTGGCGATCGCGGAGTTTCTCGAACGCGACGGCTACGAGCATCACCTGCGGCGCTTACGCAAGGCGTATGCACAGCAGGCGAATCTGATGCGTGCGATGGTGTCGCGGTTCTTTCCGGAGGGCACGCGCATTTCGAGTCCGGCCGGCGGGTATGTGCTGTGGGTCGAACTGCCCGTGCAGGTCGATGCGATGCGGTTGTATCAGCTTGCGCTGGAGCAGGGGATCACGATCGGGCCTGGCTACATGTTTTCGATTACCGACAGCTACCGGAACTTCATCCGGTTGAACTACAGCAGCCCGTGGTCGCCGGAGATCGAGCAGGCGGTGATCACGGTCGGGAAGCTGGCCGCGGCGTGCATGAAGTGACAGGGCGTGTGTGGTGTCTTGCGCTTCGACGACGAAGCCGGCCTTGTGCCGGCTTTTTCTTTTTCTTGGGTCTTCGTGGATTCCTGTGGATGTTGCTTGCCGACCCGGAGCGGTCATGCCCCAGTGCAAGCGTCGATGACCGCTTCGCAGTAGAGTTCTGCCGGTGATGACGGAGCCTGACAAACGGTTTTCAACGTATTCCGTCAACGCCCACATTATCGTTTCCCTTATTCACTACTCATGCTCGGGCTGAACTACTCTTCAACAGCCGATTCGATGGAACAACGGCTCGTGGAAATGGTGATTTGCGAGGATCTTACCGACTTGGCTTATTCATAAAGAAAATGAGGGTTCCATGGATAGACGACTCTTTATTTCGGGGATTGCCTCAGGCGCACTCGTCGAACATCTGTCCGCCTCGGCAGACGAACGACAAGCGATGCCGGGCTCGTTTGAAGCGTTGCTCAGCCGAATCCAGGCTGACTCGGAGATGGTCGAGGCTGGCTGGAAATACCGAGAGCCTTCCGTAAGCCGAGGGGTTGGTCACGGTGAACCCTCCAAACGTAAGCTTAGCCAAGCGGCGATCGATCTCATTGTTTCCTGTGAGATCGCCAGTCCAGCCGTCTATGAACGAAAATATCGCCGGCCGATCTGGCCAAAGGGTGCGTCAGGCGTGACTATCGGAGTGGGGTATGACTTGCGCTACGCAAATGCTAGGTACATAAACCGTGATTGGCCCATGTTAAGCACGGCTGATCGGGCCGCGCTTTTGAAAGTGGCTACACTCTCGGGACAAGCGGCAAAGGCGGCTTTGCCCCAAGTTCACGACGTCGACATTCCATGGCCTGCTGCGAATAGCCAGTTTTTAGCGTTTCTGCCATATCCAACCAAGCAGACCGAAGGCGCTTTCCCTAATTGCAACGCGTTGTCCGATGATAGCTTTGGCGCTTTGGTCTCACTGATCTACAACCGCGGACCTGCGATCGTTCGTAACAGTAAGTCCCGACTGGAGATGTATGAAATAAAGCAGTTGATGGCAGCCAAAAAATTCAAGTCAGTGCCGGACCGCATTCGTTCGATGAAGAGACTTTGGACAACCCCCGATTCTCGAGGTCTAGTCCTTCGACGTGAGGCAGAAGCTGCGCTCTTCGAACGAGGACTCCATGCTTGACCCGATTGCGATCGCCAATGTTGAACACCTTCTTCGACATCACTGGACTCAGCTGGGCCGCGCCAGAAGATCGCTCCTTGTTGTGGCGTCGCTCGCATGCTGCGGGGCCAGCGCACCACTGCCGGCGCGCATCGCACTCGTCATCGGTAACACACACTACACCGCCCTTGACCCGCTGCCGAATGCGCTAGCTGACGCCAAAAGACTGGCAAAACAGTTGCAGCAACTGGGTTTTGCATTGCAACCAGACAGTCTTGACCTCGATCAGTCGCATTTGACCGCTGCTGTCGCCGCGTTTGGTGACCGGCTGCGTTCCGCCGGACCCAACGCCGTCGGTTTTTTCTATTATGCTGGTCATGCGGCGCAAGACGAGTTCGGTGTCAACTATCTCCTTCCCATCGATGCTCGAGCACGGACGCCTGCGGACGTTCGAACTGCAGGAACTCCTTTGCCACCACTGCTGCTGGCACTTGAAGATGCAAACACGCCAGTCAACATAGTGGTCCTCGATGCATGCCGCAGTTGGTACAAGTCCAAAGGCAATCCAAAAGACCCGAAAGGATTGCACGATATGGGGCAGCACGCCAGCATGCTCATTGCTTACGCCACTCGCGCTGGTGAGACCGCTGACGAAGGCCCAGGGCTTTCCAGCAGCCCGTTTTCTCGCCGCTTGATTGAAGCACTCGAGCAACATGGGGGCGAACCGCTTGTACTGCTATTCGACGACGTAAAGACCCTCGTGTACACCGACACGGATGCAGCGCAATCGCCGTTGTTAGTTGACGGTCTTAACGCGTCTGGTCGGTGGAGCTTTGCCAGCGGCACGTTGGAAAGTGTGCCTGATAAACCAAAACCTAATGGGGCCGCGACAATTTCTCCGTTCCTAGCTAGCCTCGACCGCGCAAAGCTTGTGGCATTTTTCCGTGGGAGGGAGTCTCTTGCGGACGCCCTGCTTAAGCGTCGTGACGTACTCGCCAAGTACGCGATCGATTCGCCGAACCGGCTTGCTTACTTCCTCGGGAATATCGGTCACGAGTCGGGCGGATTCACCGTGTCCAACGAGAAATTCGGATATTCGGCCGCGGACTTGCGCAAAAACTGGTCGAACAAGGTGCTATTGTAGTGGTCAACTAATCCCGGACACTGCGTTAAGTTTTTCTTCCGCAACCGCCGGCGCCAGTCCGTCATTGAACTGATGCGGCCGTATCCAGTTGTACCGGTGCATCAGGTAGTGGCTGATGTCCCGGTGTGCCTCCTGCGCCGACATGTAGCCCACTGACGGTAGCCATTCGGTCTTGAAGCTGCGGAACAGCCTCTCCATCGGGGAGTTATCCCAACAATTTCCTCGACGGCTCATGCTCTGCTGTATCCGATAGCGCCAGAGGCGCTGACGGAATTTCCGGCTTGCATATTGGCCGCCTTGATCCGAGTGAAACAGCAAGCCTTGCGGTCGACCACGTTGCTCATAGGCCATCTCCAACGCCTGCACGACCAGATCGGCATCAGGGCGTGTCGAGAACGCCCAGCCAACAACCCGACGCGTGAACAGGTCGAGTACTACGGCCAGATAATGCCAACGGCCCTGCGCCCAGACATACGTGATGTCACCACACCACACCTGATTCGGCGTACCAACCTCGAATTCGCGATTGAGATGGTTCGAGATATCGATCCGCTCGACCGTGGCCTGCTTGTAGGCATGGCGGCCCGGCTGCTTGCAGATCAACCCGAGTTCTTCCATCAAGCGGCTGACCTTGAAGCGGCCAATCGCCGTACCTTCCTCGCGCATCATGCCCATGATGCTGCGACTGCCAGCAGAGCTTCGACTCTCGATGAACAGCTCGTGTACCCGGCTACGCAGTGCCATTCGCTCGGCATCAACGCGTCGGGCTCGCCATCGGTGTGCATACAGGCAGGACCGCGACACGTCGAATACCGCGCAGATCAGCTCGACCGATTCGCTTGCGCCAATCTGATCAATTACTTCGTACGTTCGATGCCTTCCGACATCAAGAGCGCGGTAGCCTTTTTTAAAATGGCCTTCTCACGCTCGAGGCGTTCGATACGCGCCTCGAGTTCCTGAATACGCTGTTGATCCGGCGTGATTGCCTTGCCCTGCGGCGTGACGCCCTGGCGTTCCATCTGAAGTTGCTGCACCCAGCGGCGCAGCACCGTCTCGCCGACGCCGACCGAGCGGCTTGCTTCCATATGGCTATAGCCCTGGTCGAGCACCAGACAGGCGGCTTGCTGTTTGAACTCCGGGGAAAACGTACGTCGTTGCTTGCTCATCAGACACCTCTTCATGGCGAACATTCTCGCCTAAATCAGTGTCCGGATTCATTAGACCACTACATATCAGATGAAATGGCGCAAGCCATCGTTGGCAAGCCTGAAGCAGTCGCCAATACGATTCACGCCAACACTCTGGGAAATGGAGGTCCCGATAGCGGCGATGGGTGGCGCTATCGCGGTCGCGGTCCGTTCGGTTTCTTCGTCACCGGTCGGGAAAATTATAAGCGCTTCGGGGAAATGATCGGAGTGAATCTTCTAGACTCGCCAGATTTGGCCGATGATCCAGAGATTGATTTTGCGATTTCGGCGGCAATATGGTCTGCATACAAGGTCAACGCGGCGGCCGACTCTGACGATCTAGCAGAGGTCGCGCATAGGTTGCGCACGCCCGCCAACCCCGAAAAAATAGCAGCGCGGAGAACCTGGGTTCGGCTGGCGAAGGAAGCCATCAATTGAGGCGCTTCTGGATATAACGGCTCGTAAATTGCTGGTCTATCATGAAGCGAATTCAATTCCCGCAACGCGGTTCGGTGACTGACCTCGTGCGTCGCTACGATGGTCCAGTCGATCCGATGGGCGCGACAATGGCGCGATATTGCGACGCCCGCCAGCGTTGTCTGTCTCGTGTGTTAGCCGCCGTGACATTGAAACCGTCCATTTGAGGTCTCGTAACCGACATTCAGACATCAGGCCAATGGCACGGGTCAATGACAGCAACTGGCCGAATCCGGAAGCTCGAAGTTGGTGGACGGTCGCCCGCGCTGGCGTCGACCGGTTGAATCCGCCACCCTTTTCGGTCGTTGCGGTCCCCAATGGTGAACGGCCGCTTTCTGCCCCAAAGCCGTCTAGTAGTGAAAAGCCGCGAGCAAGTGGTGAGCCATCTCGCTAATTGTCATCGCGCGGCAGTTGTAGTTATTAAAGCTTTTTTCGCTAGGCTGCGGCCGGTTTGCGACACCTTATTTAGACTAGGGGGCGGCTTGCGTACCAGAATGGGGCAGTTCACCTTGTACAATCATGGCGGCCACACCCCGAAGTCAACTTAAGCGAGTCAACTTGGCAACCTCACATCCGACCAGTTCTCGAGGCATCTCCAGTGGTGGCGCCGCAGCAGCAGGAGGTATTGGGTTTCAGGCCCAGCTTGGGGCGCTTTTCGGTCTGAAGTTGCTTGCCCAAGTTCCTGTCGACCACGTACTGGAACTGGGGCCGGCCGTTCCTGTCTGGATTCGCTTCGAGACCGAGGCACCTGTCGACGACATCTTGGTGGCAACGTCGGATGGTGGGTTCATCGCGGTGCAGGCCAAGACGACCGTGAACCTCTCGTCCGGGGCTGAAGGTGGCTTGGCCAAAACCGTCCAGCAGTTCATTCGACATTGGCTTGTCTGCCGCGATGGTCAGGGCGAACAACTTTGGGATCGCAGCCTCGATCCGAACAAGGATCGACTCGTGCTGGCAGTAGGACCCACAGCACCCGCCTCGGTTCGTGTGGATCTCCCGGCAGCGCTGAGATCTCTCTCGCAGCCATCGCCAGCTGCGCTGACCCAAGACCAGCAAAGGGCACTGGGGGTGTTCGAGACATGCATGCGGGAAGCCTGGAGCAACACTACGACCGAACCATGGAGTTCGATCTTGCTTCGAAGCGTTGCGCAGATTGTGAGGGTGATGACGTTTGACCCGGCTGGCGCGTACGCCAACGTCATGGAGGGGCTAGCAGCAAGGGTGACGACGACGGATCAGGCTCGACCTTTGATCACTGCGCTGAGCCAGATCAGCCAGCGCTGGATGACCGAGCGGAGCGGTGGCGACTTACCTCAGCTGCGGCAAGCCGTCATGCATGCGGGAGTGCAGTTGTCTGCGCCACCACGCTTCGAAGACGATATCCGTAAGCTTAGGGAACACTCGGCGCAAATTGCCGCCGACTTGCGGTCCTACGAGCAGATCGAGGGAGCCGAGAGCGTCATCCGAATCACCCGGGAATGTCAGGCAGCCGCCTTAGCCGCGGCTCAAGAAGGATCGCTCCTCTTGATTGGCGAGCCCGGCGCCGGTAAGAGCGCTGTCATCAACGCGTTGGCCCGTGCTTTGCGGAGCCATGGCGATGTCGTCGAACTCGCAGTCGACCGCTATAGCGTTCAAGATCTCGTTGGACTGAAGAACGAACTGGGTCTCCAACACGACCTGGTCAAAGTGCTCGAGGCCTGGGACGGACCATCGGGGGGATGGCTAGTCGTCGACGCCCTCGACGCTACGCGTGGTGGACAGGGAGAGGGCGCGTTTCGAACACTGATCGAGCGTGTTCTCGCTTTGAAGGGGCGCTGGAAAGTCGTGGCCTCGATACGGACGTTCGACTTGCGCATGGGTGTCCGATTCCGTGAGTTGTTCGTAGGTCGTCCGGCCAACCCGCATTATCGGGATGCCGCATTTTCAACGGTGAGGCATCTGCTTGTGCCGTCTTGGTCAGGGGAAGAGTTCGACCAGATACTGAACCAAGCGCCAGAACTCCGTACGGCCCTCGATGGCGCCCCAACGAAGCTCCGGCAACTTGCGCTTGTGCCGTTCAACACACGTCTCATCGGCGAGTTGCTCCGCACAGGAATGGGTGCTGAAGCACTTCGCGAGCTCGCTAACCAAGCGGGCCTGCTGAGGTTGTATTGGGAGCACCGAGTGACGCCATTGGGGGCGCGCGCCGATGCCTGCTTGCACAGCGTTGTACAAGCGATGGTCGATAGCCGAGCGCTGCGGGCCCCGGCTCATGTCATCGCTGCCGAAGCGCCCGATGGCTTGGATGAACTTCTTCTCCAGGGCGTGTTAGCCAAGGTCGAGAATGAGCGCTATATCCAGTTCCGTCACCATCTTCTGTTCGATTATGCTGCCTCGCGGCTTCTTATGGACGTCGATGGACTCGTTTCAGGCGAGGTGCAGTACCTGAAAGCACAGACGATTGGCCTGTTGCTTGCGCCGGCGATGGGCTTTCTGCTGCAGGAACTCTGGGTGGCACAGCCGGATCACGAGCGCTATTGGATCGCCGTCGAAAGGATGGTCGGCAATCCGGAGGGCGACCCAATCCTGCGCAGCGTGGCTGGACGGCTCAGCGCCGAGCTGCCGGAGAATGCTGCAGACACTCATGCCATCGCAAAGCATGTCGCCGACGGTCGAGATATGGTGCCTACGGCGCTTTGGCACGTGGTGTCTGCGCTGGCGGTGCGCCTAGAAG